>NZ_CP155073.1:2511712-2825676 GCF_039621805.1 Paraburkholderia sp. PREW-6R | reverse complement strand
AACTTGCGGAACGTGTAGAGCAATTCGGCTTCGAGTTCATACTCGCGCACGCCCGGATGACACGCGGCCATCGCGCGACGGTGCGCGTGTGCGGATATCTGGCCGGCACGGCGCATGATCGCGAGTTCGTGGTCGTCCTTCACGAGTCGCATGTCATCGAGCAGCGGAATCAGATCGCGCGCCGCCGTGGGCGCGGCCACGCCACCACGGCTTTGCGCACGCACGGCGTCGAGCCAGCCGCGCACCTGGTCGTCCAGTTCCGCCGAACTGCCGAGCGCGTAATGGAGCGCCGGCTTGTCCGCAAGAATGCGTGGCACCTGAGTATCTGCTTCGCCGATCGCAAACGCGGTGTCGAAGCCGAACGCTTCGCGCGCGCCTTCCGGCCCGAAGCGAAAGCCTTCCCACGTCTCGCGCTCGACATTTTTTTCGCGGCAGAACAGGATCGACGCCGGCTCGCCGGGTGCGGCGCTTGCGTCGAGCACAAGTAAAGCCTCTGGTTCGGTGAACCCCGTCAGATAATAGAAGTAGCTGTCGTGCCGGTACGGATAGTCGGCGTCCCGGTTTCGCAACGCCTCCGGCGCGGTGGGGACGATGGCGACGCCGCCGCCCACGGCGCGCAGCGCAGCGAGCACGCGCTCACGGCGCTTGCGGTAGACGTCGATGGCGATGGTGGGTTCGTTCGGCTGGTTCATCGTGCGATTGTAGCGCCCATTGCAAACTCCTATTTTGCGCCGAATTTGCGCTGGGACTGCGTCGGTTCGTGACGGGATCAGGCTGGGCCCGCGTTGTGCCGGACGCCGTCTGGCCGTTTGGTCAGCTAGACGGCGCGCCACATTCGCGGCAATGTTGCAAACCATCCACAGCGCGTCCGCGCCCGGTTCGCGAAACGCGCGGCAGCATGTTCGTGAACGCCGTCAAGCACTTATACTTGCGCCGGATTCAGAAAAAGGCAGATGGAATGTTGAAACTTATCGGATCGCTCGGCAGCCCGTTCGTGCGCAAGGCTCGTATCGTTCTCGCCGACAAGAAGATCGACTACGAACTCGTGCCCGAAAATGTCTGGTCGCCGGACACGCGCATTCATACCTTCAACCCGCTCGGCAAGGTGCCGTGCCTCGTCATGGAAGATGGCGAAGCCGTATTCGACTCGCGCGTGATCTGCGAATACGTCGACACGCTGTCGCCGGTCGGCAAGCTGATTCCGCCGTCGGGCCGTGAGCGCGTCGAGGTGCGCTGCTGGGAGGCGCTTGCCGACGGCGTGCTGGACGCGGCGGTGCTGATCCGTCTGGAAGGCACGCAACGCACGCCCGAACAGCGCGTGGAAGCATGGGTCGCGCGCCAGCAGCGCAAGATCGACGAAGGCCTGATCGCCATGTCACAGGGGCTGGGCAGCAAGAACTGGTGTGCCGGCAATCACTACACGCTTGCCGACATTGCGGTGGGCTGCGCGCTCGGCTACCTCGATTTCCGCATGCCGGAGCTGAACTGGCGTGAACCGTATCCGAATCTGGACAAGCATTTCCAGAAACTGTCGCAACGTCAGTCCTTTGCCGATACGCTGCCGTCGGCCTGAAGCAGGCTGAGCCGCTCGCCAGAAAGCAGAACGCGCGCTCCCGGGAAACCGGAGCGCGCGTTTTTTCGTTGATGCGCTTTATTGCGCGCTGTCGTTGGACGCCGCGGCGCGGCGGCGCCGCGTGATGCCGGGCCCAAAGGCAAAACCGAAAGCCAGCAAAAATAACGACACCGCGAGCACCGTGTTGTTGCCGCTCGTCACATAAGGCGTGCTGCCCGACGTGCCTTGCACGGTGACGTCGAGCGAGCCGATCGTGTAGGGCGCCAGACGGCCGAGCACCTTGCCGTTCGAATCGATCGCCGCTGTGGTGCCGGTGTTCGTGGCGCGCAGCATCGGCCGGCCGGTTTCGAGCGAACGCATGCGGGCGATCTGCAGATGCTGATCCAGCGCGATCGTGTCGCCGAACCACGCGAGATTGGTGGAATTCACCAGCACGCCGGCAGGCGTCTCGCTTTCGCGGATCGTGCGGGCAATCTCTTCGCCGAAAATATCCTCGTAGCAGATGTCGACGGCGACCGGCTGGTTATGCACGATGAACGGCTTCTGCACTGGCGGCCCGCGGAAGAAATCGCCGAGCGGAATGCTCATCAGATTGACGAACCAGCGGAACCCCCACGGCACGAATTCGCCGAACGGCACCAGATGGTGTTTATCGTAGCGGTAAATATCGCGCGTGCCGGGCGTGACGCCGAACAGGCTATTCGTGTAGTCCGTGACCTGGCCTTCGGGGGTAATCGTGCCGCCGATCGCGCCAAACAGGATCGCGCTGCCGGTCGAGTCGGAAAAGCGTCGCACCGCCGACGCGAACGGCGCGGGCAATTGCTGCGCAAGCACCGGAATCGCGGTTTCCGGCGTGACGATCAGATCGGCGGGTTTCGACGTAATCATTTGCTGATACTGGTCGATCGCGGCGCGCATGCCGGCCTCCTCGAACTTCATCTCCTGCTTCACGTCACCTTGCAGCAGACGCACCGTGAGCGGCGCATTCGCCGGCACGGTCCATTGCACGAGCGGCAGCAGCAAACCCGCCGCGATCAGCGCAATCGCGACGCCGGCCGGCACTGCCGCGCTGCTCACTGCCGGGCGCGCCGCCGCGTCGCGTCGAGCGTGGCTTGCGCGCTCCATCGCCGCGCCGCGCGCCTCACGCGCCCGCAGCGCCGCGGTCAACGCCTGCACAATTAGCGCCGCAGCGAGCGCCAGCATCCAGCCGACGCCGTACACGCCAGCCACCGGCGCAAATCCGGCAAACGGGCCGTCCACCTGCGCGTAGCCGCTCGCCAACCATGGAAAGCCGGTGAACACCGTGCCGCGCAGCCATTCGCCGATCGCCCAGGCGCTTGCGAAGGCCAGCGCGCCGTGCCACGTAGGAGAAAAAGGGATGTCGTCGGCCACGGCGGTGCTGGCGCGCGTGTGCCCGGCGCAGAAGGACCAGACGCCTGCGGCCAGCGCCGGATACACGGCCAGATACAACGAAAACAGCACGACGGCCGCGCCCGCGAGCGGCGCGGCCATGCCGCCGTAGTCGTGCATGCTGACGTACAGCCACCACACGCCGGTCACGTAGTTGCCGAAGCCGAAAGCGCCGCCTGTCAGCGCGGCGCTTTTCCAGCCGGTCGTGCGCGTCAGCCAGAAGAAAAAGAACGCGAAAATCGCCAGTTCGAGCCAGCCGCCATGCGGCGTCGGCGCGAACGAAAGCGTATTCGCCGCGCCGGTCATCAGGGCGACGAGGTAATGCCAGCGGGGAAGCGTGCGGCCGCGCGCGTTCTCGGCGGCGGGCGCAGTCACGCCGCGGCGCGAACGGGAAGTGATCGGGTCGGCCATTGTTGCGCGGTCGGCGTGAGGAGTTGGAAAGGCGAAGGCAACGAGCGGATCAGGTCTGCACGTGCTGGGCTTCGCGTTCGCGCTGGCCGGCGAGCGGGTCGCGGCGCACCAGCAGCATATGAATCTGACGGGCGTCGCCGCGCAGAATCTCGAAAATAAGATCGTCGAGACGCACTTTTTCGCCCCGATGCGGAACGCGTCCGAAGTGATGCGTGACGAGTCCGCCGATCGTGTCGACTTCGTCGTCCGAATAATGCGTGCCGAAAGCCTCGTTGAACTGTTCGATCTCGGTCAGCGCGCGAACGCGGAAACGGCCGTCCGGCGAGGCGATGATGTTGCCGCTTTCCTCGTCGAAATCGTATTCGTCCTCGATATCGCCGACGATCTGCTCCAGCACGTCCTCGATCGTGATCAGGCCGGCCACGCCGCCGTATTCGTCGACCACCACCGCGAGGTGATTGCGATTCACCCGGAAGTCGTGCAGCAGCACGTTCAGACGTTTCGATTCGGGAATGAAGACAGCGGGGCGCAGCATGCCGCGCACGTCGAATTCTTCTTCGGCGTAGTAGCGCAGCAGGTCTTTGGCCAGCAGCACGCCAATGATGTTGTCGCGGTTGCCTTCGTACACCGGGTAGCGCGAGTGCGCCTTTTCCAGCACGAACGGAATGAACTCGGCGGGACTATCCGCGATGTTGATCGCGTCCATTTGCGCGCGCGGCACCATGATGTCGCGTGCGCTGAGTTCGGATACCTGGAATACGCCTTCGATCATCGACAGCGAGTCGGCGTCGATCAGGTTGCGCTCGTGCGCGTCCTGCAGTATTTCCAGAAGCTCGGCGCGTGAGTCGGGCTCGGGCGAGATGAAGTCGGTCAGACGCTCGAGGAGTGAGCGCTTTTCCTGCGGTTTGTCGTGTTGGCGTCGACTGGGATACGTGTCGTTCATGGTAGTGCGCCCGGCAAGACTGGGCGCGCTGTTGCAGAGCGTTAAGGATACACCACGCACATGGCGGAACCGTGTCCCGCATGGCTGGGCGATAAATGAAGCGGGATAAAACCAGGGTGAACCCGCGTCGCCGAGGGCGGCCGGCGTGGTTCCATCCTAACTTATTACGCGCCGAAAAGCGTTTTTGGGAAAAAAAGGGCGGCGCGTGGCGCTTACTTCTGTCCGGTTTCGCGACTGGCGACGCGGGCTTTTTCCGCGCTGTCCGGCTGAAGGCTTTCTTCGCGACAACGTTCGAGCAGCGCCTCGAGCGCGCGGTCGGGCATGCCGCTTTCGCGCAGCGCCTGGACCGTGCGGCTCACGTAGTCGAGCGTGGTGCCGTAGCGGCCGCACGCACAGCCGAACACGGTTTTGACGACGTCGTCGCGCAGTTTGCCGGTGTAGGTCGGCACGTCGCGGCGCATCACGAAAGCGAGCGCGTCGACACGCCGTCCGTCCGCGAGCACGCAGGGCAGCCACGCCGGGCGATAGGAACCCATCGCCATTTCGCGGCGCCACAGCGCTTCCAGATGCGGCGCGGAGCCCTCGGCCGCGAGCCGGAACGCGATGCCGGTGCACGAGCCGCCGCGATCGAGCGCCAGCACGAGCCCGGGCTGTTCCGGCGTACCGCGATTCACGCGCGACCACAGATACAGTCCGCGATGGTAGCCGTGCACCTTCGAACGCATGGCTTCGACCGTCGGCAGACCGGGATTCCAGATCAGCGAGCCATAGCCGAACAGCCAGAGATCGCTCTTACGGTCCCAGTCACGCAGCGTGCAATCGAGCGACGCGCGCAATTCCTCGTCCGTGAGCAGCCGCGATTCGCCAAGCGCTGGCGGGTAATCCGGGCAGGGCGTCCGGCTGTCGGCTTCTGGGACGAAAGTGCTCACGGTGGGCTTTGAAGAGAGTGGATCGGCTATTGATACGGATCGGGGAAACCGAGTTTGACGAGGATTTCGGTTTCGAGCGCTTCCATTTCCTCGGCCTCTTCGTCGACTTCGTGATCGTAGCCTTGAGCGTGGAGCGTGCCGTGCACCAGCAGATGCGCGTAGTGTGCAATGAGCGGCTTGCCCTGCTCGGCGGCCTCTTTCTCGACCACCGGGCAACAGAGGATCAGGTCGCCGCTGACCGGATCCTCTTCCGATTCCGCGTACGCGAAGGTCAGCACGTTGGTGGAGTAGTCTTTGCCGCGGTAAGTGCGGTTCAGCGTGCGGCCTTCTTCGGCATCGACGAAGCGCACCGTCAATTCCCCATCCGCAAAGAGTGCCGCCTTGATCCAGCCGGCCACGGTGGCGCGCGGCAGCAGCGCCTTGTGTTCCGGCCAGGCCCTGGCGGCGGGGAATTGCAGATTCAACGTCAGTTTCGGGGTGCGGCTCATGCGTGGTGGGCAGGTTGCGGGATGTGCTGGATGACTGGCGATAGCTCGGTCAGTGACCTTCAACGCGTACTAGCGCGCATCCGCGGGATTGGCGGTTTTCTGCGAATGCGCATCATAGGCCTCCACAATTCGCGCGACCAGCGGGTGGCGCACCACGTCGGCGCTGGTAAAGCGCGTGAGCGCGATGCCGCGCACGTCCGACAGCACCTGCTGCGCTTCGATCAGCCCGCTCTTGTGACCGCGCGGCAGGTCGACCTGGGTCGTGTCGCCCGTCACCACTGCCTTCGAGCCGAAGCCGATGCGCGTGAGAAACATCTTCATCTGTTCGGGCGTGGTGTTCTGCGCCTCGTCGAGAATGATGAAGGCGTGATTCAGCGTGCGGCCCCGCATGTAGGCGAGCGGCGCGATTTCGATCATCTGCCGCTCGAACATCTTCGCGGTTTTGTCGAAGCCGAGCAGATCGTACAGCGCGTCGTACAGCGGACGCAGGTACGGATCGACCTTCTGTGCGAGGTCGCCCGGCAGGAAACCGAGACGCTCGCCGGCCTCGACAGCCGGCCGCGTGAGCACGATCCGCTTGACCTGATCGCGTTCGAGCGCGTCCACCGCGCACGCTACCGCGAGATAGGTCTTGCCGGTGCCTGCAGGGCCGATACCGAATGTGACGTCGTGCGACACGATCTGCTTCAGATACTCGCGCTGCGCGGGGGTGCGCCCGCGCAGATCGGCGCGGCGAGTGTAGAGCTTCGGGCCGAGTTCTTCGACATCGTCTTCGCCGGTATCGGCGGGCTGGTCGAACGGGTGGTCGGGATTGCCCGCAAAGTGCGGATCGTCCGCTTCGCCGCCCGTGCCATTGCCGTTGCCGTTGCCATTCGAGCGATGGCGCGCCGGATGACGCACTTCGACGAGTGCAAGCTGGATGTCATCCACGGACAGCGGCTCACGCGCGTTGTTGTAGAAGTTTTCCAGCGCCGTCAGCGCGAGTTTCGCGCCGCGTCCGCGAATTGTGATGCGATGGCCGCGGCGTTGCAGCGTCACGTCGAGGGCCTGCTCGATCTGCCGCAGGTTTTCGTCCAGCGGGCCGCAGAGGTTGGCGAGCCGCGCGTTGTCGTCGCGCGGAGCGGTGAATTCCAGAGACTGCTGAGTGGTCTTCAAGGCGGTGGGTCGATCCTGTCGGTTGCTGACGGTTACGATGTGCAGTGGCTCGCTCAGTGCGTCGTCGCCGGTGCGTCGTCGTGCACCAGTACCAGCTCGCCACGTAGTGAATGTGGGTACGCATGGACGATTTTCACGTCCACCATCTGCCCGATCAACCGCGCGTGCGACGCGACCGGCGCCGGGAAATTCACCACGCGGTTGTTTTGCGTGCGGCCCGCGAGCTCGTTCGGGTCTTTGCGGGCCGGCCGCTCGACCAGAATGCGCTCGATCTTGCCCACCATTGAATCGCTGATGCGCTGCACGTTTTCTTCGATCGTGGCTTGCAGATGTTGCAGGCGCCTGAGCTTGACTTCGCGCGGCGTGTCGTCGTGCAGGTTCGCAGCCGGCGTGCCGGGACGCGGGCTGTAAATGAACGAGAAGCTCGTGTCGTATTTCATCTCGTGGACGAGCGCCATCATCTTGTCGAAGTCTTCTTCCGTCTCGCCGGGAAAGCCCACGATCATGTCGGTGGACAGCGACAGATCCGGGCGGATCGCACGTAGCTTGCGAATTACCGACTTGTATTCGAGCACCGTGTAGCCGCGCTTCATTGCCATCAGGATACGGTCGGAGCCGTGTTGCACCGGCAGATGCAGGTGGCTCACGAGCTTTGGCACCTTCGCGTAGGTGTCAATCAGACGCTGTGTGAATTCTTTCGGATGCGACGTGGTGTAGCGAATCCGTTCAATGCCCGGAATCTCCGCGACATATTCGATCAGCGTGGCGAAATCGGCGATATCCGACGAACCCAGCGTGAGCGCGCCGCGATAGGCATTGACGTTCTGGCCGAGCAGCGTGACTTCGCGCACGCCCTGGTCGGCGAGTCCGGCGACTTCGGTCAGTACGTCGTCGAGCGGGCGCGACACTTCTTCACCGCGCGTGTAGGGCACGACGCAATAGCTGCAGTACTTGCTGCAGCCTTCCATGATCGACACGAACGCGCTTGGGCCATCGACGCGCGCCGGCGGCAGGTGGTCGAATTTTTCGATTTCCGGGAACGTGATGTCGACCTGCGCGCGGCCGCTCTCGCGGCGCTTGTCGATCATCTGCGGCAAACGGTGCAGCGTTTGCGGACCGAATACCAGGTCGACGTACGGAGCGCGGGCCACGATCGACGCGCCTTCCTGACTCGCCACGCAGCCGCCCACGCCGATGATCAGGTCCGGCTTCGCTTCTTTCAGCTCGCGCACGCGGCCGAGGTCGGAGAATACTTTTTCCTGGGCTTTTTCACGCACCGAGCAGGTGTTGAACAGAATCACGTCCGCGTCTTCGGGCGTGTCGGTCTTGACGAGTCCGTCAGCCGCGCCGAGTACGTCGACCATCTTGTCGGAGTCGTACTCGTTCATCTGGCAGCCAAAGGTCTTTACATAAACTTTCTTGGTCATCGAATTTCGCCGGTCGCAGTGGTTAACCTGGGGGCGTCTTTTAAAGGTGAAGTGGGGCCGAACGTAGATGCGGGATGCGGGCCGGCCGTGAAGCGGCGTGCAGGTCTGCATTTAGTTCCTCTGAGTGCGCCTTCGGGCAGGCTTCCAAGTGCGTTTCAATGGAGCCAGCAGAGGCATATTCAGGAGCACGTCCGCAGCGTAGCTGAATATTATAGCCCTTCATTTCCGTGCGGTTCGGAGGCGGGTGCGGGGGCGCTTTCGTCGGGCGGCAGGTCCAGCAGCCGCTCCAGTTCGCCCGAAACCTGCGCGAAACGCTCGGCCAGAAAGTCCAGCAGCACCCGCACGCGCGGCGCCATGAAACGGTTGCGGTGATAAAGCGCGTGCAGCGGCGCGTCCGGGTAGCGCCAGTCGGGCAGCAGGATCTTCAAGCCGTCCGCGCGCAGATCGGCCTGCACGTCCCACATCGATTTGATCACGATGCCATAGCCGCGCACGGCCCATTCGCGGGCCACGGCGCCGTCGTTCGTTTCGCGCGCGGTGTCGAGCGGCACCGTGTAGTGCTGCACCTGGTCGCCGCGCGTGAAACGCCATTCGTTGGCGGGCCCGGACGCCGTACCCAGCACGATGCAGTCGAAATTGGCGAGATCCAGCGGATCTTTCGGCTCGCCCCTACGGGCAATGTAGTCCGGCGACGCGCACAGCACGCGCCGGTTCGGCGCCAGCCGGCGGGCGGCCAGCGAACTGTCCTGCGGCACGCCGAAGCGGATCGCAAGGTCAATATCTTCCTGCACGAGATTGGACAGCGAATCCGACAAGGTGAGGGCGAAGCTCACCTCCGGATAGTGCGCGTTGAACTCGTCGAGCCAGTGCATCAGCAGATTGCGGCCAAAGTCCGACGTCGCCGAAATGCGCACCTTGCCGCGCACGGCGCCTTGTCCTGCCTGCAGCGCGGCCTCGGCGTCGTCCAGCGATTGCAGCGCCTGGCGGCAGCAATTCAGGTACAGCCGGCCTTCGTCTGTCAGGCGCAGCCGGCGGGTGGTGCGCTCGAACAGCCGCGTTTTCAGCCCGGCTTCGAGCCTCGCCAGCCTGGCGCTCGCGGCGGCCGGCGTCAGCGACATCTTGCGGCCGGCCGCGGAGAGGCTGCCCAGTTGCGCGGTTTCGACAAAAAGCCGGATGTCGCCAAGATTGTCCATTGTCGGCATTTTCAAAAAAAATTTGAGAATGCTTCAAATGCTACGCCCATTCTCAAAAGCTTGGCGAGCCTCCACAATTCAATGCTCGAAAACCCTAATACCGCTACGCCGACGGGCTCATGTGACTCGATCACGCGCTGTTCGTCGGCGCGGCTAGGCGGCAGGCGCTGTTAGATCGGTAAGCGCAGTCGCGGCGCCGCATCCGCTCGACGACGTGCTGCCAGCGGAACGGCAACGGCCGACAGGCAGCCGCGGGTCGCCGTT
Organism: Paraburkholderia sp. PREW-6R; assembly: GCF_039621805.1. NCBI lineage: Bacteria > Pseudomonadati > Pseudomonadota > Betaproteobacteria > Burkholderiales > Burkholderiaceae > Paraburkholderia > Paraburkholderia sp. PREW-6R. Next base: position 2,815,883 of record NZ_CP155073.1, on the reverse strand, counting down.
GCGGCAGGCGTCATCGTCCCATCCGTGACGGCAGCGGGGCACGGCCTATCCTGACAACCTGGAGTAGAAGAATGCCCATACCCTTACTGGCGCTGGCGATCAGCGCTTTCGCGATCGGGACGACCGAGTTCGTGATCATGGGCTTGCTGCCCGACGTCGCGCGCGATCTGGCCGTGTCCATTCCGTCCGCCGGCTTGCTGGTGAGCGGCTACGCGCTCGGCGTTGCGGTCGGCGCGCCGCTGCTCGCGGTGGTCACGAGCAGAATGCCGCGCAAGCTCGCGTTGCAACTGCTGATGGGCGTGTTCATCGTCGGCAATACGTTGTGCGCGATCGCGTCGAGCTATTCGGTGCTGATGGTCGCACGAGTGGTGACCTCGTTCGCGCACGGTTCGTTTTTCGGCATTGGCGCGGTGGTCGCGGCGTCGCTCGTGCCCGCTGAAAAGCGCGCAAGCGCGATTGCGCTGATGTTCACCGGCCTCACGCTCGCGAACGTGCTCGGCGTGCCGTTCGGCACGTTCGTCGGGCAGGAATTCGGCTGGCGCGCGGCGTTCTGGATTGTCAGCGCGTTCGGCGTGCTGTCGCTCGCCGGCGTGACGGCGCTGGTGCCGAACCGGCACGACGCCGGTCCCGTCGGGCTCGGCCATGAAGTGCGCGTGCTCAAGGACCTGCAAGTCTGGACCGCGCTCGGCATGACGGTGCTAGGCTTTGGCGGCGTGTTCGTGGTGTTCACTTACATTGCGCCGATTCTGGAGCAGGTGAGCGGCTTCTCGCCGCACGCCGTGACGCTGATACTCGTGCTGTTCGGCGTCGGACTGACGATCGGCAATACGATTGGCGGCAAGCTCGCGGACCGCGCGTTGATGCCGTCGCTAATGGGCATTCTGGTCGCGCTCGCGGTGGTGATGGCGCTCTTCGCGCGCACCAGTCATTCGCAGGTTGCCGCGGCGATCACGGTTTTCGTATGGGGTATCGCCGCGTTCGCTACCGTGCCGCCGTTGCAGATGCGCGTGGTCGAAAAGGCCGCGGCCGCGCCGAATCTGGCGTCGACGCTGAACATCGGCGCGTTCAACGTCGGCAATGCGGCGGGCGCGTGGCTAGGCGGGCTCGTGATCGACCACGGCCATTCGCTCGACACGCTGCCTTGGGTTGCGGCAGCCGTCAGTGTGGCGGCGTTGCTGCTGACCTGGTTTGCGGCAAGGATGGACGCGCCGGCAGTGAGGACCGCGCAGCGGGCGTCATGAAGCGGGTGTGGGCCTGCCCATCCGCGACAACCATCCGCGACAACTATCCGCGACAACTATCCGCAACAACGCGAGGGCTTCTATGCGAGCAGAACAGATTTCAGTGTGAAGATAACTTCGTTGGGCGCGGCAGGGCGCGATGCTATCTTGCTTCCACTCATCGCTTGCCCGCCTTGCGGCGGTGCTTCTGGAGGCAATCATGCATTCCCCGCTTGCGCTGGTGCGCGATCCCGCCGCTGACGCCGACACGCCGGCGCGTACCGCCGAACCCTTCGACGCGCTGGAACATCTGGTCGGCGTGAATCTGGCCCGTCTGCGCGCCGAACGGCAGCTTTCACTCGATGCGCTCGCTCGCGCTTCCGGCGTGTCCCGTGCGATGCTGGCGCAGATAGAATCGGCGCGCAGCGTGCCGTCCATCAAAGTCCTGTGCAAGGTGGCGGCGGCATTGAAGGTATCCGTCGCGGCCTTCCTGCGGCGCCACGCGAATAATGGCTTCGAGCATTTGCCGGCGGATCGTTCGTCGCGCGTCGTCAGTTCGAATGGGCGTTATTCGGCGCGTCCGCTTTACCCCGACGCCGAGCCGACTGCCGCCGAATTCCACGAACTGCGCATCGCACCCTTGCATACCGAGGCCGGCACGCGCCGCGCGCCCGGTACGACGGTCAATCTGGTGGTGAGCGAGGGTACGCTGGAAGTCAGCGTGCACGACCAGCGGCAGTTGCTCGCGACCGGCGACGCCATCGTGTTCGACGCCGATCAACCGCACAGCCTGCGCAATCCTGGCGATACCGAAGCGCGCGCTTTCCGCGTGACGCTGAAAGCGGAAACGCCGCCGCGCTGGGATGTGCCCGCATCTCACGACCGGGCGCACGATGCCTCACCTCAGGCTGCACAGCAGGTTGCGCAGCAGGTTCAACAGCAGGCCGCCCAGTCAGCGCCGCATGAACCCGCGCGCGAACCTGCGCAGGTTTGATCGCCCGCGTCGCGATGGCACACCGTGAATGCGGCGTGCCTGTCTGATCCGTCAGGGTTGCGCTGCACGCGCAGCGCGACTGTTGTATCCTTTGCCGGCCGGTTTGTCCGGCAATCAGTGCGTCTTCAGGGCGGGGCGAAATTCCCCACCGGCGGTATGCCGGCAGCGCGAAAGCGTGAGCCGGTGAGCCCGCGAGCGCTCGCGTAGCAGGTGTCTTTGCCGCATGAAAGACAACGCGAGGTCAGCAGATCTGGTGAGAAGCCAGAGCCGACGGTCATAGTCCGAATGGAAGAAGATGTGCAGATAGTCATGTTCGTTCCCGTGCCGCCGCCAGAAGTTTGAGCGGCGGGTGAGTGTCGCCATGCGGCGCTCGGCGGCGCGTCTTTGTCTGTTTGCAATGCCCTGAAACGTTTTTCGCCCCACTTTTGCGATGAGCGTTTCAACTATGTCTTTTGCCACTTTTCCCACTCCGTCGACGATCGCGCCCGACGCTTCGCTCGATCTCCCGCTGCTCGCCACCGAAACCGTTCCGCCGCGAATCGCCGCTGCTTTGCAGGCCATGCGCGATGGACGCGCCGTCGTGCTGCAGGACGACCACGATCGTGAGAACGAAGCCGACCTGATCGTCTCCGCCGAGCGTCTTTCCGTCGAAACGATGGCGCTGCTGATTCGTGAATGCAGCGGCATCGTCTGTCTGTGCCTGCCCGACGACAAGATTCGCGCGCTCGAATTGCCGCCGATGGCGGTCAACAACGAAAGCCGTCATGGCACGGCGTTCACGGTATCGATCGAAGCGCGCGACGGCGTGACGACCGGCGTATCCGCGCTCGATCGCGTGACGACGATTCGTGCCGCGATCGCCGATACGGCGAAACCGGCCGACATCGTGCGTCCCGGTCATGTGTTTCCGCTGCGAGCGCAACCCGGCGGCGTACTGGCACGTCGCGGCCATACGGAAGGCACGGTGGACCTGGCGGTCCTCGCAGGTCTGAAACCGGCCGGCGTGCTGTGCGAATTGATGAACGCCGACGGCACGATGACGCGCGGCGCGGACGTCGAACGCTTTGCGCAACAGCACAATCTGCCGATGCTCACGATCGCCGAACTGGTCGAATTTCGCGAGGCGCTGGCGCACGCGCGCGAGTGTGTCGCCGACGAGGCATGATGCTTGATGCGGCGAACGCGTGAACCGTTAAAGGGTTCGCGTTGACCGAGGGTCGATGTGAAAAAGCCGGCACACTATGCCGGCTTTTCAATGGCGAAAGCAATGCCGTGCGCTACGACTGCACGCCCGCGAAATCGCCGCGTACGCCGGCTTCCACCAGCGCGGGCAGTTCATCCATGTGGTGCATGATCCGTGTCATGCCCATGTTGCGAAGTGCGTCCGCATAACCATCGGGAATGTGACTCGCGCCGACGAACGCGATGGTCTTCATGCCCGCCGCGCGGGCCGCATTCAGACCGGCCACGCTGTCCTCGACGACCAGACAACGCGACGGTTCGACGCCCAGCGATTGCGCGGCGAACAGGTACACGTCCGGATAAGGTTTGGGGCGCGCCACCTGTTCGGCGCTGAACACGCGCTCGCCGAAAATCTGCTGTAAACCCGCGCGCCGCACCGACGCGGTCACGCGCGTCACCCGGCTATTCGACACGACGGCGGCCGGCAAAGGCACGCGTTGCAACGCCTCGCGCACGCCGTTGATCGGACTGAGCGACGCCGCCAGTTCGAGTTCGACGTGATGTTCGATCGTCTCGAGGAAATCGGCCGGCAGCGTGATATCGAACGACTTTTCAATGCCTTCGAGAAAGCGTGAGGTCTGCTGGCCGAACGCCGTTTTGACGACGGGTTCGAAATCGAGGCCCGGAAACGTGGCAGTCAGCGTGTCGTACATCACGCGATCAGCAATAACTTCGCTGTCGACGAGTACGCCGTCGCAGTCACAGATGAGGTGGTCGATCATGCGTGGAAACGGAAAGCGGAAGGTGCGCGAGCAACGGACTTGCAAGCTCATGTGCGCAGACTGAAAGCACCATCATACGTCGTTTGACGCCGCTTGCGCGGTGCGCCGCGTCGGCGTGCCGCTCACCGTTTCGTGTACGCGGAGTCAGTGCGCGTGCAGTGACAGGAACAACCCCGAGGCGACCGCGCCGCCGAGTAGCGGACCACACACCGGAATCCACGCGTAGCGCCAGTCGCTATCGCGCTTGCCCGGAATCGGCAATAGCGCATGCATCAGACGCGGCGACAGGTCGCGTGCGGGACTCATCGCGTACCCGGTCGGACCGCCGAGCGAAATGCCGATGCCCAGCACGAGCAGGCCGACCGGCAACGCGTCGAGCGCGCCGAGACCCACTTGCGGCGACGCCAGATACAGCACGCCGAGAATCAGCACGAACGTGGCGATCATTTCCGTGAGCAGGTTGTGCGGCACGCTGCGAATTGCCGGTGCGGTGCAGAACACGCCGAGCTTCACGTCGGCGTCGCCTTCTTTCGCGAAGTGCTGGCGGTAAGCCATCCACACGAGCAGCGCGCCCGCCATGCCGCCGAGCATCTGCGACGCTATATAACCCGGCACCTTGGCCCACGCGAATTTGCCGGCCAGCGCAAGGCTGATTGTCACCACAGGATTCAGGTGCGCGCCGCTGAACGAAGCGGTGACGTAGACCGCGATAAACACCGCCATGGCCCAGCCCATGACGATCACGATCAGGTCCGCGCCTTTACCTTTGGTGCGCGCGAGCAGCACGTTGGCCACGGCGCCGTCGCCAAGCAGCACGACCAGCGCCGTGCCGATGAATTCAGCAATATAAGGAGACATCGTTGGTTATCCGAACTATTTGTTGTACGGAAGCCGCCTCGAAGGAGCGGCTTCCTCGTTATCGACGTTGAATCACGCGACCGGGCGTCAGGTCAGGTCAGGGCGTGTCGGCCCACGCCTTTGCGGCGCGAATGGCGCGCTTCCAGCCGTCGAGGCATTCCTTGACGTCGGCGTGCGGCAGGGCAGGGTTGAAACGGCGGTCGAGTTTCCACTGGCTTTTCAGTTCGTCGACATCTTTCCAGTAGCCCACCGCGAGGCCCGCGAGATAGGCCGCGCCCAGCGCCGTGGTTTCCGACACTTTCGGACGCACCGCGTCCACGCCGAGAATGTCGGCCTGGAACTGCATCAGCAGATTATTTGCGCAGGCGCCGCCGTCCACCCGCAATTCGCCGATGCGAATGCCGGAGTCGGCTTCCATCGCCTTCAGCACGTCGAGCGATTGATACGCGATCGAGTCGAGCGCCGCGCGTGCAATGTGGGCTGAACTTGTGCCGCGCGTTACGCCGAACAGCGTACCGCGAGCACGCGCATTCCAGTGCGGCGCGCCGAGGCCCGCGAACGCCGGCACCAGATACACGCCGTCGCAATGCGGCACGCTGCGCGCGAGCGTTTCGATCTCGCCGGCGCTCTTGATGATGCCGAGCCCGTCGCGCAACCATTGCACCACTGCGCCGGCGATGAAAATGCTGCCCTCCAGCGCGTAATTGATCTGATCGCCGATTTGCCATGCGATCGTAGTGACCAGATTGTTCTTCGATTCGATCGGCTTGTCGCCGGTGTTCATCACGAGGAAACAGCCGGTGCCGTAGGTGTTCTTCACCATGCCGGACTCCGTGCACATCTGCCCAAAAAGCGCGGCGTGCTGGTCGCCGGCAATGCCGGCAAGCGGAATCTTCGACGCGAACACCGTGGTCTTGGTCGGCCCGTACACGTCCGACGACGCGCGCACCTCCGGCAGCATGGTGCGCGGAATGTCGAGCGCTTCGAGCAGCTCGTCATCCCACTTCAGCGAGTGGATATTGAAAAGCATGGTGCGCGACGCGTTGGTGACGTCAGTCACGTGCAGGCCGCCCTTCGTGAAATTCCATACGAGCCAGCTGTCCACGGTGCCAAAAGCGAGGCGCCCCTGTTGCGCTTTTTCACGCGCGCCCTCTACGTTGTCCAAAATCCAGCGAATTTTGGTCGCGGAGAAATACGAGTCGATCGGCAAACCGGTTTTCGCGCGGACTTTTTCTTCGAGACCCTGCTCCTTGAGCTGGTCGCAGAAATCGGCGGTGCGACGGTCCTGCCAGACGATCGCGTTGTAAATCGGATGACCTGTTTCCCGATCCCACACGATCGTGGTTTCACGCTGATTGGTGATGCCGATTGCAGCGATCGACGTGCCGTTCATGCCGGCACGCGTGACGGCCTCGGCAGCGACGCCAGCCTGTGTCGACCAGATCTCCTGCGGATCGTGCTCGACCCAGCCCGGCCGCGGATAGATCTGCTGAAATTCCTTCTGCGCGGTCGACACGATGTTGCCGAGCCGGTCGAACAGCATCGCGCGCGAGCTGGTGGTGCCTTGGTCAAGCGCGAGGATGTACTGATCCTGCATTGTCTCTTCTCCATGCGTTTTATGAATCGCCGGCTTGTGACCGGCGACGGGAACGGCTTGTTTTTCTAAGCGGGCTGCAAACGTGTTCGTGTGCGTCCCGGCCTGGCGAAGCCGAGGGTGAAGTTGTCCGGATTGATGGCGGCGACACTTGCGCCGCGGGCGACGTCGGCTTCGGTAACGTTACGGTCAGTCTAGGCGCTCTGCCGGACCGGTTCGCGAGCGAACCATGTGTCGATGTCGCGCGTGATTGCGTCGAGCGTGCCGGGTTCCACGTGCAGCCCGAGCTTCGAGCGCCGCCACAACACGTCTTGCGCGCTGCGCGCCCATTCGGTATCGCGCAGATAAACCAGTTCCGCTTCGTAGAGACCCGGCGCGAAGGGACGCCCGAGCTCGGCAAGCGATTGGGCGCGTCCGATAACTCTGGCGGCGCGCGTGCCATACGCGCGTGCGAGGCGATAGGCGAGATCGGCGGGCAGCGAGGGGTGCTGCTGCCTGAATCCGGTCAGAAAGCCCTCGAAATCGGCGTTCGGTATATCGCCGCCCGGCAGTGGCGCGCCGGCCGTCCACGACGGCGACTCGCGATGCAGCGCGTTCGCGAGTTTGTCGACGGCTTCTTCGGCCAGCTTGCGAAACGTCGTGATCTTGCCGCCGAACACCGACAGCAGCGGCGCTTCGCCAGCGGGCGCGTCCAGTTCGAGCGAGTAGTCGCGCGTTACCGCGGACGGATTGTCCGCGCCTTCTTCCTCCAGCAGCGGACGCACGCCGGAGTAGGTCCAGCGCACGTCCGCCGGGGAAATCTTCTGCTTGAAATAGCGGTTGATCGAGTCGCACAGGTATTGCGTTTCGTCGGCCGTGATCGTTACTTGCGAAGGATCGCCGCGATATTCGATGTCCGTCGTACCGATCAGCGTGTAGTCGTGTTCGTAGGGAATCGCAAAGATGATCCGCTTGTCCGGATTCTGGAAAATGTACGCATGATCGTGCTCGAACAGGCGCCGCGTGACGATATGGCTGCCCTTCACGAGGCGCACGCTATGCGACGCCTTGCGGCCGAGCGCGCCTCGCAGCAGGTCGCCGACCCACGGCCCCGCAGCGTTCGCCACGGCGTTGGCGCGCACGTCGAGAAGGGTGCCGTCCGCGCGTTTGAGCTGCGCGCGCCATTCGCCGCCGGCACGCACTGCGCTCACGAGGCGGGTGCGCGTGAGAATCTTTGCACCGTGCTCCTGCGCATCCAGCGCATTCAGCACGACGAGGCGCGCGTCGTCGACCCAGCCGTCCGAATAGACAAAACCGCGCCTGATCGAATCGACGAGCGGCGCTCCCGCGGGGTGATCGCGCATGACGATGCCACGCGAGCCCGGCAATAGCTCGCGCCTGGCCAGATGATCGTAAAAGAACAGGCCGGCGCGAATGAGCCAGGCCGGGCGTAGATCGGGCATGTGCGGCATCACGAAGCGCAGCGGCCACATGATGTGCGGTGCGGCGCGCAATAGCGTTTCGCGTTCCTGCAGCGCTTTGCGCACGAGGCCGAACTCGCGGTATTCGAGGTAGCGCAGGCCACCGTGAATCAGCTTCGTGCTCGCCGACGACGTATGCGCGGCCAGGTCGTCCTGCTCACAGAGAAGCACCGACAGGCCGCGACCTGCCGCGTCGCGCGCAATGCCTGCGCCATTGATGCCGCCACCGACGACAAGCAAATCGTATCTCGAGCCTTGCGTCACCTGCCGTGTCCCCATGTGAGTTGCGAAAAGCGGTTGGAAAATCTATCGAACGCTTCGTGTTCGTTTTCGAACTTTAATGAACATATTCGAAAAAGTAAAGTTCGCTTGCCTTAGGCGGTCCTCTATTAGCCGGACAGGGGAGTAGCGCAACGGACGGCCACGGACGATACTCTCGGCAGCAGCCAATTCGGGGGAAATTCATGCGTGGAATTTTGATGATCGGCGCCGCCGCGCTTCTGGCGGGATGTGTGAGTTCGCCGACGAGCCTCGAAGGCTCGGCGGGCGCGCCGTCCTTTGTGTCGTTACAGCAGATGTGCACGGCGCAGGCGGTCGACTACGGGCATGACGCGCAAAACGTCTACGTGACCTTTTTCGACGCGTACGTGGCGAACCGGCACGGCAGGTTGTCGAAGCAGGATTTCTGCGCGTTTCAGGCGTCGATCGCGCAACGTTACACGAGCGAGGCTGTCGGCAGCGATCCGCAGACGCGCAATCAATGGGTGACGTTCTTGAACGAACAGCGCGCGAAGGCGCTCAGCTGGCGCGCAGCGGTAGATCCGACTTTGCGAAACGGCTGACGTAGAGCGCTACGGCTCGCCGCGTTGCGGTTGCGCGCCACGCCAGAGCATCTTCCGAATCTGCGCGAACACGGCTTCGCGCGTGGGCTGCCCGCTCGGCGTTCCGTGCTGCGACGCCGGCAGTGGCAGCTGGTTCGCGAGCGCGAGCATCGTGAACCCATGCAGGCTTGCCCAGTACGCATAGCCGATCAGTTCGGGATCGCCCTCGAGAATGCCCGCGGCAACCAGCCGGCTGAAGTGCTCGCCCAGCATGCGCCACGCGCGCTGTGAGGCCGTTGCCAGCTCCGGGTAGCCGCCATCCTGCTGATTCAGATCGAACATCAGGCGATAGGCGTGCGGCTCGTCGAGCGCAAATGCAACGTACGCGTCGCTCACCGATGAGTGGTCGTTTTCAGGTGCGTCTTTCGCGGCCGCTTCCAGCCGCGCCGCGAAGCGATTGAACGCGGCGGCGCGGACCATCGCCAGAATCTCGTCCTTGTCGCGGAAGTAGCGATACGGAGTCATCGCGCTGCAACCCAACTCCTTCGCGAGTTCGCGCATGGTCACGCCCTGCGCGCCACGCGTGGCGAACGCCTGTTCCGCGACGCGCCGCATGGTCTCGCGAAACTGCTGGATGTCATCGGCGGAAAGGGTTTTGGGCATGCGCGAAGGGTATCGGTCCGTCGCGTCAATTTACTGTGTAAATGATCTGCGCACAATGAAGCGGGGCGCTACACGCGTCCCGCTTCGTTCGAGATTGAGGGCGGTTGACGAACCGCAGCGACAACTAGGAAAGACGCTTGATGGCGCGCAGCGCAGTGTCGCCGGATTCGGTTACGCGCCATTGTTCGTTACCCGATGCAAGGCGTTCGAGCTGGACGAGCTGGCGCTCCAGCAATGCATCGAGTTCTTCACGCTCCATGTCGACCTGGTTCGGAGCATCCTTGACGAGCAACAACGTGGCGAATTCATGCGGACTCAGCATCGTTCTCTCCATGTCAAGCATAGGCGGACGGCCTTGAAGGCGACTGGCACGAGGCCAGCGGAGTCCGCTAGAGGATCAGTCGGGAAGTACGGCTCACGACAGTTCTTGGCGACCAGCGCTACGCGGAATGCGGAACGGCGCCGGGGAATTGCAGTGTAGTCAAGCCCACGTCAAACGCCAATTCGGCCCCAGTAAATTTTCCCTTTGACAAGCGAGCGGCGCAACGGCGGTTTGCCGTCGCGGCGAAATCCTTGATTTCACTCGAACTTTCGCGTGCGGTGCAGCATCACGCAGTGCGCGTGGCGACTCTCCACAAAGCACCTGAGTGGCGCACATTCAGTCATGATGCGGGCGGCGTCAAGCCGTCCTTCGCGTCCAGCGCGACGGCGCTTCAGTCAGTCGGCAACGTACACCTGGCAGTTCGCCGCCGCGAGCGTTTCGGCCATGTCCGCGGGCGGCACAGCGTCCGTGAAAAGCGCATCGATCTGATCCAGATGACCCTGGCGAACCAGTGCCGGTCGGCCGAACTTGGAATTGTCGGCGGCGAGGAAAACCGTGCGCGCATGCTGGATGATCGCCTCGGCCACCCGTACTTCGCGCGTGTCGAAATCGCGCAACGTGCCGTCCGTCTCGATACTCGACGTGCCGATAATCGCGAAATCCACCTTGAACTGGCGGATGAAATCGATCGCGAGTTCGCCGACGATCCCCTTGTCCCAAGGCCGCACGATGCCGCCCGTCACCAGCACCTCGCAATCCGGATAGCCGCTCATCATGCTGGCGACGTTCAGGTTGTTGGTGATCACGCGCAAGCCGCGATGCCGGTTCAGCGCGCGAGCCACTTCCTCCGTGGTCGTGCCGAGGTTGATGAATAACGACGCCTGATCCGGGATGTGAGTGGCCACTAACGCTGCAATGCGCCGCTTCTCGTCGTGGAACATGCGCTGCCGCGCGGTGTACGAGACGTTTTCGGAACTGGTCGGCAGGCTGGCGCCGCCGTGATAGCGCCGCAGCAGATTCATGTCGGCGAGCCAGTTGACATCGCGGCGGATTGTCTGCGGCGTGACGTCGAAGTGCGCCGCGAGGTCGTCCACGGTTACGAAGCCGTCGCGTTGCACCCACTCCAGCAGTTCCTGTTGCCGGGCGTTGAGAGTCAGGCGGGGGTCTCGGGTCATGTGTCTCGGATCATGAGGTTGCTTCTTGACGATGCTCGCGAGTCGGCCTGAGCCGGGCCTGCGATGCGTGAGCGAGGGTTTGCGTATTGTAAGACCATCGCATGCATGGGCCGGCCGGGTCGTGCGACGTGCATAGACTGCGGCGGACATCGCGCACTGCATTCAGTATGCCGCTGCATTTATTCATTTGATAAATGAATTTGTTTTTTGTGCCGGATCGCGATGCAATCATTCGTTCCGCTTTCCACCCACTTCCCGTGGCATGCGGCGTGTCTTCAGCGCCGCGGCTCCCTTTCGAGAGTGTTCGACATGACTGGCTTTAACTGGCAAAACCCCTATCCGACGCCGCGCCTGCCCGTGTTCGCGCGCAACATTGTTTCCACTTCGCATCCGCTCGCCGCCCAAGCGGGTTTGCGCATGCTGTGGAAAGGCGGCAATGCGGTCGATGCAGCCATCGCGGCGGCAGCCGCCATTACGGTGGTCGAGCCGGTGTCGTGCGGCCTGGGTGGCGACGCGTTCGCGCTCGTGTGGGATGGCAGGAAGCTGCATGGACTGAACGCATCGGGCGTGTCGCCGGCTGCGTGGAACGTCGATTATTTCAAGCGCAAATATGGCGAGGAGAACGGACTCGCGAAGCAGCCCAGGCGCGGTTGGGACACGGTCACGGTGCCGGGCGTGATCGCGGGTTGGGAAGCGTTGCATCAGAAATTCGGCACGCTGCCGTTTGCCGACCTGATGGAGCCGGCCATCGAAATTGCCGAGCGCGGCCACGCAGTGGCGAGCATTGTCGCGTACAAGTGGGCGGCCGCGGTGCCTGAACTCAAGGACCTGCCGGGCTTCGCCGACACCTTCATGCCGCGCGGACGCGCGCCGGAGGTCAGCGAGCTGGTGCGCTTTCCCGGCCACGCGAAGACGCTGCGCAAGCTCGCCGAGCAAGGCCCGCGCGCCTACTACGAAGGCGAGATTGCCGAGCGGATCGCGGCGTTTTCGCGTGAAGGCGGCAGCGCGTTGACGCTCGACGATCTGCGCAACTATCGCGCGGACTGGGTCGAGCCGATCGGCAAGGATTATCGCGGCTACACGGTGCACGAAATCCCGCCGAACGGCCAGGGCATCGCCGCGCTGATCGCGCTGGGCATCCTCGACAAATTCGACGTGAAGGAACTCACGGTCGACAACGTCGAATCGCAGCATCTGCAGATCGAGGCGATGAAGCTCGCATTCGCCGACGTCTACCGCTACGTGGCCGATCCGCGTTCCATGGAAGTGACGCCCGAACAGATGCTCGACGACGCCTATCTGACCTCGCGCGCGAAGCTGATCGATCACAAGCGCGCCACGCAGTTCGACTTCGGCATGCCGAAGGCGGGCGGCACGATCTATATGTCCGTCGCGGACGAGCGCGGCATGATGGTGAGCTTCATCCAGTCGAACTATATGGGTTTCGGCTCGGGCATCGTCGTGCCGGATGCGGGCATTTCCATGCAGAACCGTGGCTGCGGATTCTCGATGGACCCGAAGTCGCCGAACGTGGTGGAAGGCGGCAAGCGGCCGTTTCACACGATCATTCCGTCGTTCCTCACGCAGCAGGTGAACGGCCAGCAGGAAGCGGTGATGAGCTTTGGCGTGATGGGCGGCGACATGCAACCGCAAGGTCATCTGCAATCCATCGTGCGGATGCTCGACTACGGACAGCAGCCGCAGGCCGCTTGCGACGCACCGCGCTGGAAGGTCAACCGCGATTTCACGATCGACATCGAATCGACGCTCGACCCGAAGACGGCCGAGGCGTTGCAGAAGCTTGGCCACACCATCAAGTCGGTCGACGACCCCTACATGGACTTCGGCTCGGGCCAGTACATCTGGAAGCTCGACCGTAACGAGCCGGAGCGCGGTTATGTGGCCGCGAGCGACAGCCGCCGGGACGGGCTGGCCGCAGGGTTCTGATCCGGCCGCAGCGTGAAGCGTCGCTTCCGGTAAGCGCGGCGCTTTGCCCTTTCGCCACGAGACCGGCACCACAACGATCCGCCGGCCACTTGCATGGATCGTAGCCGGCGTCCACGCGAGCGCCGGGATCGACAGGAGACAGTATGACTACCCCCGCGTCGCATTCTGCGACCGCTCCCGCATACGCCGATGCGCCGCCGCTTTCCAAAGCGCTGGTGCGCCGGATCGTGTTTTCGTCGTCCGTCGGCAATGCGCTCGAGTGGTTCGATTTCCTCGTGTACGGCTACTTTGCGACCATCATCGCGAAAGAGTTTTTCCCGATGCAGGACGAGTGGCTCTCGACGCTCCTCGCCATTGCCACTTTCGGCATCTCGTTCCTGATGCGTCCGCTCGGGGCGGTCGTGCTGGGCATCTACGGGGACCGTCAAGGCCGCAAGGCGGCGCTCACGCTCGCTATCGCCCTGATGATGGTCGGTACACTCACGATGGCCGTGATGCCGCCGTATGCGTCGATTGGCCTCGCGGCCCCGGTGCTGATCCTGCTCGCGCGGCTCGTGCAAGGCTTCGCGGTGGGCGGTGAGTTCGGCAGCGCGACGGCCTTCATGGTCGAACACAGCCCGTCACGTCGAGGTTATTACGCAAGCTGGCAGTTCGCGAGTCAGGGTCTCGCCGCAATCACGGCTGCCGCATTCGGCTCGCTTCTGACCGCCTGGATGCCGCCAGCGCAGTTGAATACCTGGGGTTGGCGGCTGCCGTTCGTGTTTGGACTGCTGATCGGCCCGGTCGGCTACTACATCCGTTCGCATCTCGATGAAACGCCGGAGTTCCTCGCGTTGAAGCGGGCGCGCGACGCCGCGGTGAAGCTGACTGGCGCGGCACGCGGGACGGACGAAGGAGCGTCGTTCGCCAGCCAGTGGGTCAATCTGCTGCTCGCGGTGGGCATCGTCGCGCAGTCGACCGTGGGCGTGTACGTGCTGCAACTGTATATGCCGATGTACGCGGTCAAGCAATTGCACATGCCGGCGGCAGCTTCGTTCGGGGTCGTGGTGCTCAACGGCGGCTTGCAATTCATCTTCTCGCCGGTGATGGGCGCGTTGTCGGATCGCATCGGGCGGATTCGCATCATGCTAACCACGTCGATCCTGATGGGCCTGCTCATCTATCCGATGTTCGCGTTGCTGCAATCTCATCCGACGCTCGGCTGGCTGTTGTTGTTGCAAGGCACTGCCGGAATTTTCAAGGCGGCTTATTCCGGTCCCATGCCCGCGCTGATGTCCGAAATTTTCCCAACGCAAATGCGCTCCACGGGTCTTTCGATTGGTTACAGCATTGGCGTGACGATCTTTGGCGGCTTTGCGCCGACCATCGTCGAAACGTTTATTCACCTGACCGGCGACAAGCTCGCGCCGAGTTACTACGTGCTCGTCGCGGCAGTGCTCTCGGGCATCTCCCTTGTCATCGTGGGATGGCGCATGCGCGGCGCGCGACGCTCGCAAGGCGTCCAGGCCGCCTGATTCGCAGCGGGCGGCCGCCAGCGCGCTTCCGCCATGGCAGAGCAGCCTCATTTTCAGGCGCTCGATCAACGTCAAGCCAGCTCTTCGAGCTGGCTTTTTAACGTCCGCAACTTCGTTTTGTCTGTCTGAATATTTCGACCACTTGCCGCCAGGAACTGCGGCGCTTCGGCATGGTCTGTGCTAAGTCGCCTGCAGAGTTGTGAAACACCGACTAAGATGCAGGATACAAGGGGTTAACTCTAATTCAAGCGCTGTATCAGACATGGCGGACCACTCAGCTGAGAGCGAGTGGTTTCGAGCTTGCTCCGCGAGTCGATACAGTTTTCGGAGCAAGACACGATGCACACAGAGCTAAACCATGTCATGCCCTGGCGGATCGAGGACATCGACCTCACCCGCATCGACCGGCAAAAGGCCGTCGCGAACGAAGATCTGCTGCTGTTGTTATGCGCGTCTTCGTTCATTGAAAGCGGCAGTGACATTTACACGAGCAACCTCAGCCAGTTTTTCAACGACGATCCTGAAGTCTCCGCGTGGCTCAACCGCGAATGGGAGCCGGAAGAGATGCAGCACGGCCGCGCGCTCAAAACATATATCGCGTACGTGTGGCCGGAATTCGACTGGGACACGGCGTTCAGTAACTTCATGGCCGAATATTCGCTGACCTGTTCTTTCGAGGATTTCGAGAAGACCCGCGCGCTGGAAATGGTGGCGCGCTGTGTCGTTGAAACGGGCACGGCAACGCTGTATCGCGCGATCGGCGAGTGCTCGGACGACCCCGTGTTGAAGGAAATCACCGACAACATTCGCACGGACGAAGTTCGCCACTACAAGCACTTCCTCAAGTTTTTCAAGAAATACAACAAGATCGAAGGCAACGGCCGGCTTGCCGTACTCGGTGCGCTGATGCGGCGCGTGATGGAGATCAAGAACGAAGACTCGGAGATTGCATTGCGTCATGTCTTCGCGGTTCGTTATCCGGAGCGCGTTCACGATTCGGCGTATAACCGCGAACGCGCTGCGCGCATCAATGCGTTGGTGCGGCGCAACCTGTCCGCTGACATGTGCGTAAAGATGCTGCTCAAGCCGCTCGACTTGCCGGCAAGCATCCAGCCGGGCGTGCATTATCCGCTCGCGAAAATCACGCAACACGTGTTCTTCCGTTGATCGAAGCGTGCCGGCTAGCTTTGCGTCGGGCTTTGCCGGCCTTTTGCCGGACGATTTCGTTTGACGGTTCCACTCGAGGTTTTCGCTCGACGTTTCATCTAGCGCTTTGCCGCTGACCGATGGCCCGCTTATGCGGGCCATCTTGTTTTTCGAGGCATGATGGAGCCTTGCCTTCACTAACCGGATCGAAAGAATGAGCGACCCTTCTGGAACAGATTCGGCGCCCGCACGTGCGCTCGAACAGCACGTTTTCGATGAATGGCCCGACGCTGTGCGCGCGCAGTTCGACGGGTCGTCGCTGGCGAGCAAGACGGGGTTCACCGCGTCGCTGCTGACCGTGGACACGCATGGCCATCTGCGCACGTCGCTGCTTGGGGTGGGTGAATTGTATGCGCCCGACTCGCGCACGCTGTGCATCGCGTTATGGCCGCGGGCGCGGGCCACCCAGGCCATCGCGCGAAGCGGACGCGCCGCACTCACGTTCGTCTGCGACGAGACGTTTTACCAAGTCCAACTGATCGTTTCACCGCTAGCAGACGTGCCTGGCGATGAAAGCGGGCTGGTGTATCTGATCGGCTCGATTGACTCAGCGGAGGCGCAAAGCGTCCCCTATGCGCGTCTGACGAGCGGCATAACGTTCGAACTCGAGGGGGAGCGCGAGGCGGTGCTCGATCGCTGGGAACATCAGATCGAGCATTTGAAGCAGGCCGCCGCGATGGCGAGCCGTTAGCCTTGAAATTGCTGGCAATGGCTGCGTGTTTTATCGCTCAGGCCAGTATGAGAGCGCCTGGTCGGTCACACGCCAAGCGTGTGTTTTGCTTCCCATGCTTGACGGCGCAGTTCGACGCGCTGGCTTACGCGTCCGAGGTTGCAGACACTGCGCTGCAAGCCAGCAGCTTTGTGATTACATAACGGCGCGCTGCAAGCCAGCAGCCCCGTGATTACACAAGGTCGCGCAGCCGGCCGGCAACCCCGCTGGCTGCACCAGACACCAGAACGCGCTTAACGCCCGCGCTGCCCGCTGCGCGTGGACTGGCCGCCGCGAGGTGCGTCATTGCGTGCCTTTGCGCCGCCACCGAGCAAGGCGCCTGGATTGCCACCCTGCGGGCGGTTGGCCTGTGGCTTGCGCGGCGCGTGCTGCGTCGCGGCGGCTTCATGCGCGACCGCGCGCGGCCGGTCGTCACGACGCTGACCTTCGCGACGCGCCTCGCCACCATGACCATTGGTCGCCTTGGCGCCTTGCGGCCGTGTCTGATTGCGCGCCTGGCCGTCATTGCCCGCGGCCGGCTTCGCACCCTGCGCGCGCGGTTGCTGGCCGTTCGCCGGCCGTTGCCCCGAACGCTGCGCCGGCTTGGCCGCCGCTGCACCCTCGCGCTTCGGCGTGCCCTGGCTCTGACGCGGCGACCGTCCGCCGCCGCCACCGCCACCCTGACCGCGACGCAGAATCGGCTCCGGCTTCGCGGTCGGATCGGGTTCGAAGCCCGCGATCACTTCCTGCGGGACGGGACGCTTGATCAGCTTCTCAATGTCCTTGAGCAGTTGCAACTCGTCCACGCAAACGAGCGACACCGCTTCGCCCGTAGCACCCGCGCGGCCCGTACGGCCGATACGGTGCACGTAGTCTTCCGGCACGTTCGGCAGATCGTAATTGACCACGTGCGGCAGTTGATCGATATCGATGCCGCGCGCGGCGATGTCGGTGGCGACCAGCACCTGCAGCGTGCCATCCTTGAACTCGGCGAGCGCGCGCGTGCGTGCCGACTGGCTCTTGTTGCCGTGAATCGCCAGCGCGCTGATGCCATCTTTCGTCAGCTGTTCGGCGAGGCGGTTCGCGCCATGCTTGGTGCGCGTGAACACCAGCACCTGAAACCAGTTGTGCTGCTTGATCAGGTGCGTGAGCAGTTCGCGCTTCTTGTCGCGGTCCACCGGGTGAATCTTCTGCGCGACCGTTTCAGCCGTCGTATTGCGGCGCGCCACTTCAATCAGTGCCGGTGAGTCGAGCAGGCTGTCGGCGAGCGTCTTGATTTCATCCGAGAAAGTGGCCGAGAACAGCAGGTTCTGGCGCTTCGGCGGCAGCTTGGCAAGTACGCGCTTGATGTCGTGGATGAAGCCCATGTCGAGCATGCGGTCGGCTTCATCGAGGACAAGGATCTCGAGATGCGACAGGTCGATGGTCTTCTGCTGCATATGGTCGAGCAAACGGCCCGGCGTCGCGACGACGATGTCCACGCCGCTGCGCAGCGCGCCGATCTGCGGGTTGATGCCCACGCCGCCGAACATCACGGTGGACCTGAGCTTCAGATACTTGCCGTAGGCGCGCACGCTTTCTTCGACCTGCGCGGCCAGTTCGCGCGTCGGCGTGAGGATCAGCGCGCGCACGGTGCGCTTGCCCGACCCCGCGCCGGCCGGCGACGTGGCGTTCAAACGTTGCAGGATGGGCAGCGTGAAGCCAGCCGTCTTGCCGGTACCGGTTTGTGCGCCGGCCAGCAGATCGCCGCCGTTCAGCACGGCGGGAATCGCCTGGGTCTGGATGGGTGTCGGCGTGGTGTAGCCGAGTTCGTGAACAGCGCGGACCAACGGTTCGGACAAGCCGAGAGAATCAAAAGACATAAATTGTTCTTTGCAATGCAGTTTTGCGAACGGCCCAGACGGGCCATAGAGCAGCATGAACACGCCGCATGGCGCGCTCGGGGGCAAAGCCCGGTTCCGTCCGCAGAGAAATCGGCGGCACGCTCTGATGCGTGCCGAATGCTCAACGCGCTATGCAGACACGTTGACTGGCCTTAAGTTGCATTTCGCCGCCGTGGCGTGTCAGGCGACGTAGCGCGCGACACTGACGAATTGACACAGACTGCCCGCCAGTACGAACAGGTGCCAGATACCATGTCCGTGCCGGATGCGCTCGTCGTTGATGAAGAAGTAGATGCCGGCACTGTAGATGACCCCACCGGCCACGAGCCAGGCGGTTCCCGCTGCTGGTAACGCATGAACCAGCGGGCGGACGGCAACGAGCGCGAGCCATCCCATCAACACGTACAGCACCATGGACACGCTGCGGGTGCGTCGCCCGAGCGTGAGTTCCTGGACAATGCCAAGCGTGGCGAGTCCCCAGCTTACGCCGAAAAGCGACCAGCCCCACGGCCCCCGCAATGTAACAAGTGTGAACGGGGTGTAACTGCCGGCGATCAGCAGGTAGATCGCCGAGTGATCGCATTTCTGCAAAACTGCCTTGATACGCGGGTGGCGCACGCTGTGGTAAAGCGTGGAGATAGCATACAGCACGAACAGCATCGCTCCGTACACGCTGAAGCTCACCACCTTATACGCGTCACCGTCGAGCGCGCCCATTGTCACGAGCGCGGCAAGACCCGCCACCGACAGTACGGCGCCGACGAGGTGGGTAATGCTGTTCAAACGCTCACCGACATGCACGGCTCATTCTCCTGCACGGTTTCATGGACAAAGTCCTACATGATACCGGTCCTGCAAAAACGAAGGGCGCGGCCGCAAGTCACGCAGGCCGCGCCCCAGAGACTGCCTGTGCTGCCTAGTCGAGCGGCGCCGAACGCAAATCCGCCACCTGTTGCGGCGACACTGCCGTACCGTGGTTGCCCCATGACATACGGATGTACGTAACAACCGCCGCCACTTCCTGATTCGACAACGCTTGCGCGAACGGCGGCATGCCATACGGATGCGGGTTCGCGTTCGTGCTCGGCGGATAACCGCCGTTCAGCACCATACGGATCGGATTGACCGCCGACGGCATCTGGATGGATTGGTTATTCGCGAGCGGCGGGAAGCTCGGCGGCATGCCGAGACCATTCTCAGCGTGGCACTTCGCGCAGTTGTCAGCGTAGATCTTCTGGCCTTGCTTCAACAGTTCACCGCCGAACTTTTCCGACGTTTCGAGCTGCATCGACTCCGGTGCTTCGCTCTTTTGCGGAATGGTCTTCAGGTACGTGGCCATTGCGTTGATGTCCGAATCCGACATGTACTGGAGACTGTTGTGGACCACTTCAGCCATCGGACCAAACACCGCGCCGCGATTCGACACGCCGGTCTTCAGCAGGTCGGCGATGTCCTTCGTTTCCCAGTCGCCGAGACCCGCTTCCTTGTTCGACGTCAACGACGGTGCATACCAGTTCTGCAGCGGGATCAGGCCGCCGGCGAATGCCGCCGAGCTGACCGGGCCGCCCATTGCGTTGATCGACGTATGGCACATGCCGCAATGGCCGAGGCCTTCGATCAGGTACGCGCCGCGATTCCATTCGACCGACTTGGTCGGGTCCGGCTTGTACTCGCCTTCACGGAAGAACAGCGTACGCCAGCCGATCAGCATGTTGCGCTGGTTGAACGGGAATTTCAGCTCGTGCGGACGGCTCGGCACGTTGACCGGCGTGACCGAACGCAGATACGCATAGATCGCGTCCGAGTCGGCGCGCGTGACCTTCGTGTAGCTCGTGAACGGGAAACCGGGATAGAGCAGGCTGCCGTCTTTCGAACGGCCGGTGTGCATGGCGCGGTAGAAGTCGTCCTGCGTCCATTTGCCGATGCCGTACTGGTCGTCAGGCGTGATGTTCGGCGTGAACATGGTGCCGAACGGTGTAGCCATGGGCAGACCGCCGGCGAACTGCTTGCCGCCGCGCACCGTGTGGCAGGCGATACAGTCGCCGGCGCGGGCGAGGTACTCGCCTTTCTTGACCAGTTCGGCCTGGTCGGCCGGCGTGGCCGCCATGGCCGATCCGTTGTGCAGATGGTCGCCGCCCGACCACAGGACGGGGACGAGCGCAGCAGCCGCAACCACGATGACTGCCGAGAGGGCGAACAAGGACTTGCGTTTCATTTGAGTGTCTCTCCCGGTGCCTTATTGCGGTTCGCTGCCGCAGGCAAGCGGAGTCTTCATCGAGCGGGCTGGAGCCGGCACGGGGTTTTGCGGAGCCTGTTGCGTGGAAAGCCAGGACGCGACGGCATTCACGTCGTCGTCAGTCAGGCGGGTAGCGATAGTGTGCATGCAGTCAGGCGCGATCGCATGGCGCGAGCCTGAACGCCATGCGCCGAGCTGCGCGCTGATGTAGTCCGAATGCAAGCCGACGAGACCCGGAATAGCTGGTTCCATGCCGGTCAGGCCTTTGCCGTGACACGCCGCGCAAGCCGGAATCTGTTTCGACGTGTCGCCGTTCAACACGATCTGCTGGCCGCGCGCGAGCGTGGCTTGCGACACGGTGGGCTTGGCAGGAGGCGGATACGGAGGACGCTGCTGGGAAAAATACGTAGCGATCTGATGAAGGTAATCGTCCGAGAGGTACGTGACGAGGTAGTTCATCGGCGGATACTTGCGGCGCCCTTCACGGAAATTCTGTAGCTGGTTATACAGATAATCCGCCGGCTTGCCCGCAAGGCGCGGGAAGTAGTCGTTGTCCGTACCTTGACCATGAGTACCGTGACACGCTGTACAGCCCTGCACGCGCGCTTCCATCGTGTCAGGAGCCTTCGGTTGAGTCTGCGCTTTCGCAGCGCTATAGACGCCCGCGGAGCCGATCAGCAGAAGGGCGAGCAACGGGCGGAAAATGCGTCTTGAAGACACGCGTAACTCCATCAGAATCGGGGACCTGACCGAACTTCGACCGGTTCGGTGTGAAGGACAAACGGTCGCTGCGCGGCGACGCAGCATTCTATCATCGAAGGGTGATGGTGACTATTTGCCACATTAGAGATGCTTTCTGTTGTCACGGCCATGCGACAGTTTGACGCCTGAAGCTGCATCAAGTCGCGTGCCTGCTATCGCGAAATTGCCTTTGGTATCAATGCCCCTAGGCCCACGACTCACTTCCGTACGGACAAACAGGGTTGAACCCACGCGCGTGACGGCCATCGAAGCGTACACTTCCGGGCTCGCCGTGAGTCCCCCTTGGGCTTGCCGGTTTTCACGCAGTCCGCCTTGACGTTCCTGATTTTCTCTGTTTAACGCTATCGGTCTTACATGACGCTATTCAATTTTTCACGTCCGACGCTGCGCGCGTTGCGCCGCTGGCCGTTCGGCTTCTCAACGCTGGTCGTTACTTCCACTGCATTCGCGCACGCCCATTTCGTATCGAGCGAGCCTGCCATGAACGCGGCAGTCGCCGCGCCGACCGAAGTCACGATCCACTTCACCGAGCCTCTGGAGCCCGCATTCAGCAAGATCACGCTGGCCGACGCGGCGGGCAAGGCTGCGACTTCCGCCGCATCACAAGTCGATAACGGCGACGCCCGCGTCATGCACCTGGCGCTTCCACACTTGAGCACTGGCCGATACACCGCGCATTGGGTAGCCGTAGCGACGGACGGTCACCGGACCCAGGGCGATCTGGCGTTCGCAGTCAAATGAGCTTCGACGGCTTGTGGTTCGGACAGGTCGCGATGGCCGCGCTGATGAACGTGGCGTTTGCGTTTGCCGTTGGCTCGGCGCTGCTTGGCGCGTGGCTCGCGAGGGACGCGCAGGCAAAGGTCTCGCCGGCGCGGCCGGCGTGGGCGCGCGCGCAACGGGCCATGTTGACGGCTACCGTGGTGCTGGTGCTCGCGGACCTTGGCTGGCTGCTCTATCAGGCGGCCTCGATGAGCGGCGTGACGCTGCCGGCTGCCATCGGCGTCGTGCCGACCGTGCTGACGCAAACGCATGTCGGGCGCGGCTGGGCGATTGCATTCGCGGGCGCGCTGCTGCTGTTGGGTACTGCGATGACGAGTCAGACCGGAACGCTGCGCAACGCGCTGCTGTGGGTCGCGGTGATCGTGGTCTCGGTGGGCAAGGCGTCGCTGGGTCACGCGGCCGACGCTGGCCCGGCTTCGGCGGCGATCGTCATGCAGACGCTGCACGTGCTCGTCACCGCCGTGTGGGGTGGACTGGCGATGGCGGCAGGCTTGTCGGTGCTGCCCGCGTTGGGCACGTCGACGGCGCGCGGCATGCTGATCCGCACGGCGACGCAGGTGTCGAACGTGTCGGTGGTGGCGGTCGTACTTGTGCTGATCTCCGGTCTCTTCAACGCGGTCCGTGGCTCGGGCGGATCGTTCGAGGCAATCGAACTGAGCACGTGGGGCCATGTGCTTACGCTCAAGCTTACGCTGGTCGCACTCGCGCTCGTGCTCGGCGGGCTGAACCGCTTCTCCGCGCTGCCGCGCCTGCGCCGCACCGCCTCGACAATGGACGCGCACACGTTCGTCAACGTGCTGTATCTCGAAGCGCTCGCGATGATTGGCGTGTTTGTCGCCGCTGCCGCGCTGTCGCATAGCGTGCCGGCATTCGCGGCATTGGGTTAGGCGGGTTCGCACCGCGCCGCCGCCGCGCATAAAAAAACGCCGCACGGCAAGCCCGTGCGGCGCAATACACACGGTCGCCTGGCGTGGGGCCAGGTGATCCGT
This sequence comes from Paraburkholderia sp. PREW-6R, assembly GCF_039621805.1. Lineage (NCBI taxonomy): Bacteria > Pseudomonadati > Pseudomonadota > Betaproteobacteria > Burkholderiales > Burkholderiaceae > Paraburkholderia > Paraburkholderia sp. PREW-6R. The sequence continues at coordinate 2,792,786 of NZ_CP155073.1, read as the reverse complement.
CACTACTCGTTAGCCGGCGAAAGCGTCGTGAGCCCGGACCAGCGTTTCTTCCGGAAACATCTCCTGCTGCAACTCGCCCGCGTCAGTGAACCATTGGCAGATCAGCCAGTTGCCCGGCGCGAACACCACTGGACCGGACCATGTCGCGGTCATCGTGCGTCCGCCGGATTTGAGTTTCAACACGTCGCCCGCCCGGTACACCGGGTCGGCGCACACTGCTGCTTGCGTGTTTTTCTTCGACAGTTCAGTGAAGTGCAGGGCAGGCATAGGCGGGGCGGCCTGATTATTCGAAGCCGAGGCGGTGGCCGAGGATCGGCGCGCAGAACAGCGCGATTGCACAGCCGGCTGCTTTGCCTTCGAGTTCCGCGCCCGCACCACGCGCGCCGTACATGTGGGTCAGCACGTCGAAGAGTTGAGGCATGCAATACAGCACGGCTGCGCCAATGAACAGCTTTTCGACGACCGGGATGCGCCAGCCACGTTCGTACGCGAGCGCCGCACCAATGATCCGCAGCACGCCGAACACGACCAGTGCGCCGACGGCCGCCTGTTCGCGGATCAGATAGTCTGGAAGGAATTCGCCCATGATGTTCCCCGATGCATGTGGTGTTTCACTGCATTTGAGCAAGGAGTGGGCCAATGCGTCTGTATGTTGTCTAACAGAAGCAGTGAAGCCTTGGTGGGTAAGGCGTTTCGGAGGACCAGCCGGCGCCCGGAAACAGGCCGGAAATAGCATGCTGATGCCGATCTGGTCCGGGATGTTACGTTACTGCGGCAGGACGTGTGTCACGTGCCCGTAACGCGCGACCTGTCGTTGTCGCGGCGCGGTAGGCGTCCATCGCCGGGAAGCGATGTGCGAGCCTCGACGTCTAGCGAATCCGTTCGATCTTGCCGACGAGAAAGAGATACGACAGCGCGCCCACCACGCCGACGGCGCTCATGAATACCAGCGCCGGCTTGAAGTCGTTATCCCTGACGATCAGTCCGATGACGACCGGCACGCAGATCGAGGACAGGTTGCCCATCAGATTGAACATGCCGCCGGTGAGGCCGAGCAACTCTTTCTTTGCCACCGACGACACGAGTACCCACGTGATCGACGAAAAGCCACTGCCGAAGAACGCCACCGCCATGAACAGGATCACCATTGCAGGTGTTTCGACATAGTTCGCACCCACGATCGCGGTGGACAACAGCAGGCCGGTGACGATCGGCACCTTGCGCGCAACGGTCACCGACACGCCGCGCTTGACCATCCAGTCCGATAACAGGCCCGAACTCAGAATGCCGACAAAGGCCGCGAGAAACGGCACGGCCGCCATGAACCCGGCCTTCAGGAAGTCCATGTGCCGGTATTTGACGAGGTAGGTCGGAAACCAGGTAAGGAAGAACCAGAGCGTGGACGTCACCGCGATCTGCCCGATGTACACGCCCCATAGCTTGCGATTACCGAGCACGGCGCGCCAGTCGGCAGCGGTGTAGGCGCGGCGCGTTTGGTCTGCCGATCCGCCCGCTTTATACGATTGACGCAATCTGCCCGGTTCGCCGAGTTCGACGAGTCCCCCGCCCGCGCGGATCGTTTCGAGTTCGGCTTCGTTCACGTTGGCCGCTTCGGACGGCTCGCGATAGACCGCGTACCAGACGAAACCCCACACGACGCCGATCGCGCCAGTCAAGAAGAATACGCCCTGCCAACCAAAGCGCTGCTGCGTGAGGACGAGCGCCGGTGTGAGGAACGCCAGTCCGACATACTGACCGGACGTATAAGTGGCAATTGCACGGGCGCGCTCGCTGTCGGGAAACCACGTCGTGACGACACGGTTGAGCGTGGGATAAGCCGGCGCTTCCAGTGCGCCGAGCAGCACGCGCAGCGACAGCAGCACGGCGAACGTGCCCGCGAGACCTTGCACGATCGTCGCCAGCGACCACAGTCCGATGACCAGCGCGAGCAGTAGCCGCGGGCGCGTGCGGTCCACCAGCATGCCGCCCGGAATCTGCAGCAACGCATACGACCAGCCGAACGCGGAAAACACCAGTCCCATGCGCGCCGGGTCGAGTTGCAGGTCTTGCGCGATCGCGGTGGCGGCAATCGACAGATTGCTGCGGTCGAGATAGGTGATGACGACGGTAATGAACAGCATGACCAGGAGCCGGTGGCGCTGGCCCGTAGCTCGGGTCTGGAGGTGGGTTGTCTCCACGAAGGTGTCCTCGTTTTTTTCTGTTTCTGGCCGGGGCCGCGGCCGCAGCCCAGGTGTTCGCATACGACGAGCGCGGACGATGCGTGCACCACACGCGCCGCAAAAGAAAAACGCCGCCCGTGGACTGCAGGCGGCGTTCCGTTCAGGCGATGCTTACCATTCCGCGACGCTGCCGTCGGCGTGACGCCAGACCGGATTGCGCCAGCGGTGCCCGACCTTCGCCATCTCGCGAACCTTCTCTTCGTTCACTTCGATGCCAAGGCCCGGGCCTTGCGGAATCGACACGAACCCGTCTTCGTACCTGAAGACTTCCGGGTTCCTGATGTAGTCGAGCAGATCGTTCCCCTGGTTGTAGTGGATGCCCAGGCTCTGCTCCTGGATGAACGCGTTGTAGCTCACCGCGTCGATCTGCAGGCAGGTGGCGAGCGCGATCGGCCCGAGCGGGCAGTGCAGCGCGAGCGCGACGTCGTAGGCTTCGGCCATCGACGCGATCTTGCGGCATTCGGTGATGCCGCCGGCGTGCGACGCATCCGGCTGGATGATGTCGACGTAGCCGCCGGACAGGATGTGCTTGAAGTCCCAGCGCGAATACAGACGCTCGCCCAAGGCGATCGGCGTGTTGGTCTGATTGACGATATCGCGCAGGGCTTCCGCATTCTCGGACAGCACCGGCTCTTCGATGAAGAGCAGCTTGTACGGATCGAGTTCCTTGGCCAGCACCTTCGCCATCGGCTTGTGCACGCGGCCGTGGAAGTCCACGCCGATGCCGATGTTCGGGCCCACCGCCTCGCGCACGGCGGCCACGTTATTGATCACGCCTTGCACCTTGTCGAAGGTGTCGATGATCTGCAGTTCTTCCGAGCCGTTCATTTTCACGGCCTTGAAACCGCGTTCGACCACGGCGCGCGCGTTGTTCGCGACGTCGCTCGGACGGTCGCCGCCAATCCACGAGTACACCTTGATCCGGTCGCGCACCTGGCCGCCGAGCAGCGCGTGCACCGGCACGCCGTGATGCTTGCCCTTGATGTCCCACAGGGCCTGGTCGACGCCGGCAATGGCGCTCATGGTGATCGGGCCGCCACGGTAGAAGCCCGCGCGGTACATGACTTGCCAATGGTCTTCGATCAGCAGCGGGTCCTTGCCGACCAGATAGTCGGACAGCTCCTCGACGGCGGCGGCGACGGTATGTGCGCGGCCTTCCACGACCGGTTCGCCCCAGCCGACAATCCCTTCGTCGGTTTCGATCTTGAGGAAGCACCAGCGCGGTGGAACGATAAAGGTTTCGAGCTTGGTGATTTTCATGGTGTGCGTCTCCTTGCGTGTTGGGCGCCAGCGAAATATGCGAGGGTTCCCATGCTACAACAAAAGCCCGTTTAAGTACTATTAATAGTACTATTCGCCAGATAGTGATCGGAGCGCGTGGGGGCAGCAGCATGCCAACCGTCGGGTCAGATGCCGGATAATCGCGGTCGTTTCAGGACGTCACGTCCGGTCAATGGCGGCGCAAGCCGCTGGGAGAAAGCTATTCAGCACGATTTGCACGGGCGCGTCGCCCATTTGCTGGCGACCGCGATTCTGCGGGGCGACTACGCGCCCGATTCGATCCTGCCGCGCGAGGCCGAGCTGATGGAAACATTCGGCGTCAGCCGCACGGTGTTGCGCGAAGCGCTGCGCACGCTGACCTCGAAAGGGCTGATCGAATCGCGCCCGCGGGTGGGCACGCGCGTGCGTCCGAGACACGCGTGGAATCTGCTGGATGTCGATGTGCTCGACTGGTACTCGCGCGTTGCCGAGCCCATGGCGTTCGCGCTGAAGTTGCAGGAAATGCGCGAGATGATCGAGCCGTACGCTGCAAGCCTGGCGGCAGCTTCCCACGATGACGCGACTTTCCCGGCATTGGAAGCGGCGCACGCCGCGATGGTAGCGGCGCGCAATGTCGATGAATGGGTGCGCGCCGATCTGCAATTTCATTTGAGCGTGCTGATCGCGTGCAGCAATGAATTGCTGATCCCGCTCGGCACGCTGATCGAGCGCACGCTCGAGGCGCAGCTTCGTTTGAATGCGAAGCGCGCGGACGTGTTCAACGCGTCGCTTGCCGAACACACCGCGGTGTTCGAGGCGATCCGCGATCGTGACGCCGCCGCGGCGCGCGCGGCCATGGCGGGACTGCTCGGCGTGACGCGCGCGCGCATCGAGGCGTAGCGCCCGAATGTTCGGTGCGCGAGGCGCCGCTGCTCAATCCATCGCCGCGTGGGCTGCGGATGCGTCGTTGGCCCGGTGCGAAGGCCGAATCAGCAGCAGGAGCGGAATCACGAATAACGTTGCCATGAACATCAGCTTGAAGTCGTTCAGATACGCGATCATCGAAGCCTGCTGCGTGATCGATGCATTCAGCGCCGCCATATCGTAGTTGGAGCCGCTGTTGAGCATCGGCTGGATCGCGGGATTGAACGGCGTGATGTTCGCGGCAAGGTCCGCATGCGAGACCTGCGTGTTACGCGTCATGAGCGTCTGCACGATCGAGATGCCAATACTGCTGCCGATGTTGCGCATCAGGCTGTAGGTTGCCGTGCCGTCGGCGCGCAGTTCGGGCGTGAGCGTGGAGAACGTGAGCGCGCTCAGCGGCACGAACACGAGCCCGAGTCCAAAGCCCTGGATCACGCCGGGCCATACGATATCCGACGCCGACAGCACGATCGTGTATTGCATCATCTGCCAGAGCGCGAACGCCGAAATCAGAAAGCCGGACAGCAGCAACAGACGCGCGTCGACATGCTTGAGCAGGCGCCCCGCGAACAGCATGGCGATCATGGTGCCCGCGCCGCTTGGCGCCGTGACGAGTCCCGTGGTGGCCACCGGATAGTTCATCAGGTTCTGCAGCACGGGCGGCAGCAGCGCGCGCGTTGCGTACATGACCGCGCCGATCACGAAGATGAAGAAGGTGCCCGTGGCGAAGTTCGGGTCTCTGAGCAACTGGTATTTGAAGAACGACTTCTTGCCGACCGTCGCCGTGTGCACGAGAAAGAATGCGAAGCTGATTGCGGCGATCAGCGCCTCGGTGACGATCTCGCGCGAGCCGAACCAGTCGAGTTGCTCGCCGCGGTCGAGCATGGCCTGCAGGCCGCCGATCGCGAGGCCGAGCGTCGCGAAGCCGAACGCGTCGAACGTGGCGTCGTGTTTCGGCTCGCGCGAAGGCAGAAACGTGGCGACGCCAAACAGCGCGAACGCGCCGATCGGCACGTTGATGAAGAACACCCAGCGCCAGTTGTAACTGTCGGTGAGCCAGCCGCCGAGCGTCGGCCCGAGAATGGGGCCGACCATCACGCCCATGCCCCACACGGCCATCGCCTGACCCTGCTTTTCGCGCGGATTGATGTCGAGCAGGATGGATTGGGAGAGCGGCACCAGCGAAGCGCCGAAGATCCCTTGCAACAGCCGCGACGCGACGATCTCCGTGAGCGTCTCGGACAGCCCGCACAGCGCCGACGACACCGTAAAGCCGCCGATCGCGACGATCAGCAGGCGTTTCACGCTCAGCCGGTCTGACAGCCAGCCCGTGAGCGGCGTTGCGATCGCCGCGGCGACGATGTAGGACGTCAGCACCCACGTGATCTCGTCCTGCGACGCCGACAGCGTGCCCTGCATGTGCGGCAGCGCGACGTTGGCGATCGTGCTGTCGAGCGTCTGGATCAGCGTGGCGAGCATGATCGACACGGTGATCATCGGCCGGTTGAGTGGAGCGGCGGCACTCGACGGCGTGGAAACGGAAGACATGGTAAGTGGCCGGACCATATAGTAAGCATGCTTAGTATATGGTCCGGACGGGTTTGGACAATTGGGAATTATGCGGAGACTGAATAGGGCCCGAGGTGCCGTGGCCGGGCGTTGCGCTTTCGTATAATTTGCCCATGAAAACCCAACTCGACGAACGCTTCGGCTTTCTGATTTCCGATGTCGGCCGGCTCACCGGCAAGCGGTTCGATGACCTGGCGAAGTCGTCGGTCGATCTGACGCGCGCGCAGTGCCGCGTGCTTGCCTATCTCGCACATTACGGCGACACCAATCAGGCACGCCTCGCCGACCCGCTCGAGGTCGCGCCCATTTCAGCGGGACGTTTGCTCGACCGGATGGAAGAGGGCGGATGGATCGAGCGCACGGCCAATCCGCAGGACCGTCGCGAACGTCAGGTGCGCATGACGCCGAAGGCCGAGCGCACGCTGGGTAAAGCGCGCAAGGTAGGCGACGAGGTGGCGCTGGAAGCGCTGAATGGTTTCAGCGATGCCGAGGCAGCGCAGTTGATCGCGTTGCTGCAGCGCGTGCGGGGAAATCTGAGCCGGCTGGTGGATCGGTGAAGCTTGATCCACGCATTGCGGATGAGACGCGGCGCACGGTCTGCGGGCCCGATGTCGCTCAGAACGAGGAGCCAGTCGGGTGACAGGCGTCTTCTTTGAACCGTGGGCAGTGAGGCAGTCGCGCTGTATGGTTACTTCGCGTCGGAAGCCGCAGGCGTGCCCTGCGGAGGCACCAGTTCGAAACAGGCCGGCGGGGCGACTTGCGTCTTCGCGCGGGCATCCGTTTGCGGGTCGATGCATTTGAATGCGCTCTGGTCGCGCTGCACGAAAATCGTATCGGCTGGACCTGCACTGCCGACATTGCCATTCACCACGGCGACGATCTTGTAGCCGTCCTGAAGCAGCGTGGAAAGCGTGGTCGGCGTGCTGCGCCATTGACCGTCTGGCGCTGACTGGGCGCGAGCGCAGAGCGTCGTGCCGATGCTCATGAGTGTTACGGATACGGTGGCCGCAGCAAGCGCGGCGGTGCGGAACGTCATCAGGAAAACCTCCTTCCATGAAGTGGCGAAGCGGAAAGCCAAAAACGAAAAGCCGCTGAACCTTGCGGGTCAACGGCTTTTTCTGCAACCGGCAGCGCATCAGGGACTTCGCGGCAGTGCGCCAGTAAGCTTCGTGTCGCCTGATTTTGCGGCTATTTTTGGCTATCCAGACTATGAGGATAGCAGCTTGAGCGAATGGTCGCGCCTGGTTTTACAAACGGTTTCTATCGAGCATGCGGTGTTCGGACGGGGTCAGGTGGACGGCGAGGATCCGGCTCGGATAGCTCGACAAAGGCGATAAAAACGGGAAAGGAGACTGCTCAACCGCCACGGAATTGCGCGTCGATACTATCTCCGTCGCGGCCGGGGGTGGCTGCTGGTTTCGGCATCGGCACTGGGGGCGTCGATGGTGGATTCCGCGCAGAGTCACGGCTGCTCGAAAGGCCGCTACCTCGTGATGCTGGAGAAGGCCTGCCCACGTGCACCGCCGGTACCGTTGCGTGGTGGCGGCGGCCGTGTACGCCAGTCAGCATGCAGGTCGCGGCTTCGGCAGACGAAACCCACATCGCTGCGCTCACAACCAGAAGGCCAAGAACCGTATTGCCCGTGCGCATGACTTGCTCCGCGTTTCCGTCCAGGCGATGGCGGGCGCGGCTGTCCGACGTGATCGTTCTGCTCGCCCGTCGCCGATGTGACGATTATCAGAAGGACGGGCGGGTGCGTTTCATTTTGAACTGCAGCGTCGGGGGGCGGTCAGGCACGATGCAGACCGGTGGCGGAGCAGGCTTGTTGAGGACGTCGGCAGAAACAAAAAAGCCGCTGCTTCGTGAGAAGCAGCAGCTTTTTCTTGATGCTGGTGGCGAATCAGGGACTCGAACCCCGGACCTGCGGATTATGATTCCGTCGCTCTAACCAACTGAGCTAATTCGCCGAAAGAAGCGAGATTATGAAGATGGGACCGGAGGCTGTCAACCCCCGGCGCACAAGTTTTTCAGGGCGCCGGGTTCGTTGCGCGTTCTAGTCCTGCGCATAGATATCCGAGTCCTTCGTTTCCTTGACGAACAGCATCCCGATCACAAAGGTGGCGACCGCGATCACGATCGGATACCACAGCCCCGAATAGATGTTGCCCTTCGCCGCGACGATCGCAAATGCAGTGGCCGGCAAAAAGCCGCCGAACCAGCCATTGCCGATGTGATACGGCAGCGACATCGACGTATAACGGATTCTCGTCGGGAACATTTCCACCAGCATCGCGGCAATCGGACCGTAAACCATCGTTACGTAGATCATCATGATCGTCAGGATCGCGACGCTCATTGGCCAGTTGATCTGCGACGGATCGGCCTTGGACGGATAACCCGCGGACTTGAGCGTCGTCGCCAGCGTCTTGTCGAACACCTTGCCCTGGTCTTTCGCGTCGGCGGACTTGCCGTCATACGTGCTGATCACGGTATCGCCAACCTTGATCTGCGCCAACGTGCCTGCCGGCGCGGCCACGTTCTCGTAGTTCAGGCCGGCCTTCGACAGTGCGGCTTTCGCGATGTCGCACGAACTCGTGAATTTGGACGTGCCCACCGGGTTGAACTGGAACGAGCACTCGTCCGGATTGGCGATCACGACGATCGGCGCCCTGGCGCTTGCCGCATCCAGCGCAGGGTTGGCATAGTGCGTCAGCGCCTTGAACAGCGGGAAGTACGTGCATGCGGCGATCAGGAGACCTGCCATGATGATCGGCTTGCGGCCAATACGGTCCGACAGCGAGCCGAAGAACAGGAAGAAGGGCGTGCCGATCAGCAGCGCGATCGCAATCATGATGTTGGCGCTGCTGCCGTCCACCTTCAGCGTTTGCGTCAGGAAAAACAGCGTGTAGAACTGGCCGGTGTACCAGACCACGGCCTGACCGGCGGTGAGGCCGATCAGCGCGAGAATCACGATCTTCAGGTTCTTCCATTCGGCAAACGCTTCGGTCAGCGGCTTTTTAGAGGTCTTGCCTTCGGCCTTGATGCGCTCGAACACCGGCGACTCGTGCAGTTGCAGACGAATCCACACCGACACGGCCAGCAGGATGATCGATGCGATGAACGGAATGCGCCAGCCCCACACGCCAAATGTGTCCTCGCCGAGCGCCGTGCGCACGCCGAGAATCACGAGCAGCGACAGGAACAGGCCCAGCGTGGCGGTCGCCTGAATCCAGGACGTGTAGAAGCCGCGCCGTCCCGGCGGCGCATGTTCGGCCACATAGGTCGCAGCGCCGCCATACTCGCCGCCGAGCGCGAGACCTTGCAGCATGCGCATCGCGATGAAGATGACCGGCGAAGCCATTCCGATCGACGCATAACCCGGCAGGAAGCCGACGAGGAACGTCGACAGGCCCATGATCAGAATCGTGACGAGGAACGTGTACTTGCGGCCGACCAGATCGCCGAGGCGTCCGAATACGATTGCGCCGAACGGTCGCACCGCAAAGCCGGCGGCAAAGCTCAGAAGGGTGAAGATGAAAGCCGCCGTGGGGTTCACGCCGGAGAAAAAGCTTTTGCTGATGAAGGCCGCAAGCGAGCCGGCCAGGAAGAAGTCATACCACTCGAAAATCGTACCGAGCGACGATGCGAAGATCACCCGCTTCTCAGCGCTCGTCATCGGCACATGCGAGATTTGCCCGCCAACGGTTGCCATATGTCGTCTCCAATATTTTGATCTGCACGCGGTTCGCCGGAAGGGCGTCTCCGTGCAACCGATTATTGGAGTGGAAACTTACGGCGTACTGACGTTTCAAGGCGGAGCGCGAATACCTCGACGGCCGGGCCAACGCTTCTAATATTCTTGATATCGATTTTATCTATTCGGAAAACCCATCTATCGTCGTTCAAGTTGCCGATTTGGGAATTAAGTTTGACGGACTCGTTAGGGTAAGTCCGGTGCCACCGGACGCACGCTCAGACTGACACGCACGAGCGTACCTGCGAGCCGGGGCATGCTTTGGTAGACGTTGTCGTCGATGGTCAGCTCGCCACCATGCATCGTCGCGATCTCGCGGACGATGGCGAGGCCGAGTCCGCTCCCGTCACCTTCGCGTCCGAGAATGCGGTAGAAGCGCTCGATGACCCGCGAGCGTTCGGCGACGGGAATGCCGGGACCGGTGTCTTCCACTTCGAGATGGACGCGCCGCTTCGCGGGGTCCTGCCGCACGCGTACCGTGATGCGGCCGCCCGGCGGCGTATAGCGGATCGCGTTGTCGATCAGGTTCGACAGCATTTCGCGCAGCATGACCGGGTTGCCGTCCACGTCGACGTGCTCGTCCGGCGCTTCATAGCCGAGATCCATCTGCTTGGCGAGCGCAGCCTGAACCCAGTCGCGCACGGCGCTGCGCGCCACGTCGGTCACGTCGACGGGACTGAAAATCTGGCCCGACATGCGGTTTTCAGCGCGCGCCAGCGCGAGCAGTTGCGTGACGAGCCGCGCCGCCTGTTCCGAACTCGTGGCGATCTGTTCGAGTGAGCGGTGAACCTCCGCCGACGCCTCCTGCCGAAGCGCGAGCTCAGCCTGGGTGCGCAGCCCGGCCAGCGGGGTTTTCATCTGATGCGCGGCGTCGGCGATGAAACGTTTCTGCAATTCCATATTCTGTTCGAGGCGCGTCAGCAGATCGTTGAATGACGTGACGAGCGGCTCGATTTCCGGCGGCGCGCGACGCGCCTCGAGCGGCGAGAGATCGTCCGGGCGGCGCGCGCGGATATGCGCCTGCAGCGCGTGCAGCGGCGCCAGTCCGCGTGACAGGCCGAACCAGACCAGCAGGATGGCGAGCGGCAGAATCACGAACTGCGGCAGGATCACGCCTTTGATGATGTCGTTGGCGAGCTGGCTGCGCTTGTCGAGCGTTTCCGCTACCTGGACCAGCACGGGCTGCGCGCCGGCCGTCTGCGGAAACTCGACAGTCGTATAGGCGACGCGGATGTCGTTGCCGCGCAGCACATCGTCGCGAAATTCGACGAGGCCGGGCTGCGGGCGGTCCTCTTCATGGGGCAGCGGCATGTCCCGCTCGCCGCCCACCAGTTCGCCGCGCGTGCCGAGCACCTGATAGAAAACGCTGTCCACGTTGTCCGCGCGCAGAAAGTCTCGCGTGGAGTCGGGCAGCGACAGTTCCGCCACCCCGTTCACCGGATGAATCTGACGTGCCAGCACATAGGCGTCGGTTTCGAGCGCGCGGTCGAACGGCCCGTTCGCGATCGACTTGGCGACCAGATAAGTGACCGCGAGACTCATCGGCCATAACAGCAGCAGCGGGGCCAGCATCCAGTCGAGAATCTCGCCGAACAGCGAGCGCGGGCGCGCTTCGGCGGCCTCGGTTTCGTCCGGCGGCGCGAATGGATTGGCGTAGCGCTCGTCGCGCGCCTCGTCCAGGTCCGCCGCGCGCGCCGTGGCGCGATCTGCGCGTGCGGACATGAGTGCGCTCTACTTGTAGTGATGACTCGCCGGCGGCGCGCCCGGCGAAGGCGCGGCAGGCGGTTCGGGCTCGGCGGCCTGCGCCTGCGCGGCAAGGGCGGCGGCGCTCACAGCCGCCGGCGAAGCGGCCTTCTCGAGGCAATAGCCGAGGCCGCGCACAGTGATGATGCGCACGCCGCTCGGCTCGATTTTCCTGCGCAGCCGGTGCACATATACCTCGATTGCGTTATTGCTCACTTCCTCGCCCCATTCGCACAGATGGTCGACGAGTTGCTCCTTCGAAACCAGCCGGCCGATTCGTTGCAACAGTACTTCGAGCAAGCCGAGTTCGCGCGCCGACAGGTCGATCACCTGCTCGTTGACATAGGCGATCCGGCCAACCTGGTCGAACGAAAGCGAGCCGTGCCGCACGACTGTCGGGCCGCCACCCGCGCCGCGCCGGGTCAACGCGCGCACGCGCGCTTCCAGCTCGTTCAGCGCAAAGGGTTTGGCCATGTAATCGTCGGCGCCCAGATCAAGACCTTTGACGCGTTCGTCGACGCTGTCCGCCGCGGTCAGAATCAGCACCGGCAGGTTCGAATTGCGGGCGCGCAGGCGGCGCAGCACGTCGAGGCCGGACATGCGCGGCAGGCCCAGATCGAGGATCAACAGGTCGAACGTCTGCATGGAAAGGGCGGTGTCGGCTTCGACGCCGTTCTTCACATGATCGACGGCATAGGCCGATTGGCGGAGTGATCGAACCAGACCGTCCGCGAGTATGCTGTCGTCTTCGGCAATCAGAATTCGCATGATGCGTCAGCCTGCCTTGCCGGCACTTTGGGTGTCCCCGCGGCGCACAGCGGTCTCCGAAAATAATTTGGGTAGTTCCGGGCAGCACGACAGTAAAAATGCGTGTTCGCATGAGAATCGCGCTTGCCAAAACTACTGTTTTTTTATACAGTGTCTGAGTTTCGTGTGCTGTCCGCTAAAAACGCGCCGCACACCTGCCTCAGACGCCGTTCATCATAGCAAAGGACGATTCATGGAAGAAAGCAAGAAAGGCTCGGCTGGACTGACTGCTGAAAAGAGCAAGGCACTGGCTGCCGCACTCGCGCAGATCGAAAAACAGTTCGGCAAAGGGTCGGTCATGCGGCTCGGCGCAGGTGAGGTGGTCGAAGACATCCAGGTGGTCTCAACCGGATCGCTCGGACTCGACATCGCGCTGGGCGTCGGCGGTTTGCCGCGTGGCCGTGTGGTTGAGATTTATGGTCCGGAATCGTCGGGTAAAACCACGCTGACGCTGCAAGTCGTCGCGGAAATGCAAAAGCTGGGTGGCACGGCAGCGTTTATCGACGCGGAACACGCGCTGGATATCCAGTACGCGGGCAAGCTCGGCGTGAACGTGAACGATCTGCTGGTTTCGCAGCCGGACACAGGCGAACAGGCGCTCGAAATCGCGGACGCGCTGGTGCGTTCGGGCTCGATCGACATGATCGTGATCGACTCGGTCGCGGCACTCGTGCCGAAAGCGGAAATCGAAGGCGAAATGGGCGACTCGCTGCCGGGTTTGCAAGCGCGCCTGATGTCGCAGGCGCTGCGCAAGCTGACCGGCACGATCAAACGCACGAACTGCCTCGTCATCTTCATCAACCAGATCCGCATGAAGATCGGCGTGATGTTCGGCAATCCGGAAACCACCACCGGTGGTAACGCGCTGAAGTTTTACGCGTCGGTGCGCCTGGACATTCGCCGGATCGGTTCGATCAAGAAGAATGATGAAGTGATCGGCAATGAAACCCGCGTGAAGGTCGTGAAGAACAAGGTGTCGCCGCCTTTCCGCGAAGCGATTTTCGACATTCTGTACGGCGAAGGTATCTCGCGCCAGGGCGAAGTTATCGACCTGGGCGTATCGGCCAAGATCGTCGACAAGGCCGGCGCCTGGTATAGCTACAACGGCGAACGGATTGGTCAGGGCAAGGACAATGCGCGCGAATTCCTGCGCGAAAATCCGGACATCGCTCGTGAAATCGAAAATCGCATTCGCGAATCGCTCGGCGTGAACGCCATGGCGGAAGCCGTGACCGGCGCAGGCGCCGAAGTCGCGGACGAAGAGTAACTATCACGTGACACGCAAGGGTTGGCCGCTGTCTGATACCGGACGCAGTGCGGCGGCCCTGCGTGAAGGTGAGAACGATCCAGATAATCCGGCTTTAGACCAGGCCGATCCATTTGAATCGTTCGATGCACACGACCGCGCTGCGGGCCGCAGCCCTCAGCGTGCGCACTTTCAGACCTCTCCACCTGCTGGCTCGGGCTCTTCGGAGACCACCTACACACGCTCGCGTCGTGTCCCCGGCGAAACGAAGCCCGGGCAAGACGACACCAGGAAATCCCAACGCCCGGCACGGTCGCTAAAAGGTCGCGCACTCGGCTACCTGTCGCGCCGCGAATATAGTCGCGCTGAACTGTCGCGCAAGTTGAAACCGTTCGTTGAAGAAAGCGATTCGCTCGACACGTTGCTCGATCAACTCGAAGCGGAGAACTGGCTGTCCGATTCGCGTTTCGCGGAGAGTCTGATTCATCGCCGCTCGTCGCGGCTGGGCGCGAGCCGGATCGTCGGCGAACTGAAGCAGCATGCGGTGGACCCGACGCTGGTAGAAGAGGCTAGCGCGCAATTGCGCGAAACCGAACTTGCCCGCGCTCAGGCGGTATGGCGCAAGAAATTCGGCGAACTGCCGCATACGCAGGCGGACAGGGCGAAGCAGGCGCGCTTTCTGGCATCGCGCGGATTCTCCGGCGCCACGATCGGCAAAATCCTCAAGGGAATCGACGACGACTGGGTTGAAGAATAACGTCCCGTTCGGCCGTCCTGTTTGGCGAGTTTCGGGCATCCAGTCGGCATGCGTGCGCTCCCGACTGAACTGTCTCGCCGCGCGATCCGCGAAGCCCGTTTGGCGCAAGGTATCCCGCATCCAGGCTGACGCACGAAGGCCTGCGCGTTTGGCCTGTCCCAAATACCCAGTATGCTAAAATTCGTGGGTTTTCCAATCCGGCCTTTCCCTTCCCATGCCGCTCTCCCAGCCCGTGTCCCGACAATTGCGCCACCGTCGCGCAATCAGAGCGGAAGCTTATGAGCGAGCGGATGGCCTGTGGGATGTGGAAGCATGCCTGACCGACCAGAAACCGCGCGACGTGGTGCTTGCGTCGGGGGTCCGGCCCAATGGTCAGCCGATCCATGAACTCTGGCTTCGCATCACCATCGATCGCAAGCTCAATGTCGTGGACGCCGAGGCGTCGTCCGACTGGATGCCCTATCCAGGGTTATGCCAGGCCAGCAATCCCGCCTATCGTGCCCTTATCGGGCTCAATCTCCGTCACAACTTTCGCCGCGAGGCTGCCCGCTTGCTGGGTGGCACCGTGGGTTGCACGCATCTCACCGAGTTGTGCGCGGTTTTGCCGACCGCCGCGATTCAGGCATTCGCCGGCGACGTGTGGAATACCGATCGAGGCGCCCCAGGCGCGGACACCAGTTCAGGAGACGAATCGCCTGCCGGCACAGGCGAGCATTTCAACGACAAGCCGCCATTCCAGTTGGGACGCTGCCATGCGCTGCGTTTCGACGGCGAGGCGGTGCAAGAGTTTTATCCGCGCTGGTATGGCCACGCTCCGTATAAAGCGGATCGTGCAGCATCGTCAGGCGACGGGGCGGCCCGCCAGACAGGCGAGGGCGGCAATGCGTCCGGCATGAACGACGGCAGCGGAAACGAAGTTCAATCCAACTCTCAGACTGAAGGGAATCACGCATGAAGATTCACGAGTACCAGGGTAAGGAAATCCTGCGGAAATTCGGCGTCGCGGTACCGCGCGGCAAGCCGGTCTTCTCGGTGGATGATGCGGTCAAGGCCGCGGAAGAGCTCGGTGGCCCGGTATGGGTCGTAAAGGCTCAGATCCACGCGGGTGGCCGTGGCAAGGGCGGCGGCGTGAAGGTCGCCAAGTCGCTGGATCAGGTTCGCGAGTACTCGGAACAGATCCTCGGCATGCAGCTCGTCACGCACCAGACCGGTCCGGAAGGCCAGAAGGTGAATCGTCTGCTGATCGAAGAAGGCGCTGACATCAAGAAGGAACTGTATGTCGGCCTCGTGATCGATCGCGTTTCGCAGAAGATCGTCGTGATGGCGTCGAGCGAAGGCGGCATGGACGTCGAAGAAGTCGCGGAAAAGACGCCCGAGCTGATTCACAAGGTCGCTGTCGATCCGGCAACGGGCCTGAAAGACGCGGAAGCGGACGACCTCGCGAAGAAAATTGGCGTGCCCGACGCATCGATCCCGCAAGCGCGCGCGATCCTGCAAGGTCTGTACAAGGCATTCTGGGAAACCGACGCGTCGCTGGCCGAAATCAACCCGCTGATCCTGACCGGCGACGGCAAGGTGATCGCGCTCGACGCCAAGTTCAACTTCGATTCGAACGCACTGTTCCGTCACCCGGAAATTGTCGCGTATCGTGATCTGGACGAAGAAGATCCGGCTGAAGTCGAAGCGTCGAAGTTCGACCTCGCGTACATCTCGCTCGACGGCAACATCGGCTGCCTCGTGAACGGCGCGGGCCTCGCCATGGCAACGATGGACACCATCAAGCTGTTCGGCGGCGAACCGGCGAACTTCCTGGACGTTGGCGGTGGCGCCACGACCGAGAAGGTCACGGAAGCGTTCAAGATCATGCTGAAGAACCCGAACCTGACCGCGATTCTGGTCAACATTTTCGGCGGCATCATGCGCTGCGACGTGATCGCGGAAGGCGTGATCGCGGCGTCGAAGGCCGTGTCGCTGAAGGTGCCGCTCGTGGTCCGCATGAAGGGCACGAACGAAGACCTGGGCAAGAAGATGCTCGCCGAATCCGGCCTGCCGATCATCGCGGCAGACAGCATGGAAGAAGCGGCTCAGAAGGTCGTCGCGGCTGCTGCGGGCAAGGCGTAAGCCGCCTCCCACGGCATTCACCAGGATTACGAATGGCGGCGCGTCGGCGGCGCGGGGCAAAGAACATCCCGCCGCGACGCAACGATTGCGACGCCAAACGAACAGAGGTCAATACATGTCGATTCTGATTAACAAAGACACCAAGGTCATCACGCAGGGCATCACCGGCAAGACCGGTCAGTTCCACACGCGTGCTTGCCGCGAGTATGCAAACGGCCGCGAAGCGTATGTTGCAGGCGTGAACCCGAAGCGTGCCGGCGAAGATTTCGAAGGCATTCCGATCTACGCCAGCGTTGCAGAAGCCAAGGCTGAAACGGGCGCGACCGTCTCGGTCATTTATGTTCCGCCAGCGGGCGCTGCTGCTGCGATCTGGGAAGCCGTCGAGGCCGACCTGGACCTCGCGATCTGTATCACGGAAGGGATTCCTGTCCGTGACATGATCGAGCTGAAGGCTCGTATGCGCGCTGAAAACCGCAAGACGCTGCTGCTCGGACCGAACTGCCCGGGCACAATCACGCCGGACGAACTGAAGATCGGCATCATGCCGGGTCACATCCACCGCAAGGGCCGTATCGGCGTCGTGTCGCGTTCGGGCACGCTGACGTATGAAGCAGTCGGCCAGTTGACGGCGATCGGTCTCGGCCAGTCGTCGGCAGTCGGTATTGGCGGCGACCCGATCAACGGTCTGAAGCACATCGACGTGATGAAGATGTTCAACGACGATCCGGAAACGGACGCCGTCATCATGATCGGCGAGATCGGCGGTCCGGACGAAGCGAATGCTGCGGAGTGGATCAAGGACAACATGAAGAAGCCGGTGGTGGGCTTCATCGCCGGTGTTACGGCGCCTCCGGGCAAGCGCATGGGCCACGCCGGCGCGCTGATCTCGGGCGGTGCGGATACGGCCGAGGCGAAGCTGGAAATCATGGACGCGTGCGGCATCAAGGTGACGAAGAACCCGTCTGAAATGGCGCGTCTTCTGAAGGCCATGCTGTAAATCGAAATTCGCGTGCGGTAGCGGCGCGATTTTTGGTACGCTTACGGAATCCTTTCGTGAGCACGCGGTCCTAAAAGCGGGGGAGTTCAGACTCTCCCGCTTTTTTATTGGCCGCGTGCCGGATTCCTTCTTCTTACTCCTCATGCTCGACTTCTTTGCGACGCTCCATTGGGGCGCGGTGTTTCAGATCATCGTCATCGACATTCTGCTGGGTGGCGATAACGCCGTCGTGATTGCGCTGGCGTGCCGCAATCTGCCGCCGTCGCAGCGAACCAGGGGCGTGCTGTGGGGCACGGCAGGCGCAATCCTGCTGCGCGTCGCACTGATTGCGTTTGCCGTCGTGTTGCTCGACGTGCCGTTGCTCAAGTTCGCGGGCGGTCTGTTGCTGCTGTGGATCGGCGTGCGGCTCATGGCGCCCGCGCATGACGCGCACGAGAACGTCAAACCGGCTGACAAGCTGATGTCGGCGATCAAAACCATCATCGTCGCCGACGCGGTAATGAGCCTCGACAACGTGATCGCCATCGCGGGCGCGGCCGAGGCGGCCGATCCAGGCCATCGCATCGCGCTGGTGGTTTTCGGGCTGCTGGTGAGCATCCCGTTGATCGTCTGGGGCAGTCAGCTCGTACTGAAACTGCTCGATCGTTTTCCGGTCGTCATCGTGCTCGGTGCCGCGTTGCTCGGCTGGATCGCCGGCGGCCTGATCATCAACGACCCCGCCGGCGACCGCTGGCCGATTCTGGACACGCCTGTCGCCGAGTACGGCATGAGCATCGCGGGCGCGCTGTTTGTCGTGATCCTCGGCTACCTGCTCAAGCGCCGCAACGCAAGTCGCGCGCAAGCATAGCCCGCGCGCTGGCATATGCCGCGCGCTGGTCTCACAGACTAGCGAGCCGTGTCGTTAGCCATCTGGCCGACTGTGTGGAAGCTGTCTCGCTGATTACGATTGAACGCCTGTTCCCGATCCGTGGAGCAGGCGTTTTTCGTTTCAGGAGCCTGCCGATGACCGTTACCTTGCCATATTCCCCTTATTCACAGTCCTCGCGATCCGCGTCAGCCATGCTATCCGTGCAGCGGCTCGCGCGCCGGGTGCGCTGGCCGCAACGTCTCGCGCGCGTGTGCCGCCGCGTTGGCGTCGGCTTCACGCTGATCGAACTGATGATCGTGCTCGCGATTGTCGGCGTGATCGCCGCCTACGCGATCCCGGCCTATCAGGACTATCTGGCGCGCAGCCGCGTCGGCGAAGGACTGTCGCTTGCCGCGTCCGCGCGCCTCGCTGTGTCTGAAAATGCCGCGAGCGGCAACGCTTTCAGCGGCGGCTATGCATCGCCGCCCGCCACGCGCAACGTCGAATCGATTCATGTCGACGACGACACCGGGCAAATCACCGTCGCGTTCACGACGCGCGTTGCGCCAGCCGGCTCGAACACGCTGACGCTCGTGCCGTCCGTGCCCGATAACGTCGACGCACCGACTGCGCGCGTCGCGTTGACCAAAGGTGCCGTGCAGGCGGGCGCGCTGAACTGGGAGTGTTTCGCGGGCGGCAAGACGGCATCGTCATTGCCGGCGCCGGGAGCGGGGCCGACGCCGGCCGAAGCGCCGACGTTGCCGTCGAATCTTGCACCGCCTGAATGCCGTTCCTGATCGGACAGGTAGGCGGCGAAGCGGGCCGCGAAAGCCCGCTCGTCGTAAAAGCCTGATTTTTGGGATGTTTCAGCGAGGCCGGCGCACAGCGCGAGGATTTTTTTGTATAGTGCGCCGGTTGCTGACGCCTACCGGTTATTCGATGCCCACCCCATTTGCACGCTACCTGTCTCTGATTTTGCTGTCTCTCGCGTTGGTGCTGCCGTACGCAGTCGTCAACCACACGTATCCGATTCCCACCTTCTACGCCGAATTCACGGCGCTTGCGTTATATCTGCTGACCGGCGCAGGCGTCGTACTGCTGGTGGCGAGCGCGCGGCCGCGTGTGGCGTTCGCGTCGCCGGTCGTTGCGCTGGTGCCGTTGCTGTTCGGGCTTTTGCTGGTGGCACAGTCCGTGGTTTTGCCGGTGTCGCAACCGTCGATGAACTGGCTCGGCGGGGGCTTCCTGCTGGCGGCGCTGATGGCGACGCACGCAGGCTACGGTTTCACACAGGTGAAACTCAGCGAAAGCGCGCTGCGCTGGGCAGCGGGCGCGCTCGTGGTCGGTGGTCTTTTTGCGGTGTTCTGTCAGGTGATCCAGTTGTTCCACCTGGAGGCGCGCGTGTCGCCGTTCGTCGTCGCCTATAACGTGACGATCGAGCGCCGGCCGTTCGGCAACATGGCGCAGGCAAATCACCTCGCCACGTATATCGCCTTTGCCATGGCTGGCGCGCTTTTTCTTGTGCAGACACGACGTCTGGCCATGATTGTCTGGCTGCTGGTGTCGACGATTTTTGCGGTGGGTCTCGCATTGACAGTCTCACGCGGGCCCTGGCTGCAGATGGGCGTAATCGTCGTGGCCGGATTCTGGATGGCATTCGCGCAAACTCGCGAGCAAGGCGGGCCGCGCCGTGGCAACCGCGAATGGATCATTCCGATTGCGTTGGCGGTGCTGTTCGTCGTGGTCAATGCGCTGATCCGCTGGGCCAATGTGCACTACCACCTCGAACTCGGGCAGTCCGCCGCCGAGCGTTTCAAGGACGCCGGTCAGATTGCGCCGCGCCTTGCACTGTGGAAATACGGCTGGACCATGTTCAGAACACACCCGCTTCTGGGTGTGGGTTGGGGCGAATTTCCGAGCTATCAGTACGAGTTCGCAAAGACGCTCGGCGGCGTGGAAATCGCCAACAATTCGCACGACATCTTTATCGATCTGCTGGCAAAGACCGGCCTGATCGGGCTCGCTATCGTGCTAACGGGCCTCGTCGCGTGGCTCGTGCGAGTGGTGCGCGCACCGCATACGGCTGCACGCATATTTGGCGTCGCATTGATTGGCGTGCTGACGATGCACGCGCTCGTCGAATATCCGCAGCAGTACATGTTTTTCCTTCTGCCCGCGATGTTCGTGTTTGGCCTGCTTGAAACACGGTCGCTGCGCGTCGTGCCCGAGCGGTTGTCCTTCGGGGTGTTCGCAGTCGTGGTGTTCGGTGGTCTGGCCGCGTTGTATCCGGTGTATCGGGATTACGCGCGCGCCGAGGTGTTGTATTACGGCTCGCGTCCTGCCGAGCAGTACCGCGCCGAGCCGTCGTTCCTGTTCCGGGCGTGGGGCGAATACGGTATGGCGACGCTGCTGCCGATGAACTCGACGGACCTGCAGCACAAGCTCGCAATGCATCGGCAAGCGATGGCGCTATTGCCGGGCGAAACGGTGTTGCGCCGGTATGCGGTGCTGCAGGCATTGAGTGGCGACACGGCTGGCGCGTTCGACACCGTGGAGCGCCTGAAGATTTTTGCCGAGGAACTGCATGACTGGCCGTCGCAACTGAGCTACGTCTACGAGTTGTGCGACGAGCAGAAGACACTCGCCGGCTTCAAGGCCGAACTCGTCAAGCGCTATGGCATGCCGCCGGGCGACGTCAACGAGGATGACGACAGCGACAACGATTGAGTCGAGCAGTGTTTTTCAGGCGCTCGCGGGGGAGAGTGATGACGCGCAACGTCGTTGTCACTCCGCGACCCAATCCCCCGACTTCCCGCCGTGCTTCTCCAGCACGCGCACATCGGTGATCGTCATCCCGCGATCCACCGCCTTGCACATGTCGTACACCGTCAGCAGGCCAACCTGAACGGCGGTCAGCGCCTCCATCTCCACCCCCGTGCGGCCGAGCGTTTCGACCTGGACCGTGCAGTGCACGCCGGGCAACGTCTCGTCGAGTTCGAAATCCACCTTGACGCGCGTAAGCGCCAGCGGATGGCATAGCGGAATGAGATCGGCAGTGCGCTTCGAACCTTGAATTGCGGCGATTCGTGCAACGCCGATCACGTCGCCTTTTTTGGCGTTGCCGTCGCGAATCAGCGCGAACGTCTCGGGCAGCATGCGGATCGAACCGCGCGCAATCGCAATGCGCCGAGTCTCTTCCTTGCCGCCGACGTCCACCATATGTGCATGGCCGGCAGCGTCGAAATGGGTGAGTTCAGGCATGGTTGGGCTCCTTTAGAGGGCGCCTATCATAGCAGCGCAGCCGCGCCGGACCGCCGCTGATAACGGCAAAGCCACCGACACGCCGCGGGGACTGATTACAATCCGTCCTATGCCCGCTATCTTAGTCCGAGTGGCGGGCGTCGCTTTTCGACTTCGTCACCCCGACCTCGCAATGCGTCCGAAACGGTTCCTTGCTGCGTTGTTGTCAGTCGCGCTGGCGGCGCCGCCGGGCGCGTTCGCGCAAGCGCTTCCAACGCCGAAGTCAACGCCGGATCCGACGCGGAACCTGGCACTGCCCCGAACATTGGGGTTCAACGCGCCAGCCGTGGAACCGCCGCTGGTGAGCGGTCCTGTCGAATCTTTCGCCGACCCCGTCGTGCCGCCCGACATCGCGCAAGGCGTGTTCGGCGTATACGGCGGCGCGCAGAGCCGCTTCTCCGGCAATGCGGGCGCAAGCGCCAGTGCCGGCTGGCGCGCGCCGATCGCCGCGCAGCAACTGCCCGACCTCGGCAATGGCGGCTCGGCATCGCTGACGCCGCAAGCCGAGCGCAAACTCGGCGAGCGCGTGATGCGCGAGTTGCGCCGCGACCCCGACTATCTCGACGACTGGCTCGTGTGCGACTATCTGAATTCGGTCGCCGCGAAGCTCGCCGCGGCGGCGAATGCGCTCTACATCGGCGGCTATCGGCCTGACTTCGATCTGTTCGCGGTCCGCGATCCGCAAATCAACGCGTTTTCGCTGCCGGGCGGTTTCATCGGCGTGAATACCGGGTTGATCGTGGCCACCGAGACCGAATCGGAACTCGCGTCGGTGCTTGGCCACGAAATGGGTCATGTGCTGCAGCGGCACATCTCGCGGATGATCACGACCGGCGAGCGCAGCACCTATGCGGCGCTTGCCGGTTTGCTGTTCGGCATTCTCGCGGGCGTGCTCGCACACAGCGGAGATCTGGGGAGTGCGATCGCGCTCGGCGGCCAGGCGTACGCGGTGGATAACCAGTTGCGCTTCTCCCGCTCCGCCGAACACGAAGCGGATCGCGTCGGCTTTCTGCTGCTGGCCGGCGCGGGCTACGATCCGTACGCGATGACGACCTTCTTCGGACGGCTCGACCGCGCGGCGATGAGCGACACGGGCATCCCGGCCTACGCGCGCACCCATCCGCTGACGGGCGAGCGGATCGCCGACATGGAGGACCGCGCGCGCCGCGCGCCCTATCGTCAGCCGCACCAGGCGCCCGAATACGGGTTCGTGCGGGCGCGGGCGCGGCTGCTGCAGGAACAGTCGCGCAGTGAATTTGCGGACGAGGTGTCGCGTCTGCGTTCCGAGATCGAGGACCGCACGGCGGTGAACATCGCCGCGAACTGGTATGGGATCGCGTACGGCCAGATGCTGCTCGAACGTTACGACGACGCGGCGGCGTCGCTGGCCGCATCGCGCGCGGCGTTCGCAAGTGGCGAGCAGAACGAAGGCGAGCCCGAGCGCAGCTCGCCGAGTCTCGACGTGCTCGCCGCCGACATCGCGCGACGCGCCGGTCATGACGACGACGCGGCGCGTCTGGCCGACTTCGCGCAGCAGCGCTGGCCGCGGTCGAATGCCGCGATCGACATGCATATTCGCACGTTGCTCACGCTCAAGCGCTTCACGGAAGCCCAGGCGCTCGCGCTCAGGGAAACGCGTGCGCAGCCCGATCAGCCCGCGTGGTGGCTGTATCTCGCGCAGGCAAGCGCGGGCAGCGGCGATGCGTTCACGCAGCACCGCGCAATGGCGGAGAAGTTCGCGCTGGACGGGGCGTGGCCGTCGGCGATCCGGCAATTGAAAGACGCGCGCGACATGAAGACGATCGGCTACTACGATCTGGCGACCGTCGACGCACGGCTGCATGAGATGGAAAGCCGCTACAAGGAAGAGCGGCTCGACGAGAAGAGTTGAGCGGGCGCGCCGCTGCAGCAACGCCGCCGATCAGGCGCGCTGCGCCGCGGCGGGGCTCGCGATAAAACCGAACCGCGCGGCAACGTCGCTGCGCTTCACCGGTTCCAGCGGTAACACAGTGTGGTCGTTCCAGCGGAACTCGCCGCCAAGCGAATCGTCGGCGAGCGTTGCGTGATCGGAGAACACTTCCAGATCGTGGTCGTGCAGAACGGCGACCCGAGCCGGGTTCGAACGGTCGACGAACAGGATGCCGCCGGCGTCATCCACCAGCACGGCGGCCGGTTCGAACGCATGGCCCGCCTGGTCTTTCAGCGTCAGCACGCCGTCGGTTTGCGCCGACAGCCGCACCACCCACGGCGTGTATCCCAGTTCCACGTACACCTGCTGCGGGCCATTCTGAAAATACCACTGGCCGCGCTCGTCGACGGCATAGTTGCGGTTGATGAAACCGAGCAGCGCGTCGTGCCGGATCGCCGTACCCGGCGAGCCGCTCGTTTGGGCGGCCTCGTCGCGCATACGCCAGTTCCCGCGCCGATCCAGCAGCAGCCAGCCGGTGCAACTCGGGACGTTCGGCCATTTGGCCAGAGCCTGCTTGACGATGTCATCCATGATCGACGTGTCGCTCCAGGTAGCCGAACACGCGCCGCGACAACCAGTCGATGCGGCCGGGAAACGGCCCAGTCATGAAACCGGCGTGGCCGCCGTGCCGGGGTTGGTCCAGCTCCACCGCCGCCGAGACTTCGTGGCGCGCCGGCAATGCCTCGGCCGGCAGGAACGGGTCGTTGCGTGCATTCAGGACGAGCGTGGGCAGTTCGATGTGCGGCAGCAACGGACGCGTGGTGGCAATGCTCCAGTACTCGTCGGTATTGCGAAAGCCGTGCAGCGGAGCGGTCACCACGTTGTCGAAATCGTACATGGTGCGGCTCGCGAGCATCGCATTGCGGTCGAAGAGGCCGGGAAATTGCAGCAGCTTCTGTTCGGCTTTCTGCTTGAGCGTTTTCAGGAAGCTACGCGTGTAGACCATCCCGAAGCCCTGCGACAACGCGCGTCCACCCGCGTGCACGTCGATCGGCGTAGAGATCGCGGCGGCAGCCGAGATGACCGACGTCGCGCCTTCGCGCTGCTCGCCGAGCCAGCGCAGCAACACGTTGCCGCCGAGCGACACGCCCGCCGCCACAATCGGCCCGCGATGCGCGGCGCGCAAACGCCGCAGCACCCAATCGACCTCGTTGCTGTCGGCGAGATGATAGAAGCGCGGCAGCCGGTTCAGCGGGCCGCTGCAACTGCGAAAATGCGGCACGACGCCGTGCCAGCCGTATTCGCGCGCGGCGGCCATGAGCGAGCGCGCATAGTGCGACGCCGAACTGCCTTCCAGGCCGTGAAACAGAACGAAGAGGGGAGCGGTGTCGGATGGAACGTGAGGCGGCGCTGCGATGCCTTTTGCCGATGCGAGCCCGTCGTGCACGACCCAGTCGAGATCGATGAAATCGCCATCCGGCGTATCCCAGCGCTCGCGACGGAACGACACCGACGGACGACGCGCGAACAGCGACGGCACGATGGTCTGCACGTGCCGGTTCGGCAGCCATAGCGGCGCACGATAAAGCAGATCGACCGTCGCCTCGACGGCGACCTCGACAGCCTCACGGACCGTACTGGGCGAATGAGACGGGTTGGGCGTAGTCCCTGACGGGGACTTGCTGCGGGGCGTGCTCATGCCTCTAGCGTAGCGAAAAGAAAAAAGCCCGGCAGCGTGTCAGTGCAGCGACCCCTGGCCGTGACGCATTTTCGTGGCGAACTGGCTGGCCGTTTCATTGGGCATCGGGCTCGCGTGAATGTGCGCGATGCGCCACTCGCCGCGCTCGTGAACCATCACGTAGGTGGTGAAGACCATGGCAGGCAGCGCTTTCGGATCGGCCGGACGATGCGCTTCCGCAATCGCGTACACGACGGTGCCGAGACTGTCGTAGACGCGGATGTCGAGCGGTTCGATCGAGATGGGCGCGGCTTCGAGCTGGATCTGCAGACCGGTGCGGATGCTGTCGAGGCCATGCAGATGGGAGCCGTCGGCCCAGATGCAGCTCACGAACTCCTCGTCGATCCACAGGCCCATCAAGCTGTCGATATTCACCTCGGCGACGGCCTGATAGTAGGCGTTCAGCGTATCGGCGGCGGCTTCGAAGATATGGGCAAAACGTGGCATGGCTCGTCAGTCTCTCGTGCGCGGCGCGCGGTTGCTAGGCAGCGGTCAGCGGAACAGTCCGGCATACCGGACTTTCGCCCCGAGCGCCAGAATGCCCGCGCCGCAAGGCGTGAACATGACGCGACGCGCTCAGAGGCATGCGGTGATGCGTGCGATGTTGCGTGTACCTGACAGCCACCTCAGCGCTGCGCGAGCAACATGCCGCGCAGATCGCCAAACACCTGCTCGGCACTCAACTGCTTCAGGCAGTTCAGATGGCCAAGCGGACACTCGCGCTGAAAACAGGGGCTGCATTCGAGGTGAAGCCATTGTACCTTCGCAAGCTCGGACAAGGGCGGCGTATGGCGCGGGTCGGTCGAACCGTACACGGCCACGAGCGGCCGGCGCAGCGCGGCCGCCACGTGCATCAGCCCGGAATCGTTCGTCACGACGGCATTGGCCCGCGAGATCAGCGCGCACGCTTCGCCCAACGCGGTCTGGCCGCACAGGTTGCGCACATTGGGCGCTTTCTCGGCAATGGCCTGCGCGAGCGGCGCATCCTTCGGCGAGCCGAGCGCGACGATGTGCGTGTACGGAAACGACTGGCCTACCATTTGCGCGAGCGCCGCGAAATGCTCCGGCGGCCAACGTTTGGCGGGACCGTACTCGGCGCCCGGGCAGAACATCAGCAACGGCACGCGCGTGTCCAGATTAAAACGCGCCGACACGCGCGACGCTTCGTTCAGATCGCTGTCGAGCCGCGGCATCGGCAGGTCGTCGGGGACGCGGGCGCCGGGCGCGTAGGCGAGGGCGGCGTAATGGCCAACCATCGGCGGGCGCTCGTCCTTGCGCGGATTCGCATGACGCACGTTGAGCAGCCCGTAGCGGCTTTCGCCGGTATAGCCGATGCGCAGGCGGATGCCCGCCATCCACGGAATCAGCGCCGATTTGAGCGAGTTCGGCAGCACGTAGGCCGCGTCGTAGCCGACGTCACGCAGGTCGCTCGCCAGTTGCCAGCGGCGCAGCATTTGCAGCTTGCCGTGGGCGAGATCCGTGGCGTAGACGTCGCGGATTTCCGGCATGCGTTCGAGCACGGGTGCGACCCACGAGGGGGCGACCGCGTCGATGACCATGCGCGGATGCAATTTAACGAGGCGCGCAAACAGCGGCTGCGCCATCAATGCGTCACCGATCCAGTTCGGTGCGATAACCAACGCGCGACGCATCAGAGAGTGTGTCCGGTGTCGAAAGGAATGGCCGCGCGCAGCGCGCGTGGCATTCGGTTGAATAACAGGGAAATGCCTGCGAAAGCAGGCGGCGAAACAAAGGCTGTGGCACGAAGGCTGTGGAACGGTGGCGTGCCTCGGCGGCTACGGTCGGCATGCTTGGAATGGTTCGCCACACCGAGCGAGGAACCTGCTCCGCTCGCGAGGCTCGTGCCCGGCACGGCGGCGCAGACTGCCTCCTTCCATGCCGATTGAACGCGAAGTCAACGCCTTCAGGCAACGCCGGCTCAGCGCCAACTCAGCCCACACTCAGCCCACACTCAGCCCACACTCAGCGCCAGGAGCGCGTCGTCGCAAGTCCGAAGGCCGCTTTCGTACGGATGGGCGACCGGAATGCGCATCGCGCTACACCCTGCCACAAGCGATCAGCGTGCCGTGCTCAGTGACCCTTGACCACTTCGCCGTCGCGCAGCTTGTAGCGCGTGCTGCAGTACGGGCACTTGGCTTCGCCGTGCGTGACATCGATAAAGACGCGCGGATGCGCGCTCCAGCGCGGCATGCCCGGGTTCGGACAATAAGCCGGAAGATCCTTTGCCGACAGTTCGACCAGCGGCATTTCCTTGGTTTCGCTCATGGGACTTTCTCGTTGTATGCAGGGTGCGTGCGTAGTGCCGGTGACGGCGCTGGCGCACCACGGCCATTCGCGGCCGCGGCGGCGTGCGCCAATGCGTCAGATCTTCGTGAGCCAGTGGTTGTACTGCTCGCTCTTGCCGTTCACCACGTCGAAGAATGCCGATTGCAGCTTTTCCGTGATCGGGCCGCGTGCGCCCGAGCCGATCGTGCGGTTGTCGAGCTCACGGATCGGTGTGACCTCGGCGGCGGTGCCGGTGAAGAACGCTTCGTCGCAGGTGTAGACCTCGTCACGCGTGATGCGCTTTTCGATCACGGGGATGCCCATGTCGCGCGCGAGCGTAAGGACCGTGTCGCGCGTAATGCCGTCGAGGCACGACGACAGATCCGGCGTGTACAGCTTGCCGTTGTTCACGAGGAAGAAGTTTTCGCCCGAGCCTTCCGACACGTAGCCGTCCACGTCGAGCAGCAGCGCTTCGTCGTAGCCGTCGGCAATCGCTTCCTGGTTGGCGAGAATCGAGTTCACGTACCAGCCCGACGCCTTCGCGCGAACCATGGACACGTTCACATGATGCCGCGTGAACGACGACGTCTTCACGCGGATGCCCTTGGCGAGCCCGTCTTCGCCGAGATAGGCGCCCCACGGCCACGCGGCGATCGCCACGTGGATGGTGTTGCCCTTGGCCGACACGCCGAGCTTTTCCGAGCCGACCCAGATGATCGGGCGCAGATAGCACGATTCGAGCTTGTTTTCGCGGACCACTTCGCGCTGCGCGGCGGCGAGCGTTTCATGGTCGAACGGCACTTCCATCTGGAAAATCTTGGCCGAGTTGAGCAGCCGTTTGGTGTGCTCCTGCAGACGGAAAATCGCGGTGCCGCCGTCTGCCGTCCTGTACGCGCGCACGCCCTCGAACACGCCCATGCCGTAGTGCAGCGTGTGGGTCAGCACGTGGATCTTGGCATCGCGCCAGTCGATGAGTTTGCCATCCATCCAGATCTTGCCGTCGCGGTCGGCCATTGACATACGATTCTCCAGCGGGTGCGGTTATGAGTGCGCCCCAACCTGGCGCGCCGCGTCAGGTCCCCGAGGGGCAAGAATGCAGGAGCAGCCCTGCGTTTTCTCGTGAGGTGTTGCGAAGAACATTATTTTAGCGTCTTTTGCACAAGGAACGGGCGTTTGGCCGCAGGCCGAACGCTATAATCCAGCGCACGCTTAAATTGAATCCGGCGCCCCGGCGGCTCGTCCACATGCCATCGGCAAGTGGCATCGCTGCGTTGCGCCGGCTCGTCCTTCGTTGCGGCGCGCCAGCCACGCGCTGCGCCCGTCGTGCATCGCCCCGATCCGCCCTCATGTTCGCTCGCCTGTCAGACACCGATCGCCGCGCCTTCCGTGAGGGCGCGCGCGACTACTCGCCCACGCTGATGGCGATCTTTTCGTGGGGACTCGTTACCGGCATCGCCATGAGCAAGTCCGTGCTTACGCTGCCGCAGGCGCTCACCATGTCGCTGCTGTGCTACGCGGGCTCGTCGCAGCTGGCGGTGCTGCCGCTGCTAGCGGCAAAGCTCCCGATCTGGACCGCGCTGCTCACGGCCGCCATGGTCAACACGCGCTTCGTGATTTTCAGCGTGGGACTCGCGCCGCATTTTTCCTATCTGCCGATGTGGCGGCGCATCGTGCTCGGCTATTTCAACGGTGACGTGATCTATCTGCTGTTCCAGAAAAAGAGCTTCCCGACGGGCTACGTGCCCGGCAAGGAGGCGTACTACTGGGGCATGGCGCTCGCGAGCTGGCTGTCATGGCAGGTCTCGTCGATCATCGGCATTCTGCTCGCGAGCCTGATTCCGGATAACTGGGGCCTTGCGCTCGCCGGCACGCTCGCGCTCTTGCCGATCATGGTGTCGGCGATCGCCACGCGCTCCACGCTGGTCGCCGTCAGCATCGCCGGGGTGGTGTCGCTGCTCGCTTTCGACCTGCCGTACCGGCTCGCGCTGCCGCTTGCCGTCGTCGCCGCCATCGTTGCCGGAAGCGCGGCGGATCTGATGGTCGAGCGCGCCGACTTGCGGCGCATCCGCAACAGCGCCGGAGATTCCCGATGACTTCCACGCAGATCTGGCTTGCCATCTTCGGCATGACCATCGTCACCACGCTGACACGCGCGATGTTCCTGATTGGCGGCGAGCGCACCGTACTGCCGCCGCGCGTGCAGCGCATGCTGCGCTACGCGCCGGCCGCCGCGTTGGCGGCGGTTGTGCTGCCCGATGTGCTCGCCACGCCGGAGGGCCTCTCGTTCGCGCCGTCGAATCACGAGTTCTACGCCACTTTATCCGCGCTCGCCTGGTTTCTGTGGCGGCGCACCATGCTCGGCACCATTGTCGTCGGGATGGCCATATTCACATTGTTGCGGCTCCTGAACTAGGCGTTCCTGCAGCCCATGCTGCGCTGCGACACGCCGCGCGTGTCTTCAAATACGGGACATTCGCCGGGTTGCGGGTCAGAAGGCAGTGGGGATCAGTTAAAATGAATGTTTCCGGGATAACCGCGCCGTTGCTGGGCGCGCGCCGCGGCCTTGCCGGCGGCACCCGAGTCAGTGGAGCCGCTGCTGTGCCTGAGCGCTGGAGTTCGCCGCGCGAGGCTGGCAGCGCGTTGTCCGCCACCGCCTTCTCATCAACTCGCACACAAACGCCCATGAACAAGGTTTTGCGTCTCTCCGATCTGATCGCCGAAGGCAAACTATCCGGCAAACGCGTGTTCATCCGTGCCGATCTCAACGTCCCGCAGGACGATCAAGGCAACATCACCGAAGACACCCGCATCCGCGCGTCGGTGCCGGCCATCAAGGCCGCGCTGGACGCAGGCGCCGCCGTGATGGTCACGTCGCATCTGGGGCGCCCGACCGAAGGCGACTTCAAGCCGGAAGACTCGCTCGCGCCGGTCGGCAAGCGGCTTGCCGAGCTGCTGGGCCGCGACGTGCCGCTAGTCGCGCACTGGGTGGAGAACGGCGTGAACGTGGCGCCGGGCCAGGTGGTGCTGCTGGAGAACTGCCGCGTCAACAAGGGCGAGAAGAAGGATTCCGACGAGCTTGCGCAAAAAATGGCGAAGCTCTGCGATATCTACGTGAACGACGCGTTCGGCACCGCGCACCGCGCCGAGGCCACCACGCACGGGATCGCCAAGTACGCGCCCGTCGCGTGCGCGGGTCCGCTCCTCGCCGCCGAACTCGAAGCGCTCGGCAAGGCGCTCGGTTCGCCGAAGCGTCCGCTGGTGGCGATCGTCGCCGGCTCGAAGGTGTCCACCAAACTGACCATTCTGAAGTCGCTCGGCGACAAGGTCGATCAGCTGATCGTGGGCGGCGGCATTGCGAACACGTTCATGCTGGCCGCGGGCCTGAAGATCGGCAAGTCGCTTGCCGAAGCCGATCTGGTCGAAGAAGCAAAGGCCATTATCGACGCCGCGAAAGCCCGTGGCGCGTCCGTACCGATCCCGAGCGACGTCGTCACCGCCAAGGAGTTCTCGCCGACGGCCAAGGCCGAAATCAAGGCGGTTGCCGATGTTCAAGACGACGACATGATTCTCGATATCGGACCGGAAACCGCGAAAGTACTCGCGATGCAGCTGGAAAAAGCCGGCACGATCGTGTGGAACGGCCCGGTTGGCGTGTTCGAGTTCGACCAGTTCGGCAACGGCACGAAGACACTGGCGGACGCAATCGCCAGGTCGTCGGCATTCTCGATCGCGGGCGGCGGCGACACGCTTGCGGCCATCGCCAAGTACGGCATCCAGGACAAGGTCAGCTACATCTCGACGGGCGGCGGCGCTTTCCTCGAGTTCCTCGAAGGCAAGAAGCTGCCGGCGGTCGAAGTCCTGGAATCGCGGGCCTAAAGTGACCACGCGCTCCCTGATTGCAAAGCCGGCGAAGCCGGCAAAGTCTGCCAAGGCGCGCGACGGCCAGTCGCCGCGCCATACCGCGGCGGCGGCAGAGGAGCGCGAAGTGCGCTCCGCCGCCACTACGCCGGCAGCACATCAACAAGAAGAATCCGGCTCGTCCACTGCGCTCGCGGAGTTGACCACTGCCGGCGAAGCAACGGATCTGTCCGGCGGAGCAGTCAACGTATCCGCCGCGCTCACGGACGCCGCCCATTCGCCAGCAGAACTCCCCGACGACGAGGTGACACCGGTCCCTCCGCCCGCACCCCCTGTGCTGGTATCGAACACCGCTTCACCCCATAAAGCGACGCTGGCGATGACTGGCGCGCAGCCCCTGGCAGCATCTATCGGTGTGCAGCCTCCGCATCCGACTCGCAGCGCTCTTTCCAGCGATCTCACCCAGACGAGGAGACTCATGCATCGCGCCACCAAAATTGTCGCCACCATCGGACCGGCTTCCAGTACGCCGGAAATCCTGCTGCAAATGATTCAGGCAGGACTGGACGTGGTGCGACTCAATTTCTCGCACGGCACCGCCGACGACCACCGCCAGCGCGCCGAATTCGTGCGCGAGGCGGCCCGCCAGGCCGGCCGCGAAGTCGCCATCATGGCGGACCTGCAAGGCCCGAAAATCCGGGTCGGCAAATTCGAAAACGGCAAGATCATGCTGGTTGCCGGCGAGCCGTTCATTCTCGACGCGGGCTGCGAACTCGGTAACGAGGAACGCGCCGGCCTCGATTACAAGGACTTGCCGCGTGACCTGAAAGCGGGCGACGTGCTGTTGCTGAACGACGGCCTGATCGTGCTGGACGTTCAGCGCGTGATCGGCAATGAAATCCACACGATCGTGAAGATCGGCGGCGAGCTGTCGAACAACAAGGGCATCAACCGCCAGGGCGGCGGTCTGTCCGCGCCCGCGCTGACCGCGAAAGACATGGAAGACATCCGCACGGCGATGTCGCTCGGCGTGGATTTCGTCGCAGTGTCGTTTCCGAAGAACGCCACGGACATGGAAATGGCCCGCCAGCTGGCGAATATCGCCGGCGCGCCTTACGGCATCAAGCCGAAGATGATCGCCAAGATCGAGCGCGCGGAAGCGATTCCCGCGTTGCAAGGCATTCTCGACGCGTCGGACGGCATCATGGTCGCGCGCGGCGACCTGGCGGTGGAGGTGGGCAACGCCGCGGTTCCGGCGCTGCAAAAGCGCATGATCCGCATGGCGCGCGAATCGAACAAGTTCGTGATCACCGCCACGCAGATGATGGAGTCGATGATCCATGCGCCGGTGCCGACGCGCGCCGAAGTGTCGGACGTCGCGAACGCGGTGCTGGACGGCACGGACGCGGTCATGCTGTCGGCGGAATCGGCGGCGGGCAAGTATCCGGTGCAGACCATCGAAACCATGGCGGCGATCTGCGTGGAAGCGGAGAAGTCGGAGTCGTCGGAACTGGATAAGGATTTCCTCGACCGCACGTTCACGCGGATCGACCAGTCGATCGCGATGGGCGCGCTGTTCACCGCATTCCACCTGGGCGCAAAGGCGATTGTCGCGTTGACCGAATCCGGGTCGACTGCGTTGTGGATGTCGCGTCACTGGACGCACGTGCCGATCTTCGCGCTCACACCGCGCGTCGGCAGCGAACGGGCCATGGCGCTGTACCGCAATGTCACGTCGCTTCATCTCGACACCAACACCGATCGTGACATTGCGTTGCAACAGGCGCTGGAAACGGTGGTCAGCAAGGGCTACGCGTCGCGCGGCGATATGGTGGTGCTCACCGTCGGCGAGCCGATGGGTCAGGCCGGCGGCACGAATACGCTGAAAATCGTGCGGGTTGGCGAACCGTATTGATCACGCGGCACACTGCTCGATCGGCACAGGACTGATTGAGCGAAGCAGGCTGTCATGCCCCGCGAGAGGCGGCGCACAGACTCCGGTTGCGCAAGCAGGAAAAATGCGCGTGGAGAATGGACGCCCGGGTATGCAGTCTGCCTCGCGACAAATCGTCCGAAAAAGATGCCGACGGCAAAAGAATTCGTTTCAATCCAAGGAGTTACAGCAATGCCTCTCGTATCAATGCGTCAACTGCTGGACCATGCCGCCGAAAGCGGTTATGGCATTCCGGCCTTCAACGTGAACAATCTTGAGCAGGTGCAGGCCATCATGGCCGCGGCCGACAAGGTCAACGCACCGGTCATCATGCAGGCATCGGCCGGCGCGCGTAAGTACGCGGGTGAGCCGTTCCTGCGCCACCTGATCGAAGCCGCGGTCGAATCCTATCCGCATATTCCGGTGGTGATGCACCAGGACCACGGGCAGTCGCCGGCGGTGTGCATGGCGGCCATCCGCAGCGGCTTTACCAGCGTGATGATGGACGGTTCGCTCGAAGCCGACGGCAAGACGGTCGCTTCGTACGAGTACAACGTCGACGTGTCGCGCAAGGTCGTTGAAGCGGCGCACTCGATCGGCATTACGGTGGAAGCGGAACTGGGCGTGCTCGGCTCGCTGGAAACCATGAAGGGCGACAAGGAAGACGGCCACGGCGCGGAAGGCACGATGACCCGCGAGCAATTGCTGACCGACCCGGAGCAGGCCGCCGACTTCGTCAAGCTGACCCAGTGCGACGCATTGGCGATCGCGATCGGCACATCGCACGGTGCGTACAAGTTCAGCAAGAAGCCGACGGGCGACATCCTGTCGATCGAGCGCATCAAGGAGATTCATCAGCGCATCCCGAACACGCACCTGGTGATGCACGGTTCGTCGTCGGTGCCGCAGGAATTGCTCGCGCAAATCCGCGAATTCGGCGGCGACATGAAAGAAACTTATGGCGTGCCGGTCGAGGAAATTCAGGAAGGCATCAAGCACGGCGTGCGCAAGGTCAACATCGACACCGACCTGCGTCTGGCGATCACCGCCGCGATCCGCCGCTACATGGCAACGAATCCGGGCAAGTTCGACCCGCGCGATTACCTGAAGCCGGCGCGGGAAGCCGCGATGAAAATCTGCGTCGAGCGCTACGTTGAATTTGGTTGCGAAGGCCAGGCTGGCAAGATCAAGCCGGTTTCGCTTGATAAAATTGCGGAGAAGTACAAGTCGGGCGAGCTTGCGCAAGTCGTCCGCTAAGCTATAACCAAAGCTCTGCACCTGGCCGTCTGGCCAGGTTGTCGTCAGATCGCCGTTCCCGCATCATCCGGGGAACGGCGTTTCCCTTTTGTTCCGGTCACACTTTTTGCCCCACTTTTAGCGAACCACGACGATGTCTACCCTCTACGAATCCACGCTCCGCTCGCTGCCGCTGCTCGGCCGCGGCAAAGTCCGCGACAACTATGCCGTGGGCAACGACCAGTTGCTGATCGTCACGACCGACCGTCTGTCGGCGTTCGACGTGATCATGGGCGAGCCGATTCCGAACAAGGGTCGCGTGCTCAACGAAATGGCGAACTTCTGGTTCGACAAGCTCAAGCACGTGGTGCCGAACCACCTGACGGGCGTCGCGCCGGAATCCGTGGTCGCGGCGGACGAAGCCGAGCAGGTAAAAGGCCGTGCGGTGGTGGTCAAGCGCCTCGAGCCGATTCTGGTGGAAGCGGTGGTGCGCGGCTATCTGGCCGGCAGCGGCTGGAAGGACTACCAGGCGACCGGTTCGGTGTGCGGCGTACAACTGCCGCCGGGTTTGCAGAATGCGCAAAAGCTGCCTGAGCCGATCTTCACGCCGGCCGCCAAGGCCGAAATGGGCCACCACGACGAGAACATCACGTACGACGAGATGGAGCGTCGCATCGGTACCGAACTGTCGGCCACGATCCGCGACATCTCGATCAGGCTGTACAAGGAAGCGGCGGATTACGCGGCTACGCGCGGGATCATCATTGCGGATACGAAGTTCGAATTCGGTCTGGACGACCACGGCAAGCTGTATCTGATGGACGAAGCGTTGACGGCGGATTCGTCGCGCTTCTGGCCGGCGGATCAGTATCAGGTCGGCACGAACCCGCCGTCGTTCGACAAGCAGTTCGTGCGCGACTGGCTCGAAACCCAGGCGTGGAAGAAAGAGCCGCCGGCGCCGAAACTGCCGGACGACGTGGTCACGAAAACGGGCGAAAAGTATCAGGAAGCGCTCGAACGCCTGACCGGACAGAAGCTCGCCTGATACGCGCACCTTTCGTACACGCAGAGAAAAAGGAAGCCGTAACATGAGTGAAGCTCAAACTGCCCATACGCACAGCGCGCCGTTCGTCGGCGTACTGATGGGCTCCAGTTCCGATTGGGAAGTGATGAAGAACGCCGTCGCGATTCTTCAGGAATTCGGCGTGCCTTACGAGGCGAAGGTGGTCTCCGCGCACCGTATGCCCGACGAAATGTTCGCCTATGCTGAAAGTGCACGCGCGCGTGGCATTCGCGCGATCATCGCGGGCGCGGGCGGTGCGGCGCATCTGCCGGGCATGCTCGCGGCCAAGACGACGGTACCGGTGCTTGGCGTGCCGGTGTCGAGCAAGTACCTGAAAGGCGTGGATTCGCTGCATTCCATCGTGCAGATGCCCAAGGGTGTGCCGGTTGCGACATTTGCAATCGGCGAAGCGGGCGCCGCGAACGCAGCGTTGTTCGCAGTGTCGATTCTGAGCGGCACGAATACCGAACTTGCAGAGAAGCTCGCCGCTTTCCGCGTGCGCCAGAACGAGGCGGCTCACGCCATGGCATTGCCGCCGCTGTAAGCGCGAGTCATTTTCTGGACGTCCCACTGTCTGAACCCCCCGGCAGGGTGTTTCGCATGAAGGCATGCGCAGCCACCCGGCCGTGACCGACCACTAAGATGAACCCAGACAACTCACCGGTTTCACCCATTCTGCCCGGCGCATGGCTCGGCATGGTTGGTGGCGGCCAGCTCGGCCGCATGTTCTGCTTTGCCGCTCAGGCCATGGGCTATCGCGTTGCCGTGCTCGATCCGGACGAGACCAGTCCTGCGGGCGCGGTCGCGGATCGCCACATCCGCGCGGCTTACGACGACGAAGCGTCGCTGACCGAGCTCGCACGGCTGTGCGCGGCGGTGTCGACGGAATTCGAGAACGTGCCGGCGGCAAGCCTCGACTTTCTCGCCAGAACCACGTTCGTCAGCCCGGCGGGGCGCTGCGTGGCCGTCGCGCAGGACCGGATCGCCGAGAAGCGCTTCATTGCGTCGTCGGGCGTGGCGGTGGCGCCGCACGTGGTGATCGAGTCGTCGGATGCGCTCGCCGCGCTCGAGGACGCGAAGCTGGAAGCCGTGCTGCCCGGCATTCTGAAAACGGCGCGCCTCGGCTACGACGGCAAAGGGCAGGTTCGCGTGCGCAACGCCGAAGAAGTGCGCGAGGCGCATGCGTCGCTCGCGGGTGTGCCGTGCGTGCTGGAAAAGCGCTTGCCGCTGAAGTTCGAGGTGTCCGCATTGATCGCGCGTGCAGCGAGCGGCGCGTCGGTGGTCTACCCGCTCGCGCAGAATACGCATCGCGACGGCGTGTTGTCGCACACCATCGTGCCCGCACCAGACGCAAGTCCTACGCTCGCAGAGCAGGCGCAACAGGCCGCGCTGCAGATCGCGGACAAGCTCGGCTACGTGGGTGTGCTGTGCGTCGAGTTCTTCATTCTCGAAGACGGTTCGCTGGTCGCCAACGAAATGGCGCCGCGCCCGCACAACTCCGGCCACTACACGGTCGACGCGTGCGCCACGAGCCAGTTCGAGCAGCAGGTGCGCGCGATGACCGGCATGCCGCTTGGCGATACGCGTCAGCATTCGCCGGCTGTCATGCTGAATATCCTCGGCGACATCTGGTTCCCGGACGGCCCGAAGGGCGCGGCGGTCACGCCGCCGTGGCAGGAAGTCGCCGCGATGCCGGCGGCGCGTCTGCATCTGTATGGCAAGGAAGAGGCGCGCTGCGGCCGCAAGATGGGCCATGTGAACTTCACGGCGGCAACGCTCGAAGAGGCCCGCACCGCAGGGCGCGATTGCGCGCGGCTTTTGCACATCATCAAGAGCTGACACGAACGCCATGCCGGACCAACAGAAACCTGCCGGAAGCCCGGCGCGCGACATCCTCGCGGGCGCGTCCGGCGACCTGCCCGTCAGCGCCGCGCAGATTGAGCACGCGGCAGCGTTGCTCGACGCAGGCGGCCTCGTCGCGTTTCCTACCGAGACGGTGTACGGCCTGGGTGGCGACGCCGAAAGCCCGGACGCCGTCGCACGCATTTACGCGGCAAAGGGGCGGCCGGCCAACCATCCCGTGATCGTTCATCTCGCGCCCCAAGGCGACCCGGCTTATTGGGTCGACCATTTGCCGGCCGACGCGCAACGCCTGATCGATGCATTCTGGCCCGGCCCGCTCACGCTGATCCTGAAGCGCGCGCAGCGTATCAATCCGGCCGTGAGCGGTGGGCAGGATTCGGTCGGTTTGCGCTGCCCGTCGCATCCGGTTGCGCAAGCGCTGCTGGACGCATTCAGCGCATTGCGCGGCGGTCATGGCGGCGTCGCTGCCCCGTCGGCGAACCGCTTTGGTCATGTCAGCCCCACCACGGCGCAGCACGTACGCGACGAATTCGGCAGCGCGATTCACGTGCTGGACGGCGGCGCGTCCGATGTCGGCATTGAATCGACCATTCTGGATCTGTCGCGCGGCTTTCCGGCGTTGCTCCGGCCCGGTCGCGTGACGCCGCAAGATATCGCGGACGTGCTGGGCGAATCGCCGCGTTTGCCGGACGGTTCGGACGCCACCGCGCCGCGTGCGTCCGGTACGTTGAAAGCGCATTACGCGCCGCGCACGCCGCTGGCGTTGCTGCCCTTCGGCATGCTCGAACCGCTGCTCGCCGGGCGGGACGCAGGGGAACGCGTGGCGCTGGTCGCGCGTGCCTCCCGCGCCGGTCATTGGGCCGATGCGGAGGGCGTGCATTTCATCGCGGCACCCGAAGACCCGCATGTCTATGCGCGCGAACTATACGGCTTGCTGCGAGCGCTGGATCGCGCGAACGTGTCGAGGATTCTGATCGAGAAACTGCCGGACACGATCGAATGGATCGCGGTCAATGATCGGCTCGGTCGGGCCGCCGCTGCGTTCGAAGCACAAGGATAAATGCGGTTTGTGCGGCTGCGGCTGCGGCGGCCTGTGCCTTTTGTGCGCTTTGTGCGACTCGTGCGACTTGCCAGATCCGTGTGACTTGCGAGATCCGTGTGACTTGCGAAATCCGCGCGACTTGCGAGATTCGTACGGCCTTTGCGAAACGCCCGCAGCCGGTCTGCATCCGCAATGCGGCGTCAACAAACAAAAAACGCCCGGCTTGACCAGCAAGCCGGGCGTTTCAACCATCGGTGAAAGCCGCAAGGCGGCTGCCTTCGACTTATTTCCCCAAACCCGTCGCGGCAATCTGCTGCTGCACGTACTGTGCAAACAACGCGTGCGTGTGCGTGCTCGGGTGGACCGTGTCCGCGAACATGTAGGTCTGGTCGGCGCCGGCCACCGTGTACGTCTGCGGCGAACAGAACAGCGACGAACCGAACTGGGCGCCGTACTGAGCCGGCGTCAAACCGTTTGTTGCGCTGGGATTGGCCGTCGCGTAAGCCGTGGCGTTCTTCACCATCAGGCTCAGGTTACAGGCCGTATCCGTATTGGAGACCGTGAAGCCCAGCGCCTTGTAGTTCGGCAACTGCTGATCCAGCCACGTGAACGCATCGGCGACGATAACCTTGCCTGAACTCACCAGACCGAGGGCCGTCAGGTTCTGAACCAGCAGGTAGTTGAATGCGGCGGTGATGCCCGTCAACAACGCAGCCGAACCCGGCGCGCTCGCGTTGGC
Organism: Paraburkholderia sp. PREW-6R; assembly: GCF_039621805.1. Lineage (NCBI taxonomy): Bacteria > Pseudomonadati > Pseudomonadota > Betaproteobacteria > Burkholderiales > Burkholderiaceae > Paraburkholderia > Paraburkholderia sp. PREW-6R. The sequence continues at coordinate 2,753,557 of NZ_CP155073.1, read as the reverse complement.
CTGGACGCCGAGCGGCGTGTTGCCGATGTCCGGCACCGTTGCCACCACCACGTGCGTCGCACCCGAATTGACGATGGTTTGAACCTGCGCTGCGAGCTGGCTCGCGGCGGTCGCGATCTGCGGGTTCGACAACTGCTGCAGGTAGCCGACGATGAACGCCACCTGGCCCGCCTGCGAGTTCGGCAGCTTGCCGGCCTGCACGAGCAACGGGTATTGCGTCTGAAGCGCAGCGCCAAGAGCAGTCAGATTCGCGGTTGTCCCCGCGAACTGGAAGATGTCGTTGGCACCACCGTTGATGAGCACGAGCTGGTTCGAGTTGAAGCTTGCATGCGCGCTCAGGTAGTTGGCCACCTGAGTGACGACCGGCACCGTCGTGGCCGCCATGTTGTTCGGCGCCCAGCCTTGGCCTTGGGCGTTGACGACGTCCGATCCGCCTTGTGCATAACCATAGCCGCCTGTCGCGACGAGCGGCTGGCCGAAGCCGCCCACGTAGGCGGCTGTCAGCGTGCCGCCGTAGTATTCCGCGACCTTCTGCGTCCACACTTCGCCCGGATTGGTCGTGAAGCGGCCGCCGCCGAAACTCGACTGGATCACCGGCGCATAGGTGCCCACGTCGGACAGGCTGTCGCCGAACGACACGACCTGCAGTTTGACGCCGCCTGCCGGCGTGCTGCTCGAATTGTTATTGTCGCCGCCACCGCCGCAGGCTGCGAGCAGGGCAAATGCGGTGCTCGCCAGCGCGATCTGCGTGGCGCGCAGCCACGGTTGTTTCCTCGATGCTGTTTGACTCATGTTGACTACATCTCCTCGTTTGTATGGCCTTGGTGCCGTGTGGTGCAGGCAGCGCCCACCGCGTCGGCGGCGTGACGACAGCTTACAGAATCTTCTAGCGTCTGCGTGACGTTTGAAACGCGCCCGTAGGGTTTTGGCGCGGATTCGTGTCGCCGCGCGGCAACGACGGGCGCTCGCCGAAGCGGGCGTGATAATCGGCGGCCCACGCCGGCGGCGCGAAAAGCGCGCGACACTTGTTGCGCCAGCCGCGCACGCTCGCGACATCGCGCGCCATCGACGCCCATTCGTGAAACGTCGCCCTCAGCGGGTTATAGGTGTGCAGCGGCTCGACAATGCCGTAGACGGGCGCGTCGTGCGGATCTTCGTCGACGTAGCTGCCGAACAGCCGATCCCAGATCACCAGCACGCCGGCATAGTTGCGGTCGATATAACGATCATTGCGCGCGTGATGTACGCGGTGGATGGACGGCGTGTTGAACACGTATTCGAGCCAGCCGAGTTTGCCGATTGCCTGCGTGTGCACGAAAAATTGAAAGCCGAGATTGATCAGCACGATGGCGACAATCTGCTTCGGCGCGAATCCCAGCACGGCGAGCGGAATCCAGAACAGCCACATGCCCGCAACCGGATACATCAGGCTCTGCCGGAACGCGGTCGAAAAATTCATCCGCTCCGACGAGTGATGCACGACGTGCGCGGCCCACAGCCAGCGCACACGGTGGCTGCAACGGTGAAAGACGTAGTAGAGCAGATCCTGCGCGACGAACAGCACGATGAACGAGACCCAGCCAGCGGGCCACGTGTAGACGCGGTAGTGGTCGTAGACAAATGCGTAGACGGGAATGACGACAAGCCAAGCGAGCTTGTCGGCGGCTTGCTGCATGAGCGCGAGCGCGGCGTTGCAGAGCGTGTCGCGCCAGCTATAGAGCTGCGCGTCCGGGCGCGTGCGCCGCAGGTGCCACGCCTCCCAGCCAATGCATGCGAGAAAGACCGGCGCCATGGCGAGCAGCAGCAATTCGGCGTCGAATTGCATCGTGTCTTCCTCCGTGGTCCCTGGCCGCCGCGCGGGTGGCGGCGGTCGCTGTCGTTATCGTTCGAGTGGGCCGCGCGCGCTGCACTTTGCGCCCCTCCAACACTGCCCGACAGCGTACACGCTCGCACGCGTCGCGGCGCGCAGCGCTATAGAAGAAATACTCAGTGAGCGCCGCGCTTGTGCGGGTTTTTCCTGGGCTTGCCGACAGGCGCTTCCATGATGGGCGCCGACACTTTCGTCAAGCCCTGCGACGGTCCCTGATAAACCCATTCGAGCAACGCGTCATGCGCGGCGCCGGCCGCCTCGGAATGCGGATCGTTGATGATGCTCACCACGACGTAGCTGTTGCCGTCGGCGGAAGCGACATAACCGGCAATCGCGCGCACGTCGCGCAAGGTGCCGGTCTTGATGTGCGCGTTGCCACCCGCGCCCGCGTTGGTGAGGCGGTTGCGCATCGTGCCGTCGACGCCCGCAATAGGCAGCGACTCGACGAACACCTGCGCAACCGGGCTTGCATTGGCGCGCTGCAGCAGATCGGCAAGCGAGAGCGCGGTCACGTGTTCCTCGCGTGAGAGCCCCGAGCCGTTGTCGAGCGTCAGATATTCCATGTCGAGCGCGTCGCGGTGCAGGAACGCCTGAATCGCGCGCGCCGCTTTCGCGGGCGTGGCGGGACCTTTTTCTTCAGCGGCGCCGATGGTCAGAAACAGGTTGCGCGCCATCGTGTTGTTGCTGAACTTGTTGATGTCGCGAACGATGTCGGACAGCATCGGCCCCTGATGCGTGGCGACCAGTTTTGCGCCAACAGGTACGGCGCCTTCGCGCGTCGTTCCGTTGAACGTGCCGCCCGTCTGCTTCCACAACGCGAGAAAACCGCCGGCAAAGAACGCCGAGTGATCGAGCACCGCGACGTTGATCGTGCGCGGGCCGCAGCGCACCGGGTAGTCGCCGGCAAACGAGGCGACCAGCGTGCCGTTCGGCTGCGGCGTGACCGCAGGCGAAACCGAAGCCGCGTCGCCACGGCATGGTCCGTTCACCGCGCGCATCTGATTGTCGATCTGCAGTTGCGCGAGCGCGGGCAGCACGTCGATCGCGACACTGCCGTCGGGCGAGGGCGTGAGCGTGAACGACAGCGACTTGAACGCGTACAGCAGCGGATCGGGGCCGACGTTGTAAGGCGCGGTGGCGTCGTCGTCGAATGGCGGCAGGTCGCGCGTGGACGGATCGAAGTAGCGCTTGTCGAGCACGAGCGCGCCGTCGATACCATTGATGCCCGCCTTGTGGATCTTCTGCACGAGATCGATCAGTTCTTCCGGCACGAGCTTCGGATCGCCGGTGCCCTGAATGTACAGATTGCCGTGCAGCACGCCGTTCTCGTCGACCGTGCCATCCGCGTAAGCGCTCGTGCGCCAGCGGTAGTCGGGGCCGAGAATCGACAGGCCGGAGTAGGTGGTGACGAGTTTCATCGTCGACGCGGGCATCATCGGCTTGCCGGCATTTAGCGCGACGATCGGCGTGCGGTCGCCCACTTTCTCCACCACCACGCTGATCGACGACAACGGCACGTGCGCCCGTTGCAGTCCGGCCATGACGGGCCGCGGCAACACGGTGGTGACGTTGATGCTCGGGTGCTCGGCTTTGACCCGCGCCTGCGCTGCAAGCGGCAGCGACGTGCCGTAGCCGCCGAGCGCGGCGCACGCGAGCAGCCATGCGCCGGTGCGCAATGCGAAGCGGTGAACGCCGCGCTCGCTGCGGCCCGCGGTCAAAACCGCGGCGCGCATGGAAGCCGGAAAGGTAACGGAGGAAAGGGAGGAATCAGATGAACCACAAGAACCAGCAGAACCAGCAGACGCCGTAGCGGAGGACCGGGCGCGCAGCGCTACGCGGCGCGCAAAGGAAGACAGTAAAGCGAGCGTCATGAACGGGCAGAGAACAGGGCGTTAGAGCAATTTTTTGTTCGGCGCGTCTTGCGTGCGGCAACCTCGGTGTAAATGGCAAAGCTCGGCGCTTGCCGTTTGCAGCCGGATCGCACGTCTGCCAACGCGGCATCGGTCGGTCCTTCAAGTGGTGCGGCTTCATACGTTGCGCATCACTTCCCGCGCGCGAGTCGAAGCATCGCGCGACGCGGAGCGCTCATTGTAGAGACATGCCGCCACGCTGCGGTGGAAAAAGCGCCACGCGGCCCGCATGCCGGGTGCGGGCGCTAGAATGCGGCATCATCGAACGTTCTGGAACCGTACAACCATGCGCATATTGCTTGTCGAAGACGACCGGATGATCGCCGAAGGCGTGCGTAAGGCACTGCGCGGCGAGGGCTTCGCGGTCGACTGGGTCGAAGACGGCGAAGCGGCGCTCAGCGCGGCAGGCAGTCAGCCTTACGATCTCGTGCTGCTCGACCTCGGTCTGCCCAAACGCGACGGGCTCGACGTGCTGCGCACGCTGCGTGCGCGCGGCCATGCGCTCCCCGTGCTGATCGTTACCGCGCGCGATGCCGTCGCCGATCGGGTGAAAGGCCTCGACGCGGGCGCCGACGATTACCTTGTCAAACCTTTCGATCTCGATGAACTCGGCGCCCGCATGCGCGCGCTGATCCGCCGTCAATCGGGGCGCAGCGACTCGACGATCCGCCACGGCAATCTCACGCTCGACCCCGCGTCTCATCAGGTGACGCTCGACGGCGCGCCGGTGGCGCTGTCAGCGCGTGAATTCGCGCTGCTCGAGGCGTTGCTCGCACGGCCGGGCGCTGTACTCTCGAAGAGTCAACTCGAGGAAAAAATGTACGGATGGGGCGAGGAAATCGGCAGCAATACGGTCGAGGTCTACATTCATGCGCTACGCAAGAAGCTCGGGGCCGAGCTGATCCGCAACGTCCGCGGGCTGGGCTACATGATCGCGAAGGACGGCTGAGCCGATGCGTTCGATTCGTCGTCAGTTGCTGTTCTGGCTGCTTGCGCTGGTGTTGCTCGGCGTGGGTATCGCAGGCTGGCTGATTTACCGGCAGGCGCTCGCCGAAGCCAATGAACTGTTTGATTATCAGCTGGAGCAGATTGCGGCGGCGTTGCCGTCGGAACCGTTCTCACAGGTGCTGGGTTCGCGCGATACCGGCGACGAAGGCATCGTACTGCAGATCTGGAATCGCAACGGCGTGCTGATGTACTACTCGCGTCCGCGCGCGCCGCTCGCGCCGCGCGCCGAACTCGGCTTTTCCACCGAGCACACGGACCGCGGCGAATGGCGCGTCTATGGTGCGATCGTCGGCGATAACGTCGTGCAGCTCGCGCAGCCGGTGTCGGTGCGCAACCGGCTTGCGGCCAACGTCGCGCTGCGCACGCTGTGGCCGCTGATCGTGCTGTTGCCGCTGCTGGGGCTTGCCGTGTGGGTGATCGTCGGGCGCGGGCTGCGGCCTCTGCGACGTGTCACGACCGCGCTCGACGCGCGGCATCCCGAGGCGCTCGATCCGCTGCCCGATCAGCGTCTGCCGCTCGAGGTGCAGCCGCTCGTGCGCGCACTGAACGGACTGCTGGAGCGGCTGGCCACCGCGCTGGATATCCAGAAAGCGTTTGTCGCCGATGCCGCGCACGAACTGCGCACGCCGCTTGCCGCCGTGCAGATCCAGTCGCAACTCGTGGCACGCGCCAAGGACGACGCCGCCCGCAGCGAGGCGCTCGCCGATCTGCAGGCGGGCGTGACGCGCGCCACGCGTCTGGCCGAGCAACTGCTCGCGCTGGCGCGTTCCGAGCCGGACGGGCTTGCCGCAACCGACGCGATCGATCTGCGCGCGTTGCTGCAGGACTGCGTGATCGCTTATTCGCCGCTCGCGCAGAATCGCGGCGTGGACCTCGGCATCGACGCAAACGAATCCGCCACCGTGATCGGCGACCCGGAAGCGCTGCGGGTAATGTTCAACAATCTCGTCGACAACGCGACCAAGTACACGCCGCGCGGCGGCCGTGTCGATGTCGGCCTGCGTGTCGAGGAAGGGCACCCCGTGGTGCGTATCGCGGACAGCGGGCCGGGCATTGCGCCAGCCGAGCGCGATCGCGTGTTCGATCGGTTCTACCGCGCCGGCGCGGGCGAGAATCGCGTGCGCACGGACGTGGCGGGCTCCGGCCTTGGCCTCGCGATCGTGCGCCGCATCGCGACGCAGCATCACGCGGCCATCTCGCTCGACGAATCGCCAGCGGGCGGCTTGCAGGTCACCGTGCGCTTCTGAATCGAAAGGAGAGCCTGGCGTTCGTAACGTGTCGGGAATGGATCGAAACGTGCCTTAAACAGGGCTTAAAAGAGCCCGGTAAAGGTTCGGGAAGCGTCGGCCGCTGCTTAAGACTCTTTTAAGCGATGCCCCGTACGCTTCGAGACATTCCACAGCCTTTTCTCCCAGTCAGGAGTACACGATGAACGCGAAAACCTTGTCTCGCAGTGCGGTTGCCGTAGCTGTAGCCGTGGCGCTGTCCGCCGGCTACGTGGCGGGGCATCGCGACGTGCCCGCGCCGCAGGTCATCTCGCCGGCGCAGGCCGCGATGATGCCCGCTGAAGCTGCCGCGAAAACCGGCATTCCCGATTTTTCGGGCCTCGTCGAAACCTACGGCCCGGCGGTCGTCAACATCAGCGCGAAGCACGTAGTCAAGCAGACCGCATTGCGCGGCAATCCGGGTAACGGCAATAGTGGCGGCAATCAGTTGCCGATCGACCCGAGCGATCCCTTCTATCAGTTCTACAAACACTTCTTCGGCGGTATGCCCGGGATGCAAGGCGGCGACGGCGGCGAGGGCGGTGACGCGGCCGACCAGCCGAGCGCGAGCCTCGGTTCAGGCTTTATCGTCAGCGCGGACGGCTATATCCTGACCAACGCGCACGTGGTGGACGGCGCCAATGTCGTGACCGTCAAGCTCACCGACAAACGCGAGTTCAAGGCCAAGGTGGTGGGCGCCGACAAGCAGTCCGACGTCGCCGTGCTGAAGATCGACGCCAGCAATCTGCCGACCGTGAAGATCGGCGATCCGCGCCAGAGCAAAGTGGGGCAGTGGGTCGTCGCGATCGGCTCGCCTTACGGTTTCGACAATACGGTGACCTCCGGCATCATCAGCGCGAAGTCGCGTTCGTTGCCCAACGAGAACTACACGCCGTTCATTCAGACCGACGTGCCGGTCAATCCGGGCAATTCAGGTGGTCCGCTCTTTAACCTGCAAGGCGAAGTGATCGGCATCAATTCGATGATCTACTCGCAGACGGGCGGCTTCCAGGGCCTGTCGTTCGCGATCCCGATCAGTGAAGCGATCAAGGTCAAGGACGATATCGTCAAGACGGGCCACGTGAGCCGCGGGCGCCTGGGTGTGGCCGTGCAGGGCATGAACCAGACGCTCGCCGATTCGTTCGGCATGCAAAAGCCGCAGGGCGCGCTCGTCAGTTCGGTCGACCCGGGCGGTCCCGCCGCGAAGGCCGGGCTGCAGCCTGGCGACGTGATCCTGTCGGTGAATGGCGAGCCGGTCACTGACTCGTCGGATCTGCCGTCGCAGGTCGCGAGCCTCACGCCGGGCAGCTCGGCTAACGTGCAGGTGTGGCGCGACAAGTCCACCAAGGACCTGAAGGTGACGATCGGCTCGCTGTCGGATTTGAAGACAGCGTCGAACGACAAAGCCGATCAGCCGACGCAGCTGCAAGGGCGGCTCGGCGTGGCGGTGCGTCCGTTGACGCCGGAAGAAAAGAGCGGCGCATCGGTGTCGCACGGGCTACTCGTGCAGCAGTCGGGCGGCGCGGCGGAAAGCGCGGGTATCCAGCCAGGCGATGTGATTCTGGCTGTCAACGGCCGGCCGATCACGAGCGTCGATCAGTTAAAGCAGATGATCGCCGGTGCGGGCAACAGCATCGCGCTGCTGATCCAGCGCGACAACGCGCAGATTTTCGTGCCGGTCGACCTCGGCTGACCAGTCAGGCGCTTTGAACGTAATGCTTGCCGGTTCGTTGCACGATGTGCCACAACCGGCTTTTTTTCGGCCCTGTCGCGCTTGCCACGAACCAGGCGCGGCGACGCGGCAGGTAGCGGCCAGACGGACGAACCGTCTTCTGTCGTCTCCGGCCGGTACGGCCCGACGTGTGGCACGCAGGTTGCGTCTGGGCTGATCCGGGCTCATCGCGGCGAATCTCACGACCGTCGCCGCGTCCATCCCCGGGCGACAAGGACCTTAACAAGGAGGGAATCGATGAAACCCCAACGCAATCAGCGAAAGATCGTAGCCGCCGCGGTGTGCGCGGCGCTCACGTTCAGTCTGGCGGGCGGCGCGTACGCCCAGGCAAGCGACGTGACCGGCGGATCGACCACCGATCAAAGCAGCGCGGGCAATGCCAACGGCGGTGGTCTGCCGCAAATCCAGCAGCAAGGCGACATATCGTACGTGTCGGGCGGCGTCGGACTCGACGAATCCAAAGCGCTCCAGCATGCGCAAAGCCAGTGGCCGCTGTCGCTGCGCTTTACCGGACCCGGCTCGGATTTTCTCGCCGACGTCCACGTGCGCATAGTCGACGCGCATGGTAGCGACGTGCTGAAGGCCGATTCGCGCGGGCCTTACATGCTCGTGAAGCTGCGCCCGGGCCGCTATACCGTGCATGCGCAATACAAGGATCACGACCAGACCAAGGCAGTGACGATTCCGGCAAAGGGCACCGCCAAGGCGGCGTTCTACTGGAATACGCAGTAAGCGCGTTCGAGCGCGCGAGCCTGTCGCGGGGCCCGCGTGCGCGGTCCTGCGGCGGCCGGGGCAGCGGCCGCAAATCGCGCAGGAAGGCCGCACGGCCGACGGCGGTTTGGCCGATAATGAAGCCACGGGCGCGCCCCGTGGCTTTACTGTTTGCATGGCCGCACGCCGACTGGAACTGACTCTTCCACCATCATGGAGCCGAGACATGAGCGATGCCTTGATGCCTCACGCGAACCCCGGCGAAAGCGCGGGCGGCCACACCATCTCGATTACCGGCAACAGCCACCGGGTGCGCATCATTCATGGCGGGGTGACGATGGCCGACACCCATGCCGGGCTGACACTGAGCGAAACGGGCCTGCCCGACGTGTTCTATTTTCCGCGCGCGGACGTGAACATGGCGCGCCTTCAGCGCTCGCCGCACGCCACCCATTGCCCGTTCAAGGGCGACGCGTCGTATTTTCATCTGCTGACCGAAGACGGGCTGATCGAAAACGCCGTCTGGAGTTACGAAGAGCCGTTCGAGCAGGCTTCGCAGATCAAGGGCTATCTCGCTTTTTACCCTTCGCGCGTCGACCGGATCGATCAGACATCCTGATTGCGACTCATCGGAGAGACTGTCATGGAGCTGAGCGACGCATTGCGGATTCCGCTCGCGCCGTCCGTCGTATGGGACGCGCTGCAGGATCTTGCGTTGTTACGGGCCAGTCTCGACCATTGCGAGTCGTTCACACGCCTCGCGCGCGGCGAATATGCGTTAAGCATGACGGTGCCGCTCGGGCCGCTGCGCGCGCATTACGACACGCGCGCTCATGTGGCCGGCCAGGATTCCGGGCCGGCTGACGCGCAGCGCCGGACCATCAATTTCAAGGCGCGTGCCGAAGGCATTGGCGCGTTGCGCGGTCAGATCGAAGTGAGATTGCGCGCGGAGGAGGGAGCGTCAGGCGGCGATCCCGATCGCGGGCGCAGCACACATATCGAATACGCAATCTGGGCAACGTCTTCCGGCCCGCTTGCCGAACTTCCGACCCGTCAGCTGGAAAAGGCGCTGCACGATCTCGCCGACGACTTCTTCGCCGAATTCAGCGCGGTCGTGCGTGCCAAGCATGGGCAGGGGTCCAACGAGGCGGGCGGTTCGTCGGCGCGGCGCCAGCACGTTTTTTTGCGGCCGATCAGCCTGGGCGGCATGGCCCGGCGCGCCCGCGTGGAGCATGACAGCGGGGTAATCGGGCGCGCGGCGAGCGTGTCGCACGGCGTCACGCATGGCGTGTCGCACGGCGTCACGCATGGCGTGTCGCATCGCGAATCGGGTCCGCATGCGGTGCCGAACTGGGCGTGGGCCGCGATGATCTTTCTGGTGGCGTTGCTTTTATATATCGCGCGCTGGATCAGCGAACACTGAAGGTTGTCTTTTTTCGCGCGACTGAAGAATTGCGGCAATTCGCCGGCGGCGCAGATGTGAATCCGTGGCCATTCATGCGGCGGCGAGACCCTGCGCTGCCGCCTTAGCTTCACACGATTTAAGCCGGGCCCTTGCGCAACGCGGGGCTCAGCCGCAGCGCGTCGAACAGCGCCTCGACCATTTGGCGTGCGTGCGCGCCGAAGTCGGTCGCGTCGGGCAAAAACAGCATGTCTCGCAATGACCCGCTGACGAAAGCGTGCACCATTGCCGCCGCGATCCTGGCGTCGAAATCAGTGGGAAGCTGACCCTTCGACACGGCATTGCGCAGGCCGCCCTCTATCTTGGCAAGCCCTTCGCGCATATTGGTCTGATAGCGGACCATGACCGGGCCCATTTCCTCGACCAGTTCACACTTCAAAAACAGGATGTCGAACACGCGCCGCCGATGTGGATCGTTCGCCGTGTCACGCAGGCACACCACACAGATTTCCATCAGTCGGCCGAGCGGGTCGGGTTCGTTGGGATCTTGCGAGGCGGCCTTGAGTTCGTCGAGCGGCAACAGCACACGGTCGAACATTTCGGTAAACAGATCGCTTTTATGTGCGAAGTGCCAGTAGATTGCGCCGCGCGTGACGCCCGCAGCCTGCGCGATGTCGGCCAGCGACGTGCGGGACACCCCTTTCTCGAAAAATACGCGCTCGGCCGCGTCTAGAATGCTGTTGCGCGTCTCCAGCGCTTCTTCTTTGGTTCTTCTGACCATTTGATTTGACCTGCCCTGATTCTGGGGTTTTCCCGAGCGCTTTCAGAAGCGCTCGGCGACGTTCTGTCTACTATCTACTGTATTCCGAAGCAATCCTGCGGTCCCCGTCCCCTGCGAGAACTAAAACGCTCTTTTACATGCATTCGTGGATGTATATATAATAGCACCCCACGATCGGATAGCCCAAGCCGTGACGACCGGTTAATATCCGTCACTGTTGCCTTTCAAACGCTGTTTGCGCCGTGCTGGTAGGGTGGCGCCGTGCCGCATTTCCCCGACTTGGCGCATCTTCGCCCGGGATGCCATGCAGGTTCGATTTGCATCCGTGGGCTTCCGGTCAAGCGTCGCAAGACGCCTGTGTGTGCTGTCGTCCCCGGGGTAGGGATGCGCGCACTTTTTCTTCTCAGTCTTTGACAGAGGTCGCTCCATGCGCGTCGAACGGGTTCCATTCCGCTTAATCAGTGCCGCGACGGCTGCCGTATTGCTGGCAGCGTGCGGACCAAAACAATCTGCCCCGCCGCAGCAAACGCCCGAAGTCGGCGTCGTGACTGTCCAGCCGACGGCCGTGCCCGTCGTCACCGAACTCCCCGGCCGTACCAGTGCTTTCCTCGTCGCGCAAGTGCGCGCGCGGGTCGACGGCATCGTGCTGCGCCGCGAATTCACGGAGGGTGACCAGGTCAAGGCAGGTCAGCGTCTGTACAAGATCGATCCGGCGCCGTATATCGCCGCGCTGAACAACGCGAAGGCGTCGCTCGCGAAGGCGCAGGCGAACCTCGTGTCGACCACCGCGCAGGCCAACCGCTACAAGGTGCTGGTGGCGGCCAACGCGGTCAGCAAGCAGGATTACGACAACGCGGTGGCCTCGGAAGGCCAGGCCGCGGCCGACGTCGCCGCCGGCAAGGCGGCGGTGGACACGGCGCAGATCAACCTCGGCTACACGGACGTGACCTCGCCGGTGAGCGGCCAGATCGGCATCTCGCAAGTGACGCCGGGCGCCTATGTGCAGGCGAGCGCCGCCACGCTGATGGCCACCGTTCAGCAGCTCGACCCGACCTATGTCGATCTGACGCAATCGAGTCTCGATGGCCTGAAACTGCGCCGCGAGATACAGGAAGGCCGGCTGAAGACGACCGGCCCGGACGCCGCCAAGGTGTCGCTGATCCTCGAAGACGGCCGCACGTATTCGGAGCAGGGCAAGCTGCAGTTCACGGACGTCACGGTCGACCAGGGCACCGGCTCGGTCACGATCCGCGCGATCTTCAAAAACGCGGACAAGGTGCTGCTGCCGGGCATGTTCGTGCGCGCGAGGATTCAGGAAGGCGTGAACGAGAACGCGCTCGTGGTGCCGCAAGTGGGCATCACCCACGACCAGAAAGGTCAGCCGACCGCATTGGTTGTCGGCAGCGACGACAAAGTCGTGTTGCGTCAGCTCGTCACCTCCGGCACGTACGGTTCGAACTGGGTGGTCGAGAGCGGCCTGAAGGCCGGCGACCGCGTGATCGTCCAGGGTACCGACAAGGCCAAGCCCGGCATGCAGGTCAAGACGGTTGCCGCGCAACTTCCCGCCACACCCGCTTCCGACGCGTCCGCTCAAGGCGCGCCGGCCGCCAGCGGTGCTGCGCAGACGGCTCAACCCGCCTCTGCTGCATCGGGCGCGTAATAACAGGGAGCCCGCCTCATGGCAAAGTTCTTTATCGATCGCCCGATTTTTGCATGGGTGATCGCCATTATTCTGATGCTCGCGGGTATCGCGTCGGTGTTCACATTGCCGATCGCCCAATACCCGACGATTGCCCCGCCGGCCGTGCAGATCAGCGCAACGTACCCGGGCGCATCGGCGAAGACGGTGGAAAACACCGTCACGCAGGTGATCGAGCAGCAGATGAGTGGTCTCGACCACTTGCTGTATCTGTCGTCCACGTCGGACGACTCGGGTACGGCAACCATCACGCTGACGTTCGCGGCCGGCACCAACCCTGACATCGCGCAGGTTCAGGTACAGAACAAGCTGCAGCTCGCCACGCCGCTGCTGCCGCAAGCCGTTCAGCAGCTCGGTACGAAGGTGACGAAGTCGAGCAGCAGCTTCCTGCTGGTCATGGCGTTCGTCTCCGAAGACGGCAGCATGAACAAGTACGACCTGGCGAACTACGTCGCGTCGAACATTCAGGATCCGGTCAGCCGTATCGACGGTGTGGGCACGGTGACGCTGTTCGGCTCGCAGTACGCGATGCGGATCTGGCTGGACGCCAACCGGCTCACCAACTTCGGGCTGACGCCGGTCGATGTCGAGGCGGCGTTGCAGGCGCAGAACGTTCAGGTTGCGGGCGGCTCGCTCGGCGGCACGCCGTCGGTGCCGGGTCAGGTGTTGCAGGCCACCATCACGGAAGCCACGCTGCTCAACACGCCCGAACAGTTCGGCAACATTCTGCTGAAGGTGAACCCGGACGGCTCGCAAGTCCGGATCAAGGACGTGGGTCACATCGAACTCGGCGGCGAAAACTACAACTTCGACACCAAGTACAACGGTCAGCCGACGGCAGGCTTCGGTATTCAGCTCGCCACGGGCGCGAACGCGCTGGCCACGGCCAAGGCGGTGCGCGCGAAGGTCGCCGAACTGTCGAAGTACTTCCCGCATGGTCTGGTCGTGCAGTACCCGTACGACACCACGCCGTTCGTGCGCCTGTCGATCGAGGAAGTGGTCAAGACGCTGCTCGAAGGTATCGTGCTGGTGTTCCTGGTCATGTACCTGTTCCTGCAGAATCTGCGCGCCACGCTGATCCCGACGATCGCCGTGCCGGTGGTGCTGCTGGGCACGTTCGCGATCATGGGTATCGTCGGTTTCTCGATCAATACGCTGTCCATGTTCGGGCTGGTGCTCGCCATCGGCTTGCTGGTGGACGATGCGATCGTGGTGGTGGAAAACGTCGAGCGGGTGATGCAGGAGGAAGGCTTATCGCCTCGTGACGCAACCCGCAAGGCGATGGACCAGATTACCGGCGCGCTGGTGGGCGTGGCACTGGTGCTCTCGGCGGTGTTCGTGCCGGTGGCATTCTCGGGCGGTTCGGTCGGCGCGATTTACCGTCAGTTCTCGCTGACGATCGTGGCGGCAATGGTGCTGTCGGTGCTGGTCGCATTGATTCTGACGCCGGCGTTGTGCGCGACGATCCTCAAGCCGGTCGAGAAGGGCCACGAGGAAAAAACCACCGGCTTCTTCGGCTGGTTCAACCGCACGTTCAACCGCAGCCGCGACAAGTATCACTCGGGCGTGGCGCACGTGATCAAGCGTTCGGGCCGCTGGCTCATCATCTATATGGTGGTGATCGTCGCGGTGGGTCTGCTGTTCGTGCGCCTGCCGAAGTCGTTCCTGCCCGACGAAGACCAGGGCACGATGTTCGTGCTGGTGCAAACGCCGTCGGGCTCCACGCAGGAAACCACGGCGAGGGCGTTGAAGGACATTTCCGACTATCTGCTCAATACCGAGAAGAGCATCGTGGAATCGACCTTCACGGTGAACGGCTTCAGCTTCGCCGGTCGCGGCCAGAACGCGGGTCTCGTGTTCGTGCGGATGAAGGACTACTCGGTGCGTCAGCATTCGGACCAGAAGGTCCAGGCGCTGGTGGGACGTCTCTTCATGCACTTCGGCAGCTATAAGAACGCGCTGGTGTATCCGGTGAATCCGCCGTCCATTCCAGAACTCGGCACGGCTGCGGGCTTCGACTTCGAACTGCAGGACCGGGCGGGTATCGGCCACGAGAAGCTGATGGAAGCGCGCAACATGCTGCTTGGTCTCGCGTCGAAAGATCCGACCCTGGCGCAGGTGCGTCCGAACGGCCTGAACGATACGCCGCAGTTCAAGGTGGATATCGATCACGAGAAGGCGTCGGCGCTCGGCGTGTCGCTGGCGACGATCGACCAGACGTTCTCGATCGCGTGGGCGTCGCAGTACGTGAACAACTTCCTCGACACCGACGGCCGGATCAAGAAGGTGTACCTGCAGGGCGATGCACCGTTCCGCATGAAGCCGGAAGACCTGAACGCATGGTACGTGCGCAATTCGGCGGGTGGCATGGTGCCGTTCTCGTCGTTCGCAAGCGGCACATGGACTTACGGTTCGCCGAAGCTGGAGCGCTACAACGGTATTTCCGCGGTGGAAATCCAGGGGGCGGCGGCACCGGGCAAGTCGACCGGTCAGGCCATGACGGCCATGGAAGCGCTCGTGGCGAAGCTGCCGGCGGGCATTGGTTACGAGTGGACGGGTCTGTCGCTGCAGGAACGCCAGTCGGGTTCGCAGGCGCCGATTCTGTATGGCATCTCGATCCTCGTCGTGTTCCTGTGTCTCGCGGCGCTGTATGAAAGCTGGTCGATCCCGTTCTCGGTGATCATGGTGGTGCCGCTCGGCGTGATCGGCGCGCTGCTGGCCGCCACGCTGCGCGGACTCGAGAACGACGTGTTCTTCCAGGTGGGTCTGTTGACCACGGTGGGTCTGTCGGCGAAGAACGCGATCCTGATCGTGGAATTCGCCCGCGAGCTGCAGCAGGGTGAAGGCATGGGACCGGTCGAGGCCGCGCTCGAAGCGGCGCGTCTGCGGTTGCGGCCAATTCTGATGACTTCGCTCGCGTTCATTCTCGGCGTGATGCCGCTCGCAATCAGTAACGGCGCCGGCTCCGCGAGCCAGCACGCGATTGGTACGGGCGTGATCGGCGGGATGTTGACGGCGACCTTCCTCGCGATTTTCATGATCCCGATGTTCTTCGTCGTGATTCGCGCGAAGTTCGGCGGCGAAAAAGAAGACCCGGATGTGGCGCTCGCTCATTACGACCAGCACCATCCTCGTGATGGCGGCGGGGCGGCGGGCGCGTCGACTGACGAAGGCTCGGGCAAGGACGGACATTGAGATGCAAAAACACTCTCTGATTGCAGTAGCAGTCGCGCTCTTCGCAGCGGGTTGCACGTTGGCGCCGAAGTACCAGCGTCCGGCGCCGCCCGTGACGAGCACCTTCCCGACGGGCGGCGTGTACGACGCGCAGCCGGGCGCAACCCAGCCGGGTCAGCAGCAGCCCGGCACGACGGGCGCCTCGCGCAGCGCGAATGGCCAGGCGGCAGCCGACATCGGCTGGCGCGATTTCTTCGTCGATCCGCGTATGCAGAAGCTGATCGAAGTCGCGTTGAAGAACAACCGCGATCTGCGCGTGTCGGTGCTGAACATGCAGGCATCGGCGGCGCAGTTCCGCATCGTGCGCGCGGGTCTGCTCCCGACGCTCGACGCGTCGGCATCGCAAAGCAAGTCGCGCACGCCGAGAGATCTGTCGTTCTTCGACCAGACCATCTCGAACTCGTATTCGGTCGGTCTGAACGCGTCGTGGGAAATCGACTTTTTCGGCCGGATCCAGAGCCTGAAGGACCAGGCGTTGGCGCAGTACCTGGCCACCGCGCAGGCACGCAAGGCGGCGGAAATCGCGCTGGTCTCGCAGGTTGCGAACCAGTACCTCACGGTGCTGGAGCTCGACGATCTGCTGAAGGTCACGCAGAACACGCTGAAGACCGCGCAGGAGTCGTACCGGATCACAAAGCTCCAGTTCGACAACGGCACGGGCACCGAACTGGATCTGCGTCAGTCGCAAACGGTGGTCGAGCAGGCGAGCGCCAATCTGCAGTCGCAGCAGCGTCTGCGGGCTCAGGCGGACAACGCGCTCGTGCTGTTGATCGGCGAGCCGCTGCCGGCGGATCTGCCGCCGGGCATGGCGCTGGACAATCAGAATCTCCTCACGGATATTCCGGCCGGTTTGCCTTCCGACCTGCTCACGCGTCGTCCGGACATCATGGAGGCCGAGGAAAACCTGCTCGCGGCCAATGCGAATATCGGCGCGGCGCGCGCAGCGTTCTTCCCGAAAGTGTCGCTTACCGGCAGCTTCGGCACACTGAGCCCGACGCTCGGCGGCCTGTTCAAGCCGGGTTCGGCGGCATGGAGTTTTGCACCGTCGATCACACTGCCGATCTTCGAAGGCGGCCAGAACCTGGCCAATCTCGATCTCGCGAACATCCAGAAGAACGTCCAGATCGCCACGTATGAGAAGGCGATCCAGACGGCCTTCCGCGAAGTGGCGGACGGCCTCGCCGCACGCGGCACGTACGATCAGCAGATCGAGTCGCTGGAGCGCAATACGTTTGCCGAACAGCGCCGGCTCGATCTGTCGAACCTGCGTTATACGAACGGCGTCGACAGCTATCTGTCGGTGCTGACCGCGCAGACCGATCTGTATTCGTCGCAGCAGTCGTTGATCACCGCGCGCATGGAGCGTCTGCAGAATCTGGTGACGTTGTACCAGGCGCTCGGCGGCGGCTGGATCGAGCACAACGGCGACCAGCCGCGCCCGGCTGATGCACCGGTCGATTACGGTGCGGCGAGCGCGCCGGTGGCTGCGTCGGCGGCTACTGCTGGGTGAGGTTGGACGTGTTGATGCAGCGAGGCTTCCGGAACTGATCGGGGCCGCGCTGTTTTGTCGGACAGTCGCCGTGGCCGGCCATGGCCAGCAACAACGGCGAGCAACAACGGCGAGCAACAACGGCGAGCAACAACGGCGAGCAACAACGGCGAGCAACAACGGCGAGCAACAACGGCGAGCAACAACGGCGAGCAACAACGGCCAGCAACAACGGCCAGCAGCAACGGCCAGCAACATCGGCCAGCAACATCGGCCAGCAACAAAAAAGCCACGGCATGCCGTGGCTTTTTTTCATCTGCCGCGCCCGCGTGAATCGCATCACGCGAGGCGGTCATTCATGCGTTCAGTGCAGATCAGCCGCGCGCAGCATTTCGTCGCGATGGGCGTCCTTGCCGCCGCGGCCGTCGAAATCGTGACCCGCTTCGCGGATCTCGCTCTGCGCGTTCTTTTCGCTCTTCACGCCGTTGAAAATCAGGTTCAACAGCACCGCCGACACCGAAGCCAGCAAAATCCCGCTATGCAGCAACGGCGTGAGTGCCGGGGGCAGTTGCGAGAAGAAGTGCGGCGACACCACCGGCACGAGGCCCATGCCGATACTCACCGCGACGATGAACAGGTTGTGCTGGTTCCGCACGAAGTCGACTTTGGCCAGCACCTTGATGCCGTTCGCCGCCACCATGCCGAACATCACGATACCCGCGCCGCCAAGCACGAACGCCGGCACCGAGGCGACCACTTGCGCCATCTTCGGGAACAGGCCGAGCAGTACCAGGATCACGCCGCCCATCGCGCAGACAAAGCGGCTTTTCACGCCCGTCACGCCGATCAGGCCAACGTTTTGCGAGAACGACGTATGCGGGAACGAGTTGAAGATGCCGCCGATCACCGTGCCCAGGCCGTCGACACGCAGGCCGCGCACCAGCGCCTTCTGATTCACCGGACGATCCACCATGTCGCCGACCGCGAGGAACATGCCCGTCGATTCGATGAACGTGACGAACATCACGGTGACCATCGTCGCGATCGAGAGCGGGTCGAAGTGCGGCAGACCGAAGTGGAACGGCATCGGGAAACCGACCCACGATGCGTGCGTGATGCCGTCCATATTGACGCGGCCGAGCAGCAATGCGACCACGAAGCCCGCCACGATGCCAAGCAGCACCGAAATATTGGCGATGAAGCCCTTCGCGAACTTGTTGATCAGCAGAATCAGCATCAGCACGGCCAGCGACAGACCCAGATACACCGGATTGCCGTAGTCGGGATTGCCCACGCCACCGGCCGCCCAGTTGATCCCGACTTCCATCAGCGAAAGACCGATCACCGAGATCACGACGCCGATCACCACCGGCGGGAAGAACCGGAGCAGCTTGCCGACGGCTGGCGCGATGAGAATACCGATCACGCCAGCCGCGATCGTCGAGCCGAAGATGTCGAGAATGCCGAGTGACGGGTTGGTGCCGATCGCGAGCATCGGGCCGACGGCCGCGAACGTGCAACCCATGATGACAGGCAGGCGGATACCGAAAATCCACAGGCCGAGTGTCTGGATCAGCGTCGTGATACCGCACGCGAACAGGTCGGCGCTGATCAGGAAAGCGATCTGATCCTTCGGCAACTTGAGTGCGGCGCCGATGATCAGCGGCACGGCGACTGCGCCGGCATACATCACGAGAACGTGCTGGATGCCGAGGGTGAGCAACTGGCCTGCGGGCAGTCGCTCGTCGCACGGGTGAACCGTGTTCGATTGCATATCGTCTGTCTCCACCATCTGGTTTTTGGGATGACTCCAAGGTATCGGGGACGAAAAAGCGTCACAAGACCACTGGGGCCTATTCCGGCATTCCCGGTGACGATATGCACGGGCGTCATTTGAAAGGCCAATTTAATGTCTGGCCAGGAGGAAGTGGCGCGCATCGCCTTGCAGCCGCGATGCAGGGCCGTCAACGAGTCGAGCCCGGCAGGGCGGCATATGTGTGAGAATCAATGAGGTGTATCTGCGAGGCCGCATAGTGGTTTTTCAAAGACGCCTTCGGCATGGCGGGGTTAACCCCGAAATGTGGGATTTTCGCGGGTTCGTCAGCAAGTCTGGCGACCTGTCCCGTGGCGAATAAAAACGGTCATTTTGAAGGTCGATTGCGTGCCTTCCGCAGGCCATTCTTCCTGTCCCATTCACGTCCTATTCACGCGCTATCGCCTATGAGTTTTCTTGGCATCGACCTCGGCACCGGTTCCCTCAAATTGGCAATCGTCGACGAAAGCGGGCGCGAGCAGGCCGTAACGAGTGTCGCCTACGCGCTCGAGACACCTCACGCCGGCTGGGCCGAAACGAACGTGCACACCTGGTGGCGCGCGCTGTGCGACGCATCGGCGCGTTTGCCCGCCGACGCACGTCGCGATGTGAAAGCAATCGGCTTCTCCGGCCAGATGCATGGCGTCGTGCTGATCGACGAGAACGGTGAGGCCGTTCGTCCCGCCATGTTGTGGCCGGACACGCGTGCGCTCGACTTGCTCGGTCACTGGCCCGAGCCGCAACCGAATCCCGTTGCACCCGGCATGGCGGGGCCTCTGCTTGCCTGGATTGTGCAGCATGAGCCGCAATCCGCCCGCCAGACGCGCTGGGCGCTGCAACCGAAAGACTGGCTGCGCGTCGCGCTAGGCGGCGCGATCGCAACCGATCCGTCCGACGCGTGCGCGACCGCGCTCGCCGACCCGGCCGGCGTGTGGGACGACGCGTTGCTCGCGCGGCTCGAGATTCCACGTGCGTGGTTCGCGCCGTTGGCGCCGTCTTATGCGGCGGGCGGCACGTTATCGGAGAAGGCGGCGCAGGCGCTCGGTTTGCGCGCGGGCATTGTGCTCGCTACCGGCGCCGCCGATACGCCTTGCGCAGCGCTGGGCAGCGGGCTTTCACGCGATGGCGACGCGCTGCTCACCACCGGCACGGGCGGGCAGATCGTCGTGCTCGCGGAGCAGGCGCCCAACGCGGTCAGGGGTTTGCATCGCTATCGCGCGGCGAGCGATCACTGGTATCGCATGGCGGCAATGCAGAACGTCGGCATTGCGCTCGAACGTGCGCGCGGGTGGCTGTCGTATGAATGGGCCAATGCATATCAGGATGCATTCGGCGATGCATCCGGCGACACGAACGGCAGCGCGAACGGCAGCACGAGCGAAAGCACGAACAGCAGCACGAACGAAAGCGCAAGTGGCAACGCAACCCGCAACCTGACCCGCCACCCGCACGCGGCATCAGCCAACCTGACCTTCCTGCCTTACCTCACCGGCGAGCGCACGCCGTGGCTCAATCCCGCAGCGCGCGGCGGCTGGCTCGGTCTTGCGCTCGACCACACACGCGGCGCGATGATGCGCGCAGCGTTCGAAGGCGTCGCTTTCTCGCTGCGCGCCGGGCTCGACGCAATCCGCGCGAGCGGCGCGACGGTGACGACGCTCAAGCTCGCGGGCGGCGGCTCGGTCGATGCGCGCTGGCGTCAATTGCTGGCCGACGCGCTGAAAGTCGAGCTTCACGCTGTCGACTGTCCGAACGCCGCGCCGCGTGGTGCGGCGATCCTCGGTGGTCTCGCCAGTGGACACTGGCATGCGGGTGACCTCGCCGCGCTCGCGCCCGGTGCGACGCGTGTCGCCAGTCCGCGCGCCGACCAGGCGCTCGACGAGCGTTACGCGCGTTTTCTCGACCTGTATGGCCGCCTTGAGACGTGGTTCGCCGACACGCCGCGTCCCCAGACCGGGCAATGTCCTGTCTGGACAATGCCGTGACGCACTTTGCAATACCATGACGGTTCTCGCGCGCTAAGGTAGGCGTCCGCGCCTCGCGCAGCACATCATTTCACACCGATTTCCGCGCGCCGCGAAGCATTGATCCGCGATACGCCGGGCATCGACAGACTCACAGGAGCATTCATCATGAAGACCAAAGCAGCCGTTGCATGGAAAGCCGGCGCCCCGTTGACGATCGAGGAAGTGGATCTGGAAGGTCCGCGCGCCGGTGAGGTGCTGATCGAAGTGAAGGCCACCGGCATTTGCCACACCGACTACTACACGCTGTCGGGCGCGGACCCGGAAGGGCTCTTTCCGGCGATCCTGGGCCATGAAGGCGCAGGCGTGATCGTGGACACGGGCCCCGGCGTCGGCACGCTCAAAAAAGGCGATCACGTCATTCCGCTCTACACGCCGGAGTGCCGTCAGTGCAAGTTCTGCCTGTCGCGCAAGACCAACCTGTGCCAGGCAATCCGCTCGACGCAAGGCAAAGGGTTGATGCCCGATGCCACTTCGCGTTTCTCGCTGGACGGCAAGCCGCTCTTTCATTACATGGGCACGTCCACGTTCTCGAACTACATCGTCGTGCCGGAAATCGCGGTCGCGAAAGTGCGGGAAGATGCGCCGTTCGACAAGATCTGCTACATCGGCTGCGGCGTGACGACAGGCGTCGGCGCCGTCGTGTATTCGGCGAAGGTCGAAGCGGGTGCGAACGTCGTGGTGTTCGGCCTCGGCGGCATCGGCCTGAATGTGATCCAGGGCGCGAAGATGGTCGGCGCGGACAAGATCATCGGTGTCGATATCAATCCGGGCCGCGTCGAACTGGCGAAGAAATTCGGCATGACGCACTTCATCAACCCGAACGACGTCGAGAACGTGGTCGACCATATCGTTCAACTGACCGACGGCGGCGCGGACTACTCGTTCGAGTGCATCGGCAATACGAAGGTGATGCGTCAGGCGCTCGAATGCACGCACAAGGGCTGGGGCCAGTCGTTCATCATCGGCGTGGCGGCGGCGGGCGAGGAGATCAGCACGCGTCCGTTCCAGCTGGTCACCGGCCGCGAATGGAAAGGCTCGGCGTTCGGCGGCGCGCGCGGCCGCACGGACGTGCCGAAAATCGTTGACTGGTACATGGAAGGCAAGATCAATATCGACGATCTGATCACGCACCGTCTGCCGCTCGAACGCATCAACGAGGGCTTCGATCTGATGAAGAAGGGCGAGTCGATCCGCTCGGTGGTGCTGTACTAACCGGGAGCGTCGCGATGCCTGAACTCTTGTCTTCGCATGCCTGCCACGGCGGCGAGCAGCGTATTTACAAACACGATTCGCAGACCATCGGTCTGCCGATGCGCTTCTCGGTCTACCTGCCGCCGCAAGCGCTGCAACCCGCTGCCAACGTCCCTGCGCTGTTCTATCTCGCGGGTCTGACCTGCACCGAAGAAACGTTTCCGGTGAAGGCCGGCGCGCAGCGCTTCGCCGCGCAGCACGGTATCGCGCTGATTGCGCCAGACACGAGTCCGCGCGGCGCGGGCGTTCCGGGCGAAAGCGCGGCGTGGGATTTTGGCGTGGGCGCGGGCTTTTATGTCGACGCCACGCAGCAGCCGTGGGCGAAGCACTACCGCATGTATTCGTACGTGCGCGACGAGCTGCGCGAAACGGTGCTCGCCCATCTACCGGTGGACGGCGCGCGTCTCGGCATCTTCGGGCATTCAATGGGCGGTCACGGAGCGCTGATGCTGGCGCTGCGCAATCCGGAGATCTATCGCTCGGTGTCCGCGTTCGCGCCGATCGCTGCGCCGTCGCGTTGCCCGTGGGGCGTGAAGGCGTTCAGTGGCTATCTGGGCGAGGACCGCGAAGCATGGAAGCACTACGACGCGAGCGAGCTGGTCGCGCGGGCGTCGCAGAAATTCGCTGAAGGGATTCTGGTCGATCAGGGGCTGGCAGACCAGTTTCTCGCCGAGCAACTGAATCCGGACCTGTTCGAGGCAGCATGCAAGGCAGCCGGTCAGCCGCTCACGCTGCGTCGTCATGAAGGTTACGACCACGGCTATTACTTCATCTCGACGTTCATCGAGGATCACCTCGCGCATCATGCGAAGGTGTTGCTGGGATAAGGTGGGTGCAAATCTGTACTTAACGTGGCGTCGGCGGCGGCGCGTGACAACCTAACGCCGCCGGCGCGAAACGGTCACTGCCTAGCGCCGCCGCAACAGGCTCGCGCCATACACCACGGCCGAGAGCACGGTGATCCAGAAGCTCGTCGGCCAATCCGTATAGAACGCGAGCGTCAACCCGATCCACGCCTGCGCGAGCGCAAAAAGCGCCGCGAGGACGAGGCCGGTTGAAAGACGCGTCGTCATGTTCTGCGCGGCCGCGGCCGGACCGACCATCAGCGTGAACACCAGCAACACGCCGACAATCTGCGTACACGCCGCCACGGCGAGTGCCGCAATCGCGAGAAACAGCACCGAGACCAGACGCAGCGACACACCCTTGGCTTCCGCGAGTTCCGGCTGCAACGAGGCGAACAGCAGCGGCCGCATGATGGCGGCGAGCGCGCCCAGACTGATGACGCCGAGCGCCGCCAGCACGCCGAGTGTCGAAGTATTGACGCCGAGCACGTTGCCGAACAGCAGTGCGGTGACCTGCGTGGCGTACGCGGTGAAGAAGTGTAGAAACAGCAGCCCGAAGCCGAGCGACAGTGAAAGGATCACGCCGATCGCCACGTCGCGGCCCGCGAGCCGCTCGCCGAGCGCGCCCATGCCGACACCTGCCGCGAGCGTGAAGCCGATCATCCCCCAGATTGGCGAGATGCCGATCAACACTGCGCCGGTCGCGCCGGTAAAGCCGACGTGTGACAGCGCATGGCCCGCGAAGGTCTGTCCGCGCATCACCAGAAAGTAGCCGACCACACCCGCCAGCACCGCGACGATCCCCGACGCCGCGAATGCGTTCACCATGAAATCGTATTCAAACATCGTGCGTGTGTCCGTCGTGCGAATGACCGTGCGAATAGCCGTGGCCGGGCGGGTGATCGTGTGAATGGCCGTGTGCATGCGAATGGCCGCCGCGTTCGTCGTGCTCATGCCCGTGGTCGTGCTTTTCCACTTCGACGTCGCCCGACATCACGAAGATCCGGCCGTTCACGCGCATCACATCGATCGGCGATCCATACAGACGCGAGAGGACCGGCTTCGTGATCACTTCGTTCACGGTGCCGAGCGCGGCTACGCCGCTGCCGAGATACAGCACCCGGTCGAGCGAATTGAGCAGCGGATTGAGTTCATGCGCGGAAAACAGAACGGCGATGCCAAGTTCCTGCTGCACCCGCCGCACGAGTTCAACCACGCTCTTCTGATGATGCGGGTCGAGGCTGATCAGCGGTTCGTCGAGTAGTAGCAGTTTCGGATTGCCGAGCAGACATTGCGCGAGCAGCAGACGCTGCCGTTCGCCGCCCGACAGTTCGGACAAGGGCCGCTCGGCCAGCTTGACGCCACCGACCAGATCCAGCACGCGCTCCACCTCTGCGCGTGTCGTCGCGTCCGCATGGGGCAGACCCCAACGGTGTCCGTCTGCCGCCATCGCGACGAAATCGCGACCTCGCACGCGGCGTCCCGCGAGCGCACTGCGTGTTTGTGGCATGTAGCCGATCGACGCATTGCCACGTTCGACTGGCTGATCCAGCACGCGAATCACGCCGGCCGCCGCCGGCACGAGGCCGAGCACGGCACGCATCAACGTGGTCTTGCCCGCGCCGTTTGGCCCGAGCACGCCGATGAATTCGCCCTGATTCACGATGAAGCCGGTGTCGCGCAGAATCGTGCGGCCGCCGAGTTCGAGCGTGACGTGCTCGAGTTCGAGCACGGGTGCGCCGGACGCGGCACCAGCGGATGGGGTGGCTGGCGCGCTGCGGCCAGTGACATTCATTGCGTGATTTCCTTTTCTGCCGGTTTCTGCCGTTCTCTGTCGCGTTACTTGCTGCCCGCGCCTGCGGCCAGGGCGGTGCCGAGTGCGTCGAGCTGCGTCAGCATCCACGTCTGATAGGTTTTGCCGGCCGGCTCGGTCTCGGTGACGCTCATCGTCGGTACCTGCGATTGTTGCGCGAGTTTCAGCATGCGTTTGGTGAGCGCCTCGGTCGCCTGGCTGTTATAGATCAGAACGCGCACGCGTTTTTCGCGCAGATCGCGTTCGAACGCGGCGATGTCGGCGGCGCTTGCTTCGGTGTCGTTCATCGTTGCGAGCTGGAAGCGCAGATTACGCATCGACAAGCCCACCGCGTCCGACATATAGCCGAACACCGGCTCGGTCGCCGTGACGGGCACGCCCGCATAATGCGCACGCAGCTCGGCCACTTTGGCATCCACCGGTTTCAGCGAATCCAGAAACTTCGCGAGGTTCGCATCGTACGCCGACTTGTGCGCCGGGTCAGCCGCGACGAGCGCCGCGCTCACCGCGCGCGCCACCTTCGGCATGGTGGCCGGGTCGTACCAGAGGTGCGGATTATCGCCGGCTTTCCTGCCGGTCAGCTCGGCTGCGACGATCGTCGTGCGTTGCGTGCCCTTCGACGCGGCCAGCAATTTTGCCATCCACGGATCGTAGTCGGCGCCGTTATAGACCACAAGACTCGCATGCTGCAACGCGCGCGCCGTCTTCGGGCTCGCCTCGAACAGGTGAGGATCCTGATCGGGGTTGCTGAGAATGCTCGTCACGTCGACGCGCTCGCCGCCGAGCTGCTGGATCACGTCGCCGTAAAAGTTCTCTGCCGCAACCACGGGGATTTTCGCTTCGCCAGCGAACGCAGCGTGGCCAAAGCTGACGCCAGCGGCCAGCGCCGCGCTCGCCGCGATGCGCCTTGCCAGTTTCTGCGCCCGCTGCGCCCCGAACGATGTCGTGCCAAGTAACTTCATGCTGATTCCTGCTACGAGAGTTGAGGGAGTGGCATGGTCCTGCATGCGCTCCTCGTGGAAGCCCAATCGCTCCACGCGGCGCTCCGGCAAGACGAGGCCGCAATGATATAACGTATCTCGATTTTTTGTCATCAGCGTAAGCGCGGCGCAGTTTGGCGGACTTCGGTTTCTCGTATTAGTGTTGTTCAAGGCACAAACGGCAGCGCCGGTCCACCGATGGTCCTGCCGCGCTGCACCATCGAAATCTGGATGTGCGCCTTGACATCATCCGGTGCGTATCCGATCATTCGACCACCAACAGAGCAATTGTTCGCGCAATGAGCGTTCGCTCACCGCGTCAGAGAAAAGCGAAACGAACCGGAGACAAGCAATGTCGTCACGATTGCAAGACAAGGTGGCCATTCTGACGGGGGCGGCAAGCGGAATCGGCGAGGCCGTCGCCCGTCGCTATCTGGACGAAGGCGCGCGTTGCGTGCTGGTCGACATGAAACCCGCCGACAGTTTCGGCGAAGCATTGCGTGCCGACTGCGGCGACCGCGTGCTGACCCTCTCGGCCAACGTCACGCAACGCGAAGACATCGAACGCATTGTGGCGAGCACACAGGAGCGTTTCGGCCAGATCGACATTCTGTTCAACAACGCGGCGCTCTTCGATATGCGCCCGATCCTCGACGAATCCTGGGACGTCTTCGACCGCCTGTTCGCGGTCAACGTCAAAGGCATGTTCTTCCTGATGCAGGCCGTCGCCCGGAAAATGGTGGAGCAAGGTCACGGCGGCAAGATCATCAATATGTCTTCGCAGGCCGGGCGGCGCGGCGAAGCGCTCGTCTCGCACTACTGCGCGACGAAGGCCGCCGTGCTGAGCTACACGCAATCCGCGGCACTGGCGCTCGCGCCGCACAAGATCAATGTGAACGGCATCGCGCCGGGCGTCGTCGATACGCCGATGTGGAAAGAAGTCGACGCGCTCTTCGCCCGCTATGAAAACCGGCCGCTCGGCGAAAAGAAGCGTCTGGTCGGCGAAGCGGTGCCGCTCGGCCGAATGGGCGTGCCGGACGACCTGACCGGCGCCGCCCTGTTTCTCGCGTCGGCAGATGCCGATTACATCACCGCGCAAACCCTGAACGTGGACGGCGGCAACTGGATGAGCTGACGGGCGACCCATCTGCATCCATTCAGTGCCGTATTTCGCAGAACAAACGCAGCACCACATAACGTACGAGAAAGGAGACAACACATGAAGCCAGTCCTCAAATCCGCGTTGAAGGCGATCAGCGCCGGCGCTGTTGCATGCTTTGCGCTGAATGCGTCAGCCGCCACGGTGACGATCGCGACGTTGAACAACCCGGACATGATCGAGTTGAAGAAGCTGTCGCCCGAATTCGAAAAGGCGAATCCGGACATCAAGCTGAACTGGGTGATTCTCGAAGAAAACGTGCTGCGCCAGCGCGCGACCACGGACATCACGACGGGCAGCGGCCAGTTTGACGTGATGACGATCGGCGCGTACGAAACACCGCAATGGGGCAAGCGCGGCTGGCTCACGCCGCTCACCGGCCTGCCCGCCGATTACGATCTGAACGACGTCGTGAAGACGGCCCGCGACGGTCTTTCCAGCGGCGGCCAGTTGTATGCGCTGCCGTTCTACGTCGAAAGCTCGATGACGTATTACCGCAAGGATCTGTTTGCGGCAAAGGGTTTGAAGATGCCCGATCAGCCGACCTACGACCAGATCTCGCAGTTCGCCGACAAGCTCACCGACAAGGCCAACGGCGTGTACGGCATCTGCCTGCGCGGCAAGGCCGGCTGGGGTGAGAACATGGCGTACGCCACGACGGTGGTGAACACCTTCGGCGGCCGCTGGTTCGACGAGAAATGGCAAGCCCAGCTCACGTCGCCGGAATGGAAGAAGGCGATTGGCTTCTATGTGGATCTGCTGAGGAAAGACGGCCCTCCGGGAGCCAGCTCGAACGGCTTCAACGAGAACCTCACGCTGATGTCCTCGGGCAAATGCGCGATGTGGATCGACGCAACGGTCGCCGCCGGCATGCTCTATAACAAGCAGCAGTCGCAGATCGCCGACAAGGTTGGCTTCGCGGCGGCGCCTATCGCCGTGACGCCGAAGGGTTCGCACTGGCTGTGGGCGTGGGCACTCGCGATTCCGAAGTCGTCGAAGCAGGCGGATGCGGCGAAGAAGTTCATCTCGTGGGCCACGTCGAAGCAATACATCGAACTGGTCGCGAAGGACGAAGGCTGGGCCTCGGTGCCGCCGGGAACGCGTCAGTCCACCTATGCGCGCCCTGAGTACAAGCAGGCCGCACCGTTCGGCGACTTCGTGCTGAAGGCGATCGAGACGGCTGATCCGGACCATCCGACGCTCAAGCCGGTGCCTTACACGGGCGTGCAGTTCGTCGGCATCCCCGAGTTCCAGTCGTTCGGCACGGTGGTCGGTCAGAGCATCTCCGGCGCGATTGCCGGTCAGATGACGGTCGATCAGGCGCTGGCAGCCGGTCAGGCCACGGCGAACCGCGCCGTGCAGCAAGCCGGCTACCAGAAGTAAGCCGGGCGGTTGTCGAAGTAACGTGAAACGCGCCGGCTGACGCCCGTTAGCCGGCTCACGCAGCACAGCGGGCTGCTTGTCCGTCACGCGGGCGCCGCGCCTGCGCCACGACATTCCAGATGTCGCGGCGGCAAAGGCGGCGCCCGCAGTCTGAGCGGACAGCCCGCGCATTACCGAACAGGTGGTCAATCATGCGTCCTCTGCGCCTGCCTCTCATGCATGCCCATCCCCAGTCAGAGAAGGAACGCGAAGCCCGTAAAGCCAATTCGGCACGCTGGCTCGTGTCGCCGTCGGTCGCCGTACTGGTGCTGTGGATGGCGATCCCGCTTGCGATGACGATCTGGTTTTCGTTCTCGCGCTACAACCTGCTGAATCCGGACCTGAAGGGTTTCGCCGGTTTCGACAACTACAAATACCTCGCCAGCGATCCGTCGTTCGGCCCTTCCATCGGCCACACGCTCGAACTGATCGTTTCAGTGCTCGTGATCACCGTAGTGGGCGGCGTGCTGATGGCGATCCTGTTCGACCGCAAGTTCTATGGTCAGGGTATTGCGCGATTGCTCGCGATCGCACCGTTCTTCGTGATGCCGACGGTAAGCGCGCTGATCTGGAAGAACATGATCCTGCATCCGGTGTACGGCCTGATCGCCCAGGGCATGCGCGCGCTCGGCATGCAGCCGATCGACTGGTTCGCCGATTACCCGCTCTTCGCCGTCATCATGATCGTCGCGTGGCAGTGGTTGCCGTTCGCGTTCCTGATCCTGTTCACGGCGATCCAGTCGCTCGATCAGGAGCAGAAAGAAGCGGCGCGCATCGACGGTGCAGGTCCGTTTTCCATGTTCTTCTACATCACACTGCCTCACCTGAAGCGGGCGATCGCGGTGGTGGTGATGATGGAGACGATTTTCCTGCTGTCGATCTTTGCTGAAATCTATACGACCACGGGCGGCGGTCCGGGCACCGCGACGACCAATCTGTCGTACCTGATCTACTCGCTCGGGCTGCAACAGTTCGACGTCGGTCTTGCTTCCGCAGGCGGCATTCTCGCTGTCGTGCTGGCCAATATCGTGTCGTTCTTCCTTGTGCGGATGCTCGCGAAGAACCTGAAAGGGGAGTACGAAAAATGAGCCACGTTGCCTCCACCCCGGCGTCGAGCACGACGCCCGTCACCATTCCCGCCAGGTCGCCGTTCGCCGCCATTCGTCGCGGCATTCCCGGCGTCATTGCGTGGCTCGTCGCGCTGCTGCTGTTTTTCCCGATCTTCTGGATGACGATTACCGCGTTCAAGACCGAGCAGCAGGCGTACTCGTCGTCGCTGTTTTTCGTGCCGACGCTCGACAGCTTCCGGGAAGTGTTCGCGCGCAGCAACTACTTCTCGTTCGCGTGGAATTCGATACTGATTTCCGTGGGCGTCACGGTGCTGTGTCTGATCCTCGCGGTGCCGGCCGCGTATGCGATGGCGTTCTTCCCGACGCGCCGCACGCAGAAAGTGCTGCTGTGGATGTTGTCCACCAAGATGATGCCGTCGGTCGGCGTGCTGGTGCCGATCTATCTGCTGTGGAAAAACAGCGGCTTGCTGGATACGGTGTCCGGGCTCGTGATCGTCTACACGCTGATCAACCTGCCGATCGCAGTATGGATGTCGTTCACCTATTTCGCCGAGATTCCGCGCGACATTCTCGAAGCCGGCCGGATCGACGGCGCCGCGACCTGGCAGGAAATCGTCTATCTGCTGATGCCGATGTCGCTGCCGGGGCTTGCCTCCACCGCACTGCTGCTCGTGATTCTTTCGTGGAACGAAGCGTTCTGGAGCATCAACCTGTCGAGTTCC
The DNA here is from genome assembly GCF_039621805.1 of Paraburkholderia sp. PREW-6R. Classification (NCBI taxonomy): domain Bacteria; kingdom Pseudomonadati; phylum Pseudomonadota; class Betaproteobacteria; order Burkholderiales; family Burkholderiaceae; genus Paraburkholderia; species Paraburkholderia sp. PREW-6R. The sequence continues at coordinate 2,723,357 of NZ_CP155073.1, read as the reverse complement.
AACGCCGCGCCGTTGACAGTGTTCATCGCGTCGTATTCGAGTCCTGAGGGTCTCTTCTGGGCGAAGCTGTCCGCTGCGTCGCTGCTGGCGGTGGCGCCGATCCTGATCGTCGGCTGGCTGTCGCAGAAGCAACTGGTGCGCGGTCTGACTTTCGGGGCGGTGAAATGACGGCGGTCACCCCATCGGGCGCGGGTGCGCCTCAGTATGCGTTGATCTGCGATTGCGACGGCGTGCTGATCGACAGCGAAGCTGTGGCCGCGCGCATGCTGGTGCACGAACTGGAATTGCGCTGGCCCGGCACGGATGTCGAACCGGTCGTGCTGCCGCTGCTTGGCCTGCGTATCGAACAGGTATTGCAAAACACCGCCGCGAAGCTCGGCAAGACGCTAGGCGTGGCGGATATCGACGCGATCCGGCGCTCGGTGGAAGCGGCGGCGATGCAGGCGCCGGCAGTGGACGGCATCGAGGCCGCGCTCGCCCAGGTGCCGCTCATCAAAGGCTGCGCGAGCAACAGTTTTCGGCCATATGTGGAAACCGTGCTGGCGCGCACCGGCCTGGTCAAATTTTTTGGCGAACGCCTTTTTTGTGCGGACTCGGTGCCGAATCCAAAGCCCGCGCCGGACGTCTATCTAGCGGCGTCGAAGGGGCTTGGCCTCGCGCCTTCCGCGTGTCTCGTGGTCGAGGACAGCGTGACCGGCGTGACCGCGGCGACGGCGGCGGGCATGACGGTGCTCGGCTTTATCGGCGGCGGCCACGCAAGCGACGCGCAGATCGACAAACTGCACGCGGCGGGCGCGCGCCACGTGTTCGACGACATGCAGCAGTTGCCCGAACTCGTCGCGCAATGGACATTGAGCGCAACAGCGGCCGCGCCTTGAAGGGCTTCATCACGCGGCGTTCCAGACGAATCCAGGTAGCCAGGCAACACATAGCAATACACGGAGACACATCATGGCAAGCGTAACTCTGCGCAACATCAGAAAGGCCTACGACGACAACGAAGTGATGCGCGACATCAACCTCGACATCGCGGACGGCGAGTTCGTCGTGTTCGTGGGACCGAGCGGTTGCGGTAAATCCACGCTGATGCGGATGATCGCCGGTCTGGAAGACATCAGCGGCGGCGACCTGACCATCGACGGCACGCGCGTGAACGACGTGCAACCCGCCAAGCGCGGCATCGCGATGGTGTTCCAGTCGTATGCGCTCTATCCGCATATGACGCTGTACGACAACATGGCGTTCGGCCTGAAGCTCGCCGGCACCAAGAAGCCGGAGATCGATGCCGCCGTGCGCAATGCGGCGAAGATCCTGCACATCGACCATCTGCTGGATCGCAAGCCCAAGCAGCTGTCAGGCGGGCAGCGTCAGCGCGTGGCGATTGGCCGCGCGATCACGCGCAAGCCGAAGGTATTCCTGTTCGACGAACCGCTGTCGAACCTCGACGCCGCGTTGCGCGTGAAAATGCGGCTCGAATTCGCGCGCCTGCACGACGAACTCAAGACCACGATGATCTACGTGACGCACGATCAGGTGGAAGCAATGACGCTCGCGGACAAGATCGTTGTGCTGTCGGCGGGCAATCTCGAACAGGTCGGCAGCCCGACGATGCTGTATCACGCGCCCGCCAACCGCTTCGTCGCGGGTTTCATCGGCTCGCCGAAGATGAACTTCATGGAAGGCGTGGTGCAGTCGGTCACGCACGACGGCGTGACGGTCCGCTACGAAACGGGCGAGACGCAGCGCGTCGCGGTGGAACCCGGCGCGGTGAAGCAGGGCGACAAGGTGACGGTCGGCATTCGTCCGGAGCATCTGCACGTCGGCATGACGGACGACGGCATTTCCGCACGCACGATGGCGATCGAATCGCTCGGCGACGCGGCGTATCTGTACGCGGAATCGAGCGTGGCGCCGGACGGTCTGATCGCGCGCATTCCGCCGCTCGAACGCCATACGAAAGGTGAAACGCAGAAGCTCGGCGCCACGCCCGAGCACTGTCATCTGTTCGATGCCGAAGGCAAAGCGTTCCAGCGCAAGATCGTCGAGGTGCTGGCCGCGTAAGCGGGGTGGAGAGGGGAAGCGGCGGCGCGCCGCTTCGTCGATCAGCAGGCAAACATAAAAACGCCACCGCGAAGGTGGCGTTTTTTCTTATCTCACCGCGCCCGCCGCTCGTGCGTCATGCTTCCAGTGCGGCCCTCGCGCAAAGCTCATCTGTGACGAGACCGGACAGCCACCCGCCCTTGAGCACCGCAACGAGCGCTTCGCGCTTGCGCTGCCCTCCCGCGAAGCCGATGGTAGGGCGCCTCGGCGGTGAATCGAGTGCAAGACTGGTCACGCGGCTGCCGGTCGGCGACTCGACCTGCGCGCCGGCGGCGTCGATCGGCAGGCCGAGCATCTCGGCCACCGCGGCGTTCTGCATCAACTCCTTGACTTCCGCTGACGTGATGAAGCCGTCTTCGTGCAGCGGGCAGTTCGGCCCGATATTGCCGACGCCGACAAAGGCGACATCCGCATCGGCCGACAGCGATTCGACGATCCGGTACAGCCGGTGATTGCACCACTGCGCGCGTTCCGCTTCGCTGTCGGCGAGTAATGGCGCGGGCAGCAGAAAATGCTTGCCGCCCGTCTTCTCCGAAATGTGCAGCGCGACGTCGTAGCGGTTCGAGGAGCCGTCCTGGGCGATGGCGCCGACCATCGAGACCAGCCGGTGCTGCGGACGGTCTAGCTGCGCGATCTGATCGACCGCGGCTTTCAGCGTCCGGCCACTGCCCACGGCGACCACCATCGGTTTTTCTTCGTTCAGGTAACGCTCCATCACCTGAGCGCCGGCCACGGCGAGCTTGCGATCCACTTCCTCGGGGGTATCGCTGTCTACCGGCACGACTTCGCACATGCTCAGCCCGTAGCGCTTCGACAACTGGGCGGCGAGTGCAAGGCAATCCGCGAGTTGATGATCCACGCGCACGCGAATCAGATTTTTCTCGACGGCGAACGCCACGAGCCGTTGCGCCACCGGACGCGACACCTGCAGTTTTTCAGCGATCTCGTTCTGGGTGTTGCCGGCAACGTAGTAAAGCCACGCGGCGCGGGTAGCAAGGTCTAATTTTTCTGTGGACTTAGGCACGGTGTCGGTTCGCTTCAGGTGCGCCGAGGATGGCAGCCGGTGCGCGCTCGATCCGCCACGCGCGCACGCCGGCTGTGGTTGGCCGCTCAGGCGAGCGGCGTCCGTGCGGGGTCGAACAGCGGCCGCACGTGACGATACAGCGCGCGATACGCTTCGAGCCGCGTGCGCAATTCGGCATGGCGACGCGGATTCGGCTGAAACTCTCGTGCGATCGGCGGTTTGGTCAGCACGGTGGCAGGATCGCCGCCGGCTGCCAGCCAGCCCAGCCGCGCCGCACCGAGCGCCGCGCCGGTTTCGCCGCCGCCGTGCTTGCGCGTGGCGGTGTCGAGCGCGTCGGCGAGCAGCTGGGCCCAGTAGTCGCTGCGCGCGCCGCCGCCCAGTAGCGACAATGCTTTTGCCTCCGTGCCGGCGGCGCGCAGTGCGTCGAGGCCGTCGGTGAGCGCGAGCGTCACGCCTTCGAGCACCGCATAGCCGAGCAACGCGCGATCCGTCGCGTGGTTCATACCGAAGAACACGCCTTGCGCATACGGGTCGTTGTGCGGCGTGCGTTCACCCGACAGATACGGCAGAAAGATCGGCGCGGTCGTCAGCGCGTCCGGCGGCAATGCTTCGATTTCGGCGAGCAGCGTGGGTTCGTCGGTTGACGTGAGCTTGCAGACCCAGCGCAGGCAACTCGCGGCGGAGAGCACCACGCTCATCTGATGCCAGCGGTCCGGAATCGCGTGGCAAAACGCGTGCACGGCCGACGCGGGATTCGGCCGGAAACTGTCGCCGACCACGCACAACACGCCGGACGTACCGAGCGACACGAAGCCGTCGCCAGGCTGCGTCGCGCCGATACCGACGGCGCTCGTCGCATTATCGCCGCCGCCCGCCGCGACGATCACGCCGTCGCTCAGGCCGAACTCGCGAGCAACCTCCGGCAGTAGCACGCCGGCAGGTTCGCTGCCCTCGCATAGGCGTGGCATCTGCGCACGCGTCATGTTGCAGGCGGCGAGCAGCGAATCGGACCAGTCGCGTCTGGCGACGTCGAGCCACAAGGTGCCGGCCGCGTCCGACGGATCGGACACCTTGCCGCCCGTCAGTTGCAGGCGCAGATAGTCTTTGGGCAGCAGCACGCACGCGGTCTGCGCGAAGATCTCCGGTTCATGGCGCGCGACCCACAGCAGCTTCGGCGCGGTGAAACCGGGCATCGCCAGATTACCGGCGACGGCATGCAGATCCGGCGCGCGCTCGGTCAACTCCGCGCATTCCTTGTCGCTGCGCATGTCGTTCCACAGGATCGCGGGACGCAGCACGCGGTCCTGCGCATCCAGCAGCACCGCGCCATGCATCTGGCCCGAGAGGCCGATGCCACGGATCTGCGCGAACTCGTCGGGGTGCCTCGCGCGCAACGCGGCAAGCGCCGCGCGCGTGCCGGCCCACCAGTCTTCGGGATTCTGCTCGGCCCAGCGCGGATGCGGACGCGAAACGGTAAATGGTGAGCCTGCGGTGCCGATCACGCGTCCGTCGGAGGCGAGCAGCAGAACTTTCACTTCGGACGTGCCGAGGTCGATGCCGAGATACATGGGCGCGGAACCTTCGTCGTTGGAGATGCGGCTACTTTAGCCGCACGGGGCGCACGGTGCCATGCGCATTAAGCCTGGCACCGTGCGAATCGATACTGTCTGCCATCGTGCATCGCAGCGCGGTCAGGTGGCGTGTGATGCACGAGGTCGTGTGAACGCTTGCCGCGCCGCCGTTCAGGCCGCGCCGCGCTTTGCCAGCCATACGTCGACGCGAGCCAGCGCGCCGGCGAGCGCCGATTCCAGTTCCGGCGTCTGCGCCATGCTGCCCCACAGCAGCCGGTCGGCGGCGAATGCTTCAAGCGGGTCGGGCGCGTCGAAAAACGCATGCGCGACACGTTCGTCCATGACGCCGTCCTGATACGTATAGGGCAGCTTGCCCTGGTGCCAGCGTTCGAGAAAACGGAAAAAGAGCGCGGGCAGCATCGACGTGGCCGCGGGCGTGACTCCGCGCTCGAAGCACTCGGACAGCGTGGGCGCGATAAAGCCGGGCAGCTTAGAGAAGCCGTCGGCCGCGACGCGCTGGTTGGTGTCCTGGATATGCGGGTTGCCAAAGCGTTCGAGCACCACGTCGCGATAGCGTTCGAGATCGAGCGGGCTCGGCGTGAGACACGGAATCACGTCATCGCTCACGTAGTCATGAGCGAACTGATGAATGTCCGGATCGAGGGTGCCTTCGTGAATGTAGTTCAGGCCGACGAGCGTACCCGCCCACGCAATACAGCTATGCGTTGCATTCAGGATGCGGATTTTGGCTTCCTCGTAAGGCATCACCGAGTCGACCAGTTCCGCGCCGACTTTTTCCCATGCGGGGCGTCCCGCGATGAAATCGTCTTCGATCACCCACTGGATGAACGCCTCGCCCATTACCGGACACGCGTCGTCCACACCGGTTGCGGCCTTTACGCGCTCGCGCACGTCAGGCGTGGGGCGCGGCGTGATGCGATCGACCATCGAGCTGGGGCAAGCGGTGTTGTCGTCGAACCATTGCGCCAGCTCGTCCGCGCCGCGCCGCTCCAGGAATTCGCTCATCCCGGCGTGAAAGCGCTCGCCGTTGCTGCGCAGGTTGTCGCACGTTTGCAGCGTGACCGGGCCGGCGCCGCGCTTCATGCGCGCGTCGAGAATGGCCGCCAGCGCGCCGTAGATCGTGGTGTGTCCGCCGTTCAGATCGGCGGCGAGGTCGGGATTGTCGACGTCGAGTTCGTCCTCTTCGTCGAGGTAATAGCCGCCTTCGGTGACGGTGAACGAAATGATCTTGCACGCCGGGTCCGCGCCCGCTTCGATCAGCGCGTCGAGGCTTTCGGTCCACGGCACCACGCGCTCGATCGAGCGGATCGTCTCGTAGGCGCGCTCACCTTGCGGCGTCACGGTTTCGAGCGTGTAGACGCCGTTTTGTGCGGCGAGCGCTTCGAGCACCGCATTCATGTCGCTGCGAATATTGCCGACCGTGAGTGACCAGTGCGGCTCGCCCGGCACTTTCGCTTCGTTCAACCGGTGTAGATACCACGCCTGATGCGCGCGATGAAACGATCCCGCGCCGATGTGCAGGATCACGTGTGACGTGCCGCTGCTTTGCCCGCTGTTCATGTGCGTCTCCTGGATGTCCTTGGCTCGCACGGCTCGAAGCCTGCGTTTCTTCTCGAGTTGGAGCATTTGCTCTGCTTGTGAGCGAATGATCGTACCCGGTGATACCAAAGTCAAGGTGACGGCGCGCTGTTTTCCACTTGTTTTCGTGGCGCAGCGCGGCGTGAATCGCGGGCTAACGGATTGCTGCGTCAGTCACGGCCATGCGCAAGCGGCGTTGCAGCGTCTGTTGCAATGCAATAGATATCGGCCGGCGACGCGGCGAAGGTCAAGGACGCCCGGCGCGTGGGGACAGGCTGCAAAGCGACGCGAATGGCCTGCCGGGCCACGCTGCAACAGGCGTTTGCTACAGCATGGTCCTCACATGCCATAGCTCCGGAAACAGCACCACGTCCAGCATCTTGCGGAGATAGTTAGCTCCGCTCGTGCCGCCCGTGCCCTGCTTGAAACCGATGATCCGCTCGACGGTCGTGACGTGCCGGAAGCGCCACTGCCGGAAGGCGTCCTCGAGATCGACCAGTTCTTCGGCCATCTCATACAACTCCCAGTGCTTCGAAGGATTCCGGTAGACCTCGAGCCACGCGGCCTCGACCGAAGCATCGTGCACGGTCGGTTGCGTCCAGTCCCGCTCCAGTCTCGCAGCGGAAATCTCGAAGCCGCGCCGCGCAAGCAGGCGCACGACTTCGTCGTAGAAAGAGGGCGACTCCAGTGAGGCTTTCACCTGCGCATGAACATCGGCGCGGTGCGCGTGAGGCTTTAACATCTGCTCGTTCTTGTTGCCCAGAACGAACTCGATCTGTCGGTACTGATAGGACTGGAACCCCGAAGAACTCCCGAGATAAGGCCGCATGGCGGTGTATTCGGACGGCGTCATCGTCGACAGAACGCTCCAGGCCTGCACCAGTTGCTCCATGATCCGCGACACACGCGCGAGCATCTTGAACGCGGGCGGCAACTCATCGCGGTGCACTGCCTTGAGCGCGGCCTGCAATTCGTACAACGCGAGCTTCATCCACAACTCGCTTGTCTGATGCTGAATGATGAACAGCATCTCGTTGTGATCCGGCGATAAAGGATGCTGTGCGCTCAGCACCGTTCCCAGCGACAGATAATCGCCGTAACTCATCGCCTCCGAAAAATCGAGCTGCGCGTCATGCCAGCCGTCTTCTGCGGCCGTGGAGGTGGAGTCGCCGGAGAAGGCGGGCGAGGCGGACGAGGCGGCTCCGCCGTAGCCGAACGGACATCCTTGCGCCGGTTTGTCTTCCGGCAGATCAGGCGTTTGCATGTGATCGTTCATCGTGCGCTCCTCAGGTTACCGCGCCGCGCGCGGCGAATTCCGGCGCACGCCAGGTCTCGTTGATCAGCACGTCGCGCAAGGTCTCGACCGCATCCCATACGTCGACGTAACGCGTGTACAGCGGCGTAAAGCCAAAGCGCAATACATGCGGCTCGCGGTAGTCACCGATCACACCGCGCGCGATCAGCGCCTGCATCACCTCGTAACCATGCGGATGCTCGAAGCTCGCATGCGAGCCGCGCCGCGCGTGTTCGCGCGGCGTGACGAGCGTGAGCGGAAAGTCGGCGCAGCGCGCTTCGACGAGTTCGATGAACAGATCGGTCAGCGCGAGCGACTTTTTGCGGATCGCCTGCATATCGGTTTGCAGGAACACGTCGAGCCCGCATTCGACGAGCGACATCGACACCATGGGCTGCGTGCCGCACAGGAATCGGCCAATGCCGTCATCCGGCTCATAGGTCGGGTCCATTCTGAACGGCGCGCGATGACCCCACCAGCCGGACAGCGGCTGCGCGAAGTCGTTCTGATGACGCTTGGGCACCCACACGAACGCGGGCGAACCGGGGCCGCCGTTCAGATATTTGTACGTGCAGCCTACGGCGTAGTCGGCGCCGACACCGTTCAGGTCGACCGGCACCGCGCCCGCCGAATGCGCGAGATCCCACAGCGCGAGCGCGCCTTTGTCGTGAATCTGCTGTGTCAGCGCGGCCATGTCGTGCATGTAGCCGGTGCGGTAGTTGACGTGCGTGATCATCGCGATGGCCGTGTCGTCGCCGATCGCGGCGGGTAACTCGGACGGATCGTCGACGAGACGCAGTTCATAGCCACGGTCGAGCTGGTCGATCAGGCCTTGCGCGATATACAGATCGGTCGGGAAATTGGAGCGCTCGGACACGATCACGCGACGTTTTGGATCCCGTGCATCCGCCACGCGCAACGCCGCGGACAACAGCTTGAACAGGTTGATCGAAATCGTGTCGGTGACGACCACTTCGTTCTCGGCCGCGCCGATCAGCGGTGCGAGCTTGTTGCCTAGCCGGCGCGGCAGTTCGAACCAGCCGGCGGTGTTCCAGCTGCGGATCAGCCCTTCGCCCCATTCCGCGCCGATCACGGTTTGCGCCCGTTGCGCGGCGGCCGCGGGTGGCACGCCCAGCGAATTGCCGTCGAGATAGATGGTCGTCGACGACAGCGCGAACTGGCCGCGCAAAGTCGCGAGCGGATCGGCGCTGTCGAGCGCCAGTGCTTCGTCACGGTGGTTCATGATGGTCCAGTGGATCAGATTGGGGATAGGGCCGCAGGTCCTGAAGGCTTGCTGCGCAAAGTTCGGTCAGACGCGCGGCAGCGAGCGCAACACCGCGCGCACCGGGCTCGCGTCGAGCGTGGTCAACTTCAGCGGCAAAGCGATGAGTTCATAGTCGCCGGGCGCGACGGCGTCCAGCACGACGCCTTCGAGAATCGCCATGCGGTGTGCGCGGATGCGGTGATGCGCGTCCATCGTTTTCGACTCCTGCGGATCGAGCGACGGCGTGTCGATGCCGATCAGCTTTACACCGTGGCCGGCGAGCAGATCGATCGTCTCCGGCGCGACCGCGCAGAACGCGCTGTCCCATGCGCCGATGGGCGCTTTTCTGTAAGTGCGCAGTAAGACTCGCGGCGGCAGATTGTCGAGCGAGCCGCTCAGGTGTTGTGGCGTGACAACAGGTGTTGCGCCGATACAGTGAATCACCCGGCATAGGCCGAGGTAGGCGTCGAGCGGCACTTCGCCAATCGCTGCGCCGCTGGCGTCGTAATGCAACGGTGCATCAGTGTGCGCGCCGGTATGAGGCGACAGCGTCAGACGCGCGACATTGACCGGCGAGCCCGCTTCCATGCGCCACACACGCTCGATACCGACCGGCGTATCGCCGGGCCAGACGGGCGTCGCGGTATCGACGGCGGGGGTGATGTCCCAGAGTGTTTGCATGTCTCCATCGGCGGTTTGTGTCTATCACGGAATGATAGGCGGCTTGGAGTGAAATGTGATTGCGAAAAAAACACCTTCCGAGGCCGGTCTTGGAACATAATTTGATTCAAATGGGAAAGGGAGACCGAATATGAACGCGATCTCGCTCGACGCCACCGATTGCCGTATTCTGGCGGTGCTTCAGCAAGAAGGACGGATCAGCAATCTCGACCTTGCGGAGCGTATTTCGCTTTCGCCATCAGCCTGCCTGCGACGCCTGCGTCTGCTGGAAGAGCAGGGTGTCATCGAGCACTACCGCGCGTGTCTGAACCGTGAAGTGCTGGGATTCGAACTGGAGGCATTCGTGCAGGTGTCCATGCGCAACGACCAGGAGAACTGGCATGAGCGCTTCGCCGAAGCGGTGCGGGACTGGCCGGAGGTGGTCGGCGCGTTCGTCGTGACCGGCGAAACGCATTACTTGCTGCGCGTGCTTGCGCACAACCTCAAACACTATTCGGACTTCGTACTGCAGCGTCTTTACAAGGCGCCGGGCGTGATGGATATCCGCTCGAATATCGTGCTGCAGACGTTGAAGGAAGACTCAGGCGTGCCGGTGTCGCTCGTGACCCGGACGAACACGCACGGGGCGTCGCATAATGATCGGTAAGCGTTAGCCGCTTTGCGCGCGCGCCGGTGAGACCGGCAAGGCACGGCTGCGTTCCGGTCAGAGCGGATCCAGTCCGAAGAATTGCCCGCTTTGAAACACCAGTGGCTTGAGGTCGGCGGCATGCTCGTGCACCCCGCAGCGCTCCACTTCGCCGACAAAAATCACGTGGTCGCCTTCTTCGTAGCGGCTACGATTGTGACATTCGAACCATGCGAGTGCGCCGTCGAGCACCGGCATGCCGGTGTCGCCTTCCGCATGCGAAACGCCCTCGAAGCGATCCCCCTTCACCGTCGCGAAACGCTTGCACAGATCGAGCTGAGAAGCGGCCAGCACATTCACCACGTAGTGACTGTTCGCACGGAATACGGGCATGGATGCCGAGCGAGTCGCGAGACTCCACAGCACGAGCGGCGGATTGAGCGAAACGGAGTTGAATGAGCTTGCCGTGATGCCGATCAACTGCCCGGACGCCGCACGCGTGGTAATCACGGTGACGCCGGTGGCAAACTGGCCGAGCGCCTGTTTAAAAGCGGCCTGGTCGAAATTCGGCGGGCTGGCGTGTTTTTTCATCGGGCGAGCGTCTCTGGCGCAAGCCGGACGGGCAGGCTGAAACCATCGCAGGTGCTGCCGGGAACAGATGATTCGAAAGTCATAGTGAAAATCGTCGATTTGCCGCAATTTTAACTGTTATCGCGGCATGTCGGCCGCGACCTCTGCTGCCGTGTGCGGAAAACCACTTAAGCGTGGCCGGATGTCGCGTCAATGGGACGCGTGTCGCAGCAACGCGGGACCGGCGTCGATCGGGCAGGCGTTCTTGCAACCAAAGTGCGACGCACGCGCCGGCGGCGTCAGTCGCCGGAACAAGTCAAAACGCGCAAGCCGGGGCGTGTCAGGAAGCGAGTCAGAAATCAGTCTTAAGGAGCGACGAGCATGAGTCAGACAGGCGAGATTGCCACCTTGGGTGGCGGATGTTTCTGGTGCCTCGAAGCGGTGTATCTGGGCGTCGATGGCGTGAACTCGGTGCAATCGGGCTATGCCGGCGGACAGACCCCGCAGCCCACTTACGAGCAGGTGTGCGACGGCGACACGGGTCACGCGGAGGTGGTGAACGTCGACTTCGATCCGGCGCGAATCAGCTATCGCGAGATTCTGGAGATTTTTTTCGCGATTCACGACCCGACGCAGTTGAACCGGCAAGGCAACGACGTCGGCACGCAATATCGGTCGGTCATCTTCACGAACTCCGACGCGCAGCGCGAAACCGCATTGCAAACGATCCGCGACATTGGCGAGCAGCGGATTTACAGCGGTCCGATTGTCACGCAGGTTCTGCCGCTCGACGGCAACTACTGGCCGGCCGAGGCGTATCACCAGAACTATTATGCGCAGCATCCGAATCAGGGATATTGCTCGTTCGTGGTCGCGCCGAAGGTGGCGAAGTTTCGTCAGAAGTTCGCTCACCGGATCAAGCCGGGTTGAGCGGCATGGCGGGTCGCAGGTTGGCGAGGCAACGGGCGCAAACAATCAGTCCGGGTCGCACTGGGGGTTTTCTTGCGGCGACGGTTCGGGCTCGCCGACCTCGTGCGGCTGCCCGTGCTGCCGCTCATGGGCAAGCCGCGCGTACGCTTCAATGATCGCCCGCGCCAGTTCCACGCAACTCAGCGGCGCCGAGCCTTCCGCCTTGTTATTGATGGCGATCACCACCGGCTGACCGGCCAGCGCATAGCGCGCAGCCACTTCGGCGAGCGACGCGCGTGTGGCCGGGTCCTGATCGACGAGCTGATCAAACGGCTCGTACTTCGCCTTCGCCTGTTCGTATTTGAAGCCTCCGTGCAGGCTCCACCTGACGATCAACGGTCCGGCGGGCTCGCCGTCGAGCAGCGCAAGCGCCGCTGCCTGACGCAGCGGGTCGGGCATGCGCGCGTGAATCCCGACGCAATACCGCACGCCCGCCATCTTGAGGGCGCGGATAAAGCGCGGCGTGAGCAGGCTCGCATCGCGAATTTCGACGGCGTAACACGTGCCCTGCGGCAGCGGCGGTAGCGCCAACAAAAACCCGGCCAGACGTTCGATGAACACCGCAGGTTGCGCGAGCATCTGATCCGGCAGCGGCGAAAGCTGGAACACCAGTGCGCCGGCCTTCCTGCCAAGACCTTCCACGCAGGGCGTGACGAACTCGTCGATTGCCATTTGCGCGTTCAGAAAGCAGGGATTGACGGACATCGGCTCGCCGCGTTCGGCGCGCACGGTAGCGTCGGTGATCGTCATCGGCGCTTTGACGATAAAGCGGAAGTGCTCGGGCACCTGTTGCGCGTAGCGCAGATAGTCGGTGATGGTCAGCGCCTGATAAAACGACCGGTCGATGCTCACCGTTTTCAGCAGCGGATGCGCGCTATAGGCGCTCAGCCCTTCGCGCGAGAGCTTGCTGTTGCTGTATTCGTCGCCGTAGACAATGCCGTTCCAGCCCGGAAACGACCAGGTGGACGTGCCAAGGTGAATCTGTGGCGGCAGGTTGGCGGCGAGTGCCAGCAGTTCCGCCGAGGGCGGTGCAGCGACGACATCGCGAGAGCGGCGCTTTTTTGGATTATTCGCGGGCAGGGTTTCTGCGTTGCCGACGGCCGCTTCGCCTTCCCATAGCGAAGCGGTTCTATCGGTGTTCGCGCGCGCTTGCCGGCGGGATTCGGCGTGTTCCAGCGCGGCATTGGCATCGGCATCCGCGTCGGCAGGTGAGCCCGCCTGCCCGGCAATGTCATCGGTGGCAGCGGTGCGGCTCAGCGGCTTCCTTGAATGGCAATCTGCTTTTGCCGATACTGCGGACGAGTGTTCCACCGGCATTCCGAACAGATCGAACTGAACCGCTTCGGCTTGCGGTTCGGCCTCACCGCTCACCGGCTCTGCAATTTCACTCGTCCCGCTCGGGTCCATCGACATTTGGCCTGCTGTTCAAGGTTGCGCCGGATCGCGCCCGTCCGCTATAGATACACGGACCGGCGCGCTAGCGCCACCGTGTCACAGCGGTTTTTCATACATATAGCGGCGCGACCACGGCAAGGTTTTCGCGCTGCGGCCAGCCTTGCGGCACACCACCTGGTAGATCGACACGTCGTCGGTTTCGAACGCGTAGGCGCAGCCAGCAAGGTACACGCGCCAGATGCGGAATTTCTCGTCGTCGACGAGCTTACGGGCCTCGTCGGCATGCGCCTCGAAATTTTCTGCCCAGATGTCCAGCGTGTGCGCATAGTGACGGCGCAGGCTTTCGACGTCAACCGCTTCGAGGCCGCCGCGCTGCATCGCTTCGAGCGCGAGGCTGATATGCGGCAGCTCGCCGTCCGGGAACACGTAACGGTCGATAAACTCACCGCCGCCCAGTGCGGTTTCGCCGCTATCCGAGTCGCTCGACGTAATGCCGTGATTCATCGCAATGCCGTCGTCCACCAGCAGATCGCGAATCTTCTCAAAGTAACCCGGCAGGTTCTTGCGGCCCACGTGTTCGAACATGCCGACGCTCGTAATGCGGTCGAATTGTCCCTGAACGTCGCGGTAATCCTGCAGACGAATCTCGATCTGGTTTTCGAGGCCAGCCGCCTTCACGCGCTGCGTGGCAAGGTCGAACTGGTTCTGCGACAACGTCACGCCCACGCATTTCGCGCCGAATTTCTGCGCCGCCCGGATGACGAGCGCGCCCCAGCCGCAGCCAATGTCGAGCAGACGCTGCCCCGGTTGCAACTGGATTTTCGTGAGGATGTGGTCGATCTTTTTGATCTGCGCGGTGGCGAGATCTTCGTCGCCATTTTCGAAGTACGCGCACGAGTACACCATGTTCTCATCGAGCCACAGCTTGTAGAACTCGTTCGAGACGTCGTAGTGATACTGGATCGCCTTCTTGTCCGACGCCTTCGAATGGTTGAAGTAGCGTCGTACGCGCGCCAGCTTGCTCGCGCTCGTCACCGTATTGCGCGCGAGCTGATAGCCGATGTTGATGATGTCCGACAGCTTGCCTTCGATGTCGATCTTGCCCTTCACGTAGGCCTCGCCAAGATTGTCGAGGCTGGGTTCCAGCAGATAGGGCAGCGCCGTGGCGCTCTTCACGTGTAGCGTGACCTGGGGCGCGGCGAACTGCCCGAAGTCATGTTGCTGGCCGTCCCACAGCACGAGCCGTGCTGGCAGGTTAGCCTTGGTTTTTACATCTTCCACCCACTGCGCCAGCTTCTTCTCCCAGAACATGTGATTTCTCCGTGTCCGTTGAACTCAAGCAAAGCTTATGTGGATCGTGGTTCAGCGCAGCGCGACTCCCATGCTGCGTGACACGATCCGGCCGCCGCGCGCTGCTGCATTGGCGGCGCGCGTTCGGCGTTTTATTCAGATTCAAGGCGAAAGGCGGGAGATTTGCCAGGCGCTGTTTTCGCTTGAACGCGTGTAGAGCAAACGGTCGTGCAGACGCGACGGCCGGCCCTGCCAGAACTCGATTGCTTCGGGCACCAAACGATAGCCGCCCCAATGCGGTGGACGCGGCGGATGATCGCCGTACTGCAGGCTCATTTCGCGTTCGCGTGTTTCGAGCTGCGAACGGCTTTCAATCACCTGACTCTGATTCGACGCCCACGCGCCGATCCGCGAGCCGAGCGGACGCGACGCGAAGTACGCGTCGCTTTCCTCGCTGCTCGTCTTCACGATGCGGCCTTCCACACGTACTTGCCGTTCGAGTTCGATCCAGTAAAACAGAAGGCTCGCGTAAGGATTGGCCGCCAGTTCACGGCCTTTGCGGCTTTCGTAATTAGTGAAGAACGCGAACCCGCGCTCGTCGACGCCCTTGATCAGGACGATGCGTGCCGACGGCCGCCCGCGCGAATCGACCGTGGCGAGCGTCATTGCATTCGGTTCGGGCAGTTTGGCGTCGACCGCCTGTGCGAACCATGCGTCGAACTGACGGAACGGATCGCGATCTATGTCGGTAACGTCCAAAGAACCTAGCGAATAGTTTTTTCGAAGTTCGGCGAGTGAGGTCATGTTCTTATGCAAACGCTACAGTCCATTCAGTATAGCTAAGGCGTAATTTTTTTGCGCGCGGCCCGGTCATGGCCACGCGCCGCACTTCACGCCTGCCGGCGCTTTCGCGGCACGCCCTTGTTGTTCACCGCTGCAATGCGAAGCGGGACGTTCAGGCAAAATACGGGCTGCGCAACCTCGCGCGAAACCTTCTGCTTTGCCTGTCTTCCACGAGCCCCGCCATGATGTCCAGCACGACCGCGCAAACCGATCTTACTACCAGCCTCGACGGGAGTGAAACCGCCGATCGCGCGCGCCGCTTCGGCGGAATCGCCCGCCTGTACGGCGCGCCGGCGCTCGCCGCGTTTGAAGGCGCGCACGTCGCGGTAATCGGTATCGGCGGAGTCGGCTCATGGGTGGCCGAAGCGCTCGCACGCAGCGCGGTCGGCACGCTGACGCTGATCGATCTCGATAACGTCGCCGAAAGCAATACGAACCGGCAGATTCACGCGCTCGACGGCAATTACGGAAAGCCCAAAGTCGAGGCGATGGCCGAGCGCATCGCCGCGATCAATCCATACTGTGACGTGCGGCTGATCGAAGACTTCGTCGAGCCGGACAATTTCGAGGCGACGCTGGGCGCAGGCTTCGACTACGTGATCGACGCGATCGACAGCGTACGGACCAAGACCGCGCTGATCGCCTGGTGCGTGGAAAAGAAACAGCCGTTGATCACGGTCGGCGGGGCGGGCGGCCAGCTCGATCCCACCCGCATTCGCATCGACGATCTGGCGCTGACCATTCAGGATCCGCTGCTATCCAAGGTGCGTGGCCAGTTACGCAAACAGCACGGTTTTCCGCGCGGGCCGAAGGCGAAATTCAAGGTGGCCGCCGTCTATTCCGACGAGCCGCTGATCTATCCGGAGGCTGCCGTCTGCGATATCGATGACGAAGCAGAGCACGTCACGACGTCGCCGGGACACACGGGGCCGATCGGTTTGAACTGTGCGGGATTCGGTTCGAGCGTGTGCGTGACAGCGAGCTTCGGTTTCGCGGCGGCCGCGCACGTGTTGCGAGCACTGGCAAGACAGGCGGCGGGATGAGGACAGAAGGCGCATCAGCGCATGCACCTCAACAATGAAAAAAGGCGCGGCTTGCATGCCGCGCCTTTGCTGGTCCGTACGCTGGCACAAAGATTCTTGACTACGACGTTGGCTGCACCGCTCAATACAGCGCCGCGCTCAACTTGCGCCGCCACTGCGCAACGAGTTCCGGCTGATGCGCGGCCAGATCGAACACCGACAACATGGTCTTGCGCCCAATGTCGTCGCGGAACGTGCGGTCGCGCTGCACGATCGCCAGCAGGTGTTCGAGCGCGCCCGCGTATTTGCGGTGCGCAATGAGTGCGCTGGCCAGATCAAAGCGTGCTTCGAGGTCGTCGGGACTGGCGGCGACCTTTGCCTCCAGCGCGTCGGTGGGCGGCAGATCTGCGGCTGCATCCACGGCGTCGAGCCGCGTCTTGATCGCGTTAAAACGCGCATCGATGCCTTGCGTGGTTTTCGGCGACAGCAGATCGACCTCGTTACGTGCCTCGTCGATACGGTTGTCTTCGAGCAGCATTTCGATGCGGTCCATGCGCGCTTCGTCGAAACCCGGGTCGTACGCGAGCGCGGCCTGCAGCGCGTCGTACGCATCTTCACGGCGGCCTTCGTCCAGCGCGGCGTGCGCTTCGAGTCGGGCTGCGTCCGCGCCTTGCGGCACCAGACGCTCAATGAATTCGCGCAGTTGCCCTTCCGGCAACACGCCGACGAACTGATCGACCGGCCGGCCGTCGGCAAACGCCATGACGTGCGGAATGCTGCGCACCTGGAAGTGAGCGGCCAATTCCTGGTTCTCGTCGACATTCACCTTGACCAGCTTCCATTTGCCGGCGGCTTCGGCTTCGAGCTTTTCGAGCATCGGGCCTAGCGTCTTGCACGGGCCGCACCAGGGCGCCCAGAAATCGACCAGCACAGGGGCCAGTGTCGACGCCGCGATGACGTCCTGTTCAAATGTGGCCAGCGTGGTGTCCATTGCGTCCTCGTCGATAAAAACGGTTTGCAGCTTAATTGGGGCCGAACGCGGCGGAATCAATACGGCGCGCGTTGGGTGGCGTCATTTCCGTACCGGCAGCGGAATCCATTCGGTTTCGCCAGGCACATGGCCCATTTCCTGATTCGCCCACGCTAGCTTGGCCGCTTCGATTTTTTCGCGCGAACTGGCGACAAAATTCCATTCGATAAAACGCTCGCCGTCGAGCTTCTCGCCGCCGAGCAGCATCGCGCGCGCGCCGTGCGTGCTCGCGAGCGTGACCGTTTCGTCGAGCGCGAGCACGGCCATCTGACCGACTTCGAGCGGTGTGCCGTCGATTTCCAGATCGCCGTCCACCAGATAGACGCCGCGTTCCTCATGCTCGGGTTCGAGCGCGAAGGCGCCGCCCGGCTCGAACTGCGCGGCGACATACAGCGTGCCGGAAAAAGTGACGACCGGCGAAGTTTCGCCGAACGCGGTGCCCGCTATCACACGCAGCGTCACGCCGTTCCGCTCGACGACCGGCAACGTCTGCGCCTCATGATGCGCGAACGACGGCTCGACGTCCTCGTCCTCCAGCGGCAGCGCGACCCACGTCTGAATGCCATGCATGTTCAGACCGCCCGCGCGGTCTTCGGCAGGCGTACGTTCGGAGTGAACGATCCCGCGCCCGGCCGTCATCCAGTTGACGTCGCCTGGGAGGATCTTCTGCTCCGAGCCGAGGCTGTCGCGATGCATGATCGCGCCGTCGAACAGGTACGTGACGGTGGCAAGGCCGATATGCGGGTGCGGACGCACGTCGAGGCCCACGCCCGGGTCGAGCCGTGCGGGGCCCATGTGGTCGAAGAAAATGAACGGCCCGACCAGACGCGCGGCCATGGCCGGCAGCACGCGCCGCACGGTGAGAGTGCCGACGTCGCGCAGATGCGGCGTGAGGACTGCTTTGATCGAGGATGACATGGGCAGACTCGCCAGGAGGAGAGTGGGTAAATGCGTTTAATGGACGATTCTACTGCGGTTGACGTCGTGACCGCAGCGAGGTTCTGCAATCATGAGCAGGCGGGGCGCGGGGTCCGTCATGCCGTGTTGCATCGCGAGCGCAGGAGGCTGGCTGAACGGCTGGCTACGCAATGACGCACTTCAACCCGCTATCGCGTCCGGTAAACTGCCGGATCCAACAATCAGAGGGGGACCGGCATGTCGCCGAGGGATCTTTTGCTCGCGCTGGTGGTTGTCGTGGCGTGGGGCGTCAATTTCGTCGTGATCAAGGTGGGCTTGCATGGCGTGCCGCCGATGCTGCTCGGCGCGTTACGTTTCACGCTCGCGGCGGTGCCGGCTGTGTTTTTCGTCAAACGTCCGCGCATGCGTTGGCGCTGGCTGCTAGCGTACGGCGCGACGATTTCATTCGGGCAATTCGTTTTCCTGTTTTCGGCCATGTACGTCGGCATGCCGGCGGGTCTCGCGTCGCTCGTGCTGCAGGCGCAGGCGTTTTTTACGCTGGTGTTCGCGGCGCTTTTTCTGCGTGAAGGTTTCCGCGTGCCGAATGTGATCGGTCTGCTGATCGCAGCGGGCGGCCTCGCCGTGATCGGTCTGCAGGGCGGCCACGCGATGACGCTTGCCGGTTTCGCGCTCACGTTATGCGCCGCGTGCTCATGGGCGCTCGGCAACATCGTGACGAAGAAGATCGGCCAGGTTGACCTGGTCGGGCTGGTGGTGTGGGGAAGCCTGATTCCGCCGCTGCCGTTTTTCGCGCTGTCTTATGCGTTCGAGGGACCGCAGCGGATCGTCGCGGCGCTCTCCGGCATCAGCGCCATGTCGATCTTCGCAATCGTCTATCTGGCGTTCATCGCTACCTTGCTCGGCTACGGACTCTGGAGCCGTCTGCTGTCGCGCTATCCCGCGAGTCAGGTCGCGCCGTTCTCGTTGCTGGTGCCGATCGTCGGCCTCGCATCCGCATCGCTGTTTCTCAATGAGAGCCTGTCTGCCGCGCAGATCGCAGGCGCAGCGCTGGTCATGGCCGGGCTCGCCGTCAATGTATTCGGCGGACGGGTCCTGCAGCGATTCGTGCCGGCGCGTTAAACGCCGCGTGGGCCGAGCCGTGGGCCGAAGCCTGATTTGCGTGCGCAACGAAAAAACGGCCGCATCGAGCGGCCGTCATTCGTGGTGTCATCGCAGCGTGGTGCGTCAGGTCATGCGGTTCTTCGCGAGCGGCGGGTTGGCGGCGAAGTAGCGCTTGATGCCGGTCATGATCGCGTCGGCCATCTTGTCGCGATACGCGTCGTCGTTCAGGCGGCGTTCTTCGTCCGGGTTACTGATGAAGGCCGTTTCCACGAGGATCGACGGAATGTCCGGCGCTTTGAGCACGGCAAACCCGGCCTGCTCGACCGACCCCTTGTGCAACTTGTTGATGCCGCCAATTTCCTTCAGCACGAAGTTGCCGTAACGCATTGAATCGCGAATCTGCGCGGTGGTCGACATGTCGAACAGCGCGCGGTTCACCGCGGCGTCGTCGGATTTGATGTTGATGCCGCCAATCTGATCCGACGAGTTTTCCTTGTTCGCCATCCAGCGCGCCGCGGCGCTCGACGCGCCATGCTCCGACAGCGCGAACACCGACGAGCCCTTTGCCTCCGGCGTGGTGAACGCGTCCGCGTGGATCGACACGAACAGATCCGCCCCGACGCGACGCGCTTTCTGCACGCGTACGTTGAGCGGCACGAAGAAGTCGGCGTCGCGTGTCATCATCGCGCGCATGTTCGGCTGTCCGTCGATCTTCGCGCGCAGCTTCTTCGCGATGTCCAATGCGACGTGTTTTTCATAGGTGCCCGAACCGCCGATTGCGCCTGGATCTTCACCGCCATGACCCGGGTCGATTGCAACCGTCAACAGACGCACGGTGTTGCTCTTGCCGGATTTAGGCGTGGTGAACGCGTACGTGTCGTCGTTGTCGCCATCGCCGAGGTTCGCGCTGCCGTGGCTGCCGCTCGTGGCGCCTTTGTTGCGGGCAATCGCGGTGGGCGGCGCGACCGGCACCGAAGGCGCGCCGGGCCGGCCGGCAATGGGCGGCATTGGAGCCGGCACCGGTGACGGCGTGAGATGCGTGGGCGGATGCGGCACGCCCGACGTGCTCCCGCCCGCGCTGCCGGCGCCGCCGTTCTGCGCATAACGTTCGAAGAAGGCCTCGCTGTTGTCGGCGGCTGGCGGCGTGGTGCCGGGGCCGCTGAGTGTGGCCGGCGGCGCGGCGTTCTGGTCGAGAGTCTGCTGCTTGCGCTCGCTTTGCGCGAGCAGATCCATCAGCGGATCGGGCGCAACGGCGGGGTACAGGTCGAACACCAGACGGTATTTGTACGCGCCGACCGGCGGCAACGCGAAGACCTGTGGCTTCACCGAACCTTTCAGATCGAACACCATGCGCACGACATGCGGCTGATACTGGCCAACGCGCACCGACTGGATCTGCGGATCGTTTGGCGTGATCTTCGACACCAGGTCTTTCAGTTCCTGGTCGAGGTCGAGGCCACTGAGATCTACGACCAGGCGGTCCGGACCTTGCAGCAGTTGCTGCGCGTTCTGCAACGGCTGATCCGATTCGATCGTCACGCGCGTGTAGTCGCGCGCCGGCCACACGCGCACGCCGAGCACGGAGCTTGCCCTTGCGAGACGCGGCGCGACGAGTCCGAGCACGAGGGTGGACGCGCCCGCCCGCAGAATCTGCCGGCGCCGCCAGTTATGCGTTGCGGTAGCCGCTGATTCGATCGAGCGGAACGGTTTGATCAACATCTTTCGAGACATGCCTTTCCTGATTCGCTGTATGCCCGTGCGACGAGCACGCGTGCGTCGTTCCCGCTGTCGAGATCGAGTGAGAAGACGAGATCCGGTATGCCGAGAAGGCGCCCCGCGCGTTGCGGCCATTCGACGAGGCAGATGGCGCCGCTGTCGAAATACTCGCGAAAGCCCGCGTCGGCCCATTCGGCCGGATCGGTGAATCTGTACAGATCGAAGTGATAGAGCGCGAGTTCCCCAGCGGGCCGCGCGAGCGTATAAGGTTCGACGAGTGTATAAGTGGGACTGCGCACGCGGCCTGTATGGCCGAGGCCGCGCAACGTGGCGCGTACCAGTGTGGTTTTGCCGGCGCCGAGATCGCCGACGAGTTGGACCTGCAGCCCATAAAAAGCCCTGTCGCCATGAGCATCGGGCGTGTCGAGCCGGGCTTCACGCACACTGTCGATCGCCTTCGCGAAGCGCTCGCCGAACGCGTTGGTGGCGGCTTCGTCTGCGAGCGCGAAGGTGCGTTCGAGCAGGACGTTGGCGGCCGGTGGAACGGCGAGATCGGAATTGGCAGGCATTCTCGTAAAATGGCGTGATGAACCGAAGTCCGGAGTCCCCAGTGTCCCGCACGCCCGAGCCGATCGACGCGATCGACGCCATCGACGACGTGCGTGCCGAGCGTCATTTCGATGAAGCGGCGCTGAACACGCTCGCGCTCAACATCAAAACGTGGGGCCGTGAACTGGGTTTCGGAGCGATCGGCATTAGCGACACCGATCTCTACGCTGCCGAAGCGCCGCTTGCAGCCTGGCTGGAAGCGGGGTGCCACGGCGAGATGGATTATATGGCGAAACACGGCATGAAACGCGCGCGCCCGGCAGAGCTCGTTGCCGGCACGCGACGTGTGATCACTGCGCGCATCGCCTATTTGCCCGCCGAGACGTCAAGCGCGAACGCACATGGACGCACATCTCCAGGCGCTCCGCTTGCGCAGGACTGGCGTGCGGCCGAGCATGCGCGCCTCGCGGACCCCGCGGCCGCGGTCGTGTCGATTTACGCGCGAGGTCGCGACTATCACAAGGTGATGCGTAACCGTCTGCAACATCTCGCTGAAAAAATCGAGGCGGAGATCGGCTCGTTTGGCTACCGCGTATTTACCGATTCCGCACCGGTGCTCGAAGTCGAACTGGCGCAGAAGGCGGGCATCGGCTGGCGCGGCAAGCACACGCTGTTACTGCAACGCGACGCCGGTTCGCTGTTCTTTCTCGGCGAAATTTATGTCGATGTGCCATTGCCGACCGACGCCGAGACTGTACCCGAAGCCGCGCCGGAAACACCGGGCGCGCATTGCGGCAGTTGCACACGCTGCATTGGCGCGTGCCCGACCGGCGCGATCGTCGCGCCTTATAAGGTCGACGCGCGTCTATGCATTTCGTATCTGACGATCGAACTGAAGGGCAGCATTCCGCGCGACATGCGGCCGTTGATCGGCAATCGCGTGTACGGGTGCGATGATTGCCAGCTCGTGTGTCCGTGGAACAAGTTCGCGCAGGCCGCGCCCGTCGCGGATTTCGATGTGCGGCATGGACTCGATCGGGCGACGCTCGTCGAACTGTTTGCATGGAGCGCGGCGGATTTCGACACGCGCATGCAAGGCAGCGCAATTCGCCGGATCGGCTACGAAAGCTGGCTGCGCAATCTCGCGGTGGGAATGGGCAACGCGCTGCGCTCGCCGTCCGGCAGTCTCGGCGCAAGCGCGCGCGAGGCGATCGTGCTCGCGCTTCGAGCGCGTGCGCAGGACGCTTCCTCCGTCGTGCGCGAGCATGTGGAATGGGCGTTGGAAGCGGCGTAAAGTAGCGGCTTGCCGGAACTCGCGCCGGGTTCCCGGAAGGCACAGGTCCGGCGAACGAAAGCGCAGCAAGAATGCAGGAGCATCCTTTACGCATGAGCGATACCCTCGCCGACGACGCAAGCGTCGCATCTCCTCTCTATCTGGCAAGCTCGGCCTCGATCGACGCATTCTGCGACGCGTTGTGGCTCGAACACGGCCTGTCACGCAACACGCTCGACGCGTACCGCCGCGATCTGCGTCTGTTCGCTGAATGGCTCGTGCAGTCGCGCCATGCGTCGCTCGACACCGTCAGCGAGGCTGATCTCAATGCGTATAGCGCGGCGCGGCGCAACGACAAATCGACGTCGGCGAACCGGCGCCTCTCCGTGTTCCGGCGCTACTACGGCTGGGCCGTGCGCGAGCATCGCACGCAGGTCGATCCCACCGTGCGCATCCGCTCGGCGAAACAGCCGCCCCGTTTTCCGTCCACGCTCACCGAAGCGCAGGTCGAAGCGCTGCTCGGCGCACCCGATGTCGGCACGGCGTTGGGCCTGCGCGATCGCACGATGCTGGAGTTGATGTACGCGAGCGGTTTGCGCGTGACCGAACTCGTCACGCTCAAAACAGTGGAAGTGGGCCTGAACGAAGGCGTGGTGCGTGTGATGGGTAAGGGCTCGAAGGAACGGCTGATTCCGTTCGGCGAAGAAGCGCACGGCTGGATCGAGCGTTATCTGCGCGAAGCGCGGCCCGCGTTGCTCGGCGCACGCGCCACCGACGCGCTCTTCGTGACGAACCGTGCGGAAGGCATGACGCGTCAGCAGTTCTGGAACATCATCAAACGTCATGCGGTGGCGGCAGGCGTCCACGCGCCGCTGTCGCCGCATACGCTGCGACATGCGTTCGCGACACACCTGCTCAACCACGGCGCCGACCTGCGCGTCGTGCAACTGTTGCTCGGCCACACGGATATATCGACGACGCAAATCTACACGCACGTGGCCCGCGAGCGCTTGAAGTCGCTGCACGCCATGCATCATCCGCGCGGTTGATGAGCCTGCTTGTACAACGCGCGCCTCACAGGTGAGCGCGCAACTGATGCTTGAGAATCTTGCCGGTTGACGCGGCCGGCAGCGCCGCGAGCACCTTGACCTCGGCGGGGCGCTTGTATGGCGCGAGCCGCTCGCCGCACCATTGAATCAGCTCGGCGGGCGTCACCGCGGCGCCTGCGATCAGTTCGACGAACGCGACCACTTCCTCGTTGCCCTCGACCGCGCGCCCAATCACCGCCGACTGCACCACTTGCGGATGCGCATTCAGCGCGTGCTCGACCTCAGCCGGATAGACGTTAAAACCCGACCGGATGATCAACTCCTTGCTGCGCCCGACGATATGCAGCGCGCCGTCCGCGTCCTCGCGCGCCAGATCGCCGGTCTTGAGCCAGCCGTCTTCGGTGACGGCGGCGCGCGTCTGCTCCGGGTTGCGGTAGTAGCCGAGCATCACGTTGGGTCCGCGTACCCACAACTCGCCGATCTCGCCGCGGGCGGCATCCACGCCATTTGTGCCGACGAAGCGCGCCTCGACGCCCGGAATGATCTCGCCCACCGAGCAGTCCGCGCGCGGCGCGTCGAGCATGGTATGCGCGACGGTCGGGCTGCTTTCAGTCATGCCGTAACCGTTGTGCAGCGGCAGGCCGTAAATGGCTTCGGCTCTGGCTTTCAAGGCGGCGTCGAGCGGCGAGCCGCCTGAATAGGCAAAGCGCAACTGCGGTGCGGCCCATGCGTGGCCGTGTATCTGCAGATGTTCGAGCAGCCTCGCGTGCATGGCCGGGACACCCTGGAAGATCGACACGCGTTCCTCGGCCAGTGCGCGGCGCACGGCTTCGGGCGAGAAGCGCGGCGCGAGCCGCAAAGTGGCGCCGGCGTGCAGACTGCCGAGACACACGGACGCGAACCCGTACACATGAGAGATGGGCAGCACCGCGTACACGAC
This sequence comes from Paraburkholderia sp. PREW-6R, assembly GCF_039621805.1. Taxonomy (NCBI): domain Bacteria; kingdom Pseudomonadati; phylum Pseudomonadota; class Betaproteobacteria; order Burkholderiales; family Burkholderiaceae; genus Paraburkholderia; species Paraburkholderia sp. PREW-6R. Next base: position 2,698,534 of record NZ_CP155073.1, on the reverse strand, counting down.
ATCTTCCGGGCCGACTTTGCGCAACCGGCTGGAGACAGCGGCGATAAAGAGCAGGTTGCGGTGCGACAGCATGACGCCCTTCGGCGCGCCAGTCGTACCCGTGGTGTAAATGAGCGCGGCGCATTGGCGCTCGCCGGCGGCCTCGACCGGCTCCGCCTGTACGGTCTGGTCGACGGCGTAGGACCATGCGCCGATGTCCGGCGTGAGCGCGGGCGCGGCTTGCGCGTGATGGCGCGCGGCATGCAGTGCCGCGTCGGCGGAGCTCTCCACCACATAGGCGACCACGCGCGGCTGCGCATGAGCGCGGATCGAATCCAGTTCGGCCGCCGAAAGACGCGCGTTCGACACTAGCGCCCACGCATCGAGTTTCGCGGCGGCGAACAGCAGCACGATCTGCGCGATGCTATTTTCCGCGACGATCATCACGCGATCGCCGCCGCGCACGCCCCAGGCGCGCAGAAGTTCGGCGACGGCATCGACAGCGTGCAGCAGTTGCGCGCTGGTCAGACGGCGCGCGTCTTCGATCAACAGGACATGATGCGGATTCCGCGCGGCGGCGAGTATGGGGATGTCGGCGATACGCGCCGGCAGCCCGGCGAGCAGCGCCGTGATATCGAGCGCGGAGCGGGGCGCGGATTCGTGGCTCAACAGTGTCTCCTGACTTGAACTCGGTGTTGGACGTACGGTGCGCCGGGAATATGTCGAACGATCGTGCCACAACGGTCCAGCTCGCACAATTGGCCGTTCGGCAAATAGCCGTTGTGCAAACTCGCCATTACAATGCGCCGATGAGCAAATCCAGACACGTGTCCGAAACGCCCGCCACGCAGTTTTTGCGGCGTCACGGCGTTACCTTCGGCGAGCATCCTTACGACTATGTCGAGCACGGCGGCACAGCCGAATCCGCACGCCAGCTCGGCGTGGATGAACATCATGTCGTGAAGACGCTGGTCATGGAAGACGAACATGCGAAGCCGCTGATCGTGCTGATGCACGGGGACCGCACGGTCAGCACGAAGAATCTCGCGCGGCAGATCGGCGCAAAACGCGTGGAGCCATGCAAACCCGAAGTGGCGAGCCGGCATTCCGGCTACCTGATCGGCGGTACGTCGCCGTTCGGCACACGCAAGCAGATGCCGGTGTACGTGGAGTCGAGCATCCTGGAGATGGACACAATCTGGTTGAACGGCGGGCGGCGCGGTTTTCTCGTCAGCATCGCACCGAAGGTCCTGACCGAACTGCTGGCGGCTCGGGCGGTGCAGTGCGCCAGCGTCGATTGACGTTTGCCTGAATGTTTTCCGGGCCTTCGGGTTCGGTAGAATACGCGCCGCTTCAATCCCTGCTGCGGTCGAGTATCGAGTTTTCAGACCGCCTATCTTAGAAGAGTCCCGAGATGCAAAACCTGATCGTCGCTGTTGTTGCCTACCTGATCGGCTCGGTGTCGTTCGCCGTGATCGTGAGCGCCGCGATGGGGTTGGACGACCCGCGCTCATACGGCTCCGGCAATCCCGGCGCCACTAACGTGCTGCGCAGCGGCAGCAAGAAGGCCGCGATTCTCACGCTGCTCGGCGATGCGTTCAAAGGCTGGCTGCCCGTGTGGTTCATCGTGCAGTACGGTACGCGCTATGGACTCGACGACACGTCGGTCGCGGTTGCGTCGATCGCCGTGTTTCTCGGCCATCTGTATCCGGTGTTCTTTCGCTTCAAGGGCGGCAAGGGCGTGGCAACGGCGGCGGGCGTGCTGCTCGCGATCAATCCGATTCTCGGTATTGCCACGCTGCTGACCTGGCTGATCGTCGCATTCTTCACGCGCTATTCGTCGCTGGCGGCACTCGCGGCGGCAGTGTTTGCACCGCTTTTCGACGGCTTCCTGTTCGGGCCGCACATGATTGCGCTCGCCATTGTCGTGATGAGTTCACTGCTCGTGTGGCGTCATCGCGGCAACATCAACAAGTTGATGCGCGGGCAGGAAAGCCGTATTGGCGACAAGAAAAAGGCGCAGGCGGCAGCGAATGCCGCAGCCAACGATCGTTGATGCCTTGCTTGTCTTATTGGCGCGGCGCTTTGGCGGGTCAATAAGACAAGACACTTGCTGATCAGTCGCGGAAGTTGTTGAAGTCGAGCGGCGTGTCCGTCACGTCCTTGCGCAGCATGGCAATCACGCTTTGCAGATCGTCGCGTTTGCCGCCGGTAATGCGCACGGCGTCACCCTGAATGCTTGCCTGCACCTTGATCTTACTGTCCTTTACAAGGCGCACGATTTTTTTCGACAGATCGCCCGAGACGCCCTTCTTGATCTTGATGACCTGCTTGACCTTGTCGCCGCCGATCTTCTCGATCTTGCCGTAGTCGAGAAAGCGCACGTCCACGTTGCGTTTGGCCATCTTCGACAGCAGTACATCCTTGACCTGGCCGAGTTTGAAATCGTCGTCCGCATAGGCCGTGATTTCGTTTTCCTTATGCTCGACGCGCGCGTCCGACCCCTTGAAGTCGAAGCGGGTGGAAATTTCCTTGTTGGACTGTTCGATCGCGTTCTTCACTTCGATCATGTTCGCTTCGCAGACGACGTCAAACGATGGCATTGCTTTCTCCCAATGGTGCTGCGGTGCGTGATGCGGCCGGTCGGCTGCTCACGGGGCACTCGCTATAATCACGGACCGGACGTCATTTTACCGACGCCACTCCCTTTTGCCCAAGGCCGCCGCGCATCGTTGCGGGGAAACGGGCGGGGCGCCGGTCCGTGGTCGCGTCCGTGTGCGCCGATTCGTCTCCATACGCCTCTATTCGCGGTAGCTCCGTTTCCATTCCGATGTCCCACACCCATTCTGCCGGGTTCATTGCCGGCTATTCACTGAAGGCGCATAACACCTTCGGCTTCGACGTTCGTGCACAGTTCGCGTGCCAAATCGAGCACGAAGCACAACTGATGGCGGCCGTGCGCGATCCGCGCGCGGCGGGTCTGCAACGGCTCGTGCTCGGCGGCGGCAGCAATGTCGTGCTGACCGGCGACTTCGCGGGGCTGGTGTTGCTGGTCGCGCTGCGCGGCCGTCGCGTGGTGCGCGAGGACGACGCGGCCTGGTACGTCGAGGCGGCGGCCGGCGAGCCGTGGCACGAGTTTGTTGCGTGGACGCTGTCGCAAGGGTTGCCCGGGCTGGAAAATCTCGCGCTGATTCCCGGCACGGTCGGCGCGGCGCCGATCCAGAATATTGGCGCATACGGGCTGGAAATGGGCGAGCGGTTTGCGTCCCTGCGCGCGGTGGAGCTGGCAACGGGCGCGGTGCACGAATTCGGCGCGGATGCCTGCCGCTTCGGCTATCGCGACAGCTTTTTCAAGCGGGAAGGACGTGACCGGTTTGTGATTACGTCAGTCACGTTCCGCCTGCCGAAGAACTGGCAGCCGCGCGCAGGGTACGCGGATCTTGCACGCGAGCTTGCGGCACGCGGCGGCCCGCAAGGCGCGCTCGACGCGCAGGCCATATTCGATGCCGTCGTTGCTGTGCGGCGTGCAAAGTTGCCCGATCCGCTGCAGCTTGGCAACGCGGGCAGCTTTTTCAAAAATCCGGTGATCGACGCGGCGCAGTTCGACGCGCTGAAGGTCAGGGAGCCCGAGCTGGTGTCGTATGCGCAGCCGGATGGCCGCGTGAAGCTCGCGGCGGGCTGGCTGATCGACCGCTGCGGCTGGAAGGGCCGGGCGCTCGGGGCGGCGGCGGTGCATGAACGGCAGGCGCTGGTGCTCGTGAATCGCGGCGGCGCGACTGGCGTCGATGTGCTGGCCCTGGCGAGCGCTATTCAGCAGGATGTGCTGGCGCGGTTTGGCGTGGAGCTGGAAGCGGAGCCGGTGTGCTTGTGAGGGCCTGATTTGCGGCCAATGGCTTGCTGGTGTGTGGTTCCGTTGAGTTATCGGTCCGTTTGGTGTCGGCTGAATTGAAAAAGGCGCCGGGAGGTGTCTCCTGGCGCCTTTTTTCATGCTCACGCGTCTGGCGTAAGTTGGCTCGGCTCTAACGGACGATTTCGCTCAGGCGAGACCAGCCCTCACCGGAACGCCGATCGTCAGTTGCGCTGACGGCGGGCGTTCTCGGCAATGCGCATGCGCAGCGCATTCAGCTTGATGAAGCCGCCAGCGTCCGCCTGGTTGTATGCGCCGCCGTCGTCGTCGAACGTGGCAATGGTCTTGTCGAACAACGTTTCCTTCGAATCGCGCGCGACCACCGACACGCTGCCCTTGTACAGCTTCACCCGCACCCAGCCATTGACCTTTTCCTGCGTATGGTCGATCAACACCTGGATCGCGCGACGCTCCGGGCTCCACCAGTAGCCGTTATAAATCAGCGAAGCGTAACGAGCCATCAGATCGTCTTTCAGGTGAGCGACTTCACGGTCGAGCGTGATCGACTCGATGCCACGGTGAGCCTTCAGCATGATCGTGCCGCCCGGCGTTTCATAGCAGCCGCGCGACTTCATGCCCACGTAACGGTTTTCCACCAGATCCAGACGTCCAATGCCGTGCTTGCCGCCCAGACGGTTCAGCTCGGTCAGCATGTCAGCAGCCGACAGACGCTTGCCGTTGATCGCAACCGGATCGCCGTGTTCGTATTCGATGTCGAGGTACTCCGGCTGGTCCGGCGCGTCTTCCGGCGCGACCGTCCAACGCCACATGTCGGCTTCGGCTTCGGCCTTCGGGTCTTCCAGGTGACGGCCTTCGAACGAGATGTGCAGCAGGTTCGCGTCCATTGAATACGGCGCGCCGCCTTGCTTGTGCTTCATCTCAATCGGGATGCCGGCTTTTTCCGCGTACGCAAGCAGCTTTTCGCGCGACAGCAGGTCCCATTCGCGCCACGGTGCGATCACCTTGATGCCCGGTTCCAGCGCGTAGTAGCCGAGTTCGAAGCGAACCTGGTCGTTGCCCTTGCCGGTTGCGCCGTGCGACACCGCCTGCGCGCCGCTCGCGCGGGCAATCTCGATCTGACGCTTGGCGATCAGCGGACGCGCGATCGACGTGCCCAGCAGGTACTCGCCTTCGTAAATCGTGTTGGCGCGAAACATCGGGAACACGAAGTCACGCACGAACTCTTCGCGCAGATCCTCGATAAAGATGTTTTCCTGCTTGATGCCGAGTTGCAACGCTTTCTTGCGCGCCGGTTCCAGCTCTTCGCCCTGGCCGATGTCGGCCGTGAACGTGACGACTTCGGCGTCGTAGTTGTCCTGCAACCACTTCAGGATGACGGAGGTGTCGAGGCCGCCGGAATAGGCGAGCACGACTTTCTTGATATCGCTCATGGTGAACTCGTAGCTGGAGAAAGCGGGAAAACAAGGCGCGCCGGCGGTCCCGGAGCGCGGAAAGTCACTATTTTGACACTAAACTGCCCGCCGTCCGCGATTTTGGGACAGTGTGGTGGTGCAGCCGGAAACCTCGATATTCTGGCCGCCCGCCTGACGCGTGGCGCAAAACGTGGATGCCTTGCCTCGTATTCAAGGCCCCGTCGCGCTTCACGCAGAGGCTGCTCGCATGCCGACTCACGGCGTGCTCAGTGGTTGAGCTTGCCGAGCAGCAGGTATTCCATCAAGGCTTTTTGCACGTGCAGGCGGTTCTCCGCCTCGTCCCACACGACGCTTTGCGGACCGTCGATCACTTCTGCGCTGACTTCCTCACCACGGTGGGCGGGCAGGCAGTGCATGAAGAGCGCGTCTGAGTTTGCGCGCGCCATCATTTCCGCGTCGACACACCAGTCGGCAAAGGCTGCCTTGCGGGCTTCGTTCTCAGCCTCGAAGCCCATGCTCGTCCATACGTCTGTGGTGACGAGATCGGCGCCGGTGCAGGCTTCGTTCGGGTCGTCGAATTCATCGTAGAACGGCGCGCTCTCCGCGGCCACCATTGCACGGTCGAGCTTGTAGCCCGGCGGCGTGGACAGGCGCAACCTGAAGCCGAGAATCTGCGCGGCTTCGATCCATGTGTACAGCATGTTATTGGCGTCGCCAACCCACGCGACCGTCTTGCCGCGAATCGGGCCGCGATGCTCGAAGTAAGTGAAGATGTCCGCCAGCACCTGGCACGGGTGGTATTCGTTGGTCAGGCCGTTGATCACCGGCACGCGGGAATTTTCGGCGAAGCGCTGAATGATGTCTTGGCCGAACGTACGGATCATGATGATGTCGACCATGCGCGAGATGACCTGCGCGGCGTCTTCGATCGGCTCGCCGCGGCCAAGCTGCGTGTCGCGCGTGCTCATGAAGACGGCATGGCCGCCCAGCTGGAAAATGCCGGCTTCAAACGACAGACGCGTGCGCGTGGAATTCTTCTCGAAGATCATCGCGAGCGTGCGATCGTGCAGCGGATGATAAGTCTCGTAGTTCTTGAACTTGCGTTTCAGAATGCGCGCGCGCTCCAGCACGTACTCGTAGTCTTCCAGCGAGAAATCCTTGAACTGCAGGTAGTGGCGAATTTTCTTGGCGGTCATGAAACAAATACGGCGGACTCACCCGGCACGATTGCCGGACGGCGCCGCCGTCGTTTGTGGTAACTCAGTGCAGCATAAAGGATTTCGCCACGTTTGACGAGTCAGCCAAATGGTCGGGGAAAGCCGTATGAAAGGCGTGCGCGGACTCGGGAACACGCTTGTGTGCGCTGCGGAAACAGGTCCGCTGCGCTATAATCTGGCGGTTATCCCTAAGCCCAGCAGGCCGGTATTCTGCTCGCGGCACACGGTTCGCACGGTTCCGGAAAAGCGCGTACGGTCCTGCGTCGCGAAGCGCGCCGTCGTGGCGCGGCGGCCCGTTGCGGTGCGCAGCGCGCGGTGTTTGTCAGCAGGCTTTCAATACAGTGCGCCGTGTGTTCAGGCATTTCAGCACCGCTTGCCGCCATCTCGCTGGGCAGTCACACAGGTATTCCTACATGGCCGAAGCAGCTCCAACCGAATATTTCATTCAGGGCATCACGTCGACGGGAAAAAAGTTTCGGCCGAGCGACTGGTCGGAGCGTCTTGCCGGCGTCATGGCGGGTTTTGGTCCCGGTGCGCGCAAGGGACCGAACGCCTATATGCAATACTCGTTGTATGTGCGTCCTACCATGATTGGCGACCTCAAATGCGTCATTCTCGATTCGCGATTACGCGACATCGAGCCAATGGCGTTCGACTTCGTGCTGAACTTTGCGAAAGACAATGATCTGGTCGTCACCGAGGCGTGCGAATTGCAACTCGAACATGCAACGCCGCTGGCGAAGCGGCACATTATCTAGCTGGACAGCGTTTATTGAAGGCTAGGGCGGCTCAAAGCAAAAAACCCGCGGAAGCGGGTTTTTTTTGTACCTTTGTTTTGGAAACGCAGCCTTGGCCGGAATGCAAAGGCAGCGCCGACGCCTACTTGCAGTGGAGCTTTCTGGCCAATGCCGCGCGTTTCGTGCGTTAGCGGAAAAATGGCGCGCCAAGCAAAAAAGCCCGCCGAAGCGGGCCTTTCTGTGCAGCGGAAACAGGAGGTAGCCCACCGAAGCGGGCCGACCGGAATTACTGGGCTGCGGGCGCTTGCAGACCCTTGACGGCTGCAGCGAGACGGCTCTTATGACGAGCTGCCTTGTTTTTGTGAACGATCTTCTTGTCGGCGATGATGTCGATGGTCTTCGACGATGCCTGGAAGATTTCAGCGGCCTTAGCCTTGTCGCCTGCGTCGATTGCCTTGCGGACAGCCTTGATAGCCGTGCGGAACTTCGAGCGCAGTGCCGAGTTGTGCGAGTTTGCCTTGGCGGCCTGGCGGGCGCGCTTGCGTGCTTGTGCGGAGTTAGCCATGACGGTTCCTTATCCTGTTCCTGTTTCCAGTACCTGACCTTCAAATGGTGAGGTGCTGCTTTTAGATCCGAACTCTTGGAAGCGATTGCCCAAGAGCGCAAAAAGTGTCGAATGAATCGATCGAACTACGTGAACGCAACCGCGTTCGGTGTGCCGCGAAGTGTGTTTGCGGCCGGCAAGCGCTTGATGATGCCTTAACGCTGCTATCAAACTGCGCGCCTACGACCAGCAGCAGTGCCCTTCCGAACGTTGAGCGAGCTTCGAAACCGGCGATTATAGCAACAAAATCAGGCACGTGGCAACGGGTAATCGGACGCCCTGCGCGGCGCCGGCAGCGGCTCGGGGGGGCGGTCCGGTTGCCTGCGCGTTCGCGTGGGCGTCGCGGCATGCGCGCGTCCTGTCTGCGGCAGGCGAGCGTCTCGAATTTTTTGCCTGCGCTCGGCGGGCCGAATCGAGTCGTCTCACATCCCGGGATGTCATTCGCCGAGGCAACGCGAAGAGTCACGCGACAACACGCGTCAAAACCGCGAGACACGATCAAAAACCGCGAAGATGCAAACACCGCTGCGAACGTCTTCGCGGTAAATCGGTCCGAATCGCGTCTTGGCTCGTCGTCCGCACTTGCGGCACCCGTATAATCAACGCCCCATGAATCTATTCCGAGCCCTGCTGACGGTCAGCGGCTTCACGCTGCTGTCCCGCGTGACCGGACTGGCCCGAGAAACGCTGATCGCACGCGCGTTCGGCGCCAGTCAATACACTGACGCGTTTTACGTCGCCTTCCGCATTCCCAATCTGCTGCGCCGTATTTCCGCCGAAGGCGCTTTCTCGCAGGCTTTCGTGCCGATCCTCGCGGAGTTCAAGAACCACCAAGGCCACGACGCGACCAAGGCGCTGGTCGACGCCACCTCGACGGTGCTCGCCTGGGCGCTGGCCGTGCTGTCGGTCATTGGCGTGCTGGGCGCGTCGGGTGTGGTCTTCGTCGTCGCGTCCGGGCTTGCGCACGAAGGGCAGGCCTACGCGCTCGCGGTCGCGATGACGCGCATCATGTTCCCGTACATCATTTTCATTTCGCTGACGTCGCTGGCGTCGGGCGTGCTGAATACGTACAAGAACTTCTCGCTGCCGGCTTTCGCGCCTGTCCTACTGAACGTCGCGTTCATCGCTGCCGCGGTGTTCGTCGCGCCGCACCTGCAAACGCCGGTCTACGCGCTCGCGTGGGCGGTGATTGCGGGCGGCGTGCTGCAGTTCGTCGTGCAGCTACCCGGCCTCAAGAAGATCGACATGATTCCGCGCGTCGGGTGGAATCCGGTGAAGGCACTCGCGCATCGTGGCGTCAAACGCGTGCTGTCGAAGATGCTGCCGGCCATGTTCGCCGTGTCGGTCGCGCAGATCAGTCTGATCATCAACACCAATATCGCGTCGCATATTGGCCCGGGCGCCGTGTCGTGGATCAACTACGCGGACCGGTTGATGGAATTTCCCACGGCGCTGCTCGGCGTCGCGCTCGGCACGATCCTGTTGCCGAGTCTTTCGAAGGCGCACGTCGACGCCGATCCGCACGAGTATTCCTCCCTGCTCGACTGGGGGCTGCGCGTCACATTCCTGCTGGCCGCGCCAAGCGCCGTCGCATTGTTCTTTTTTGCCGAGCCGCTCACGGCGACGCTGTTCCATTACGGCAAGTTCGACGGCAACTCGGTCGTCATGGTGGCGCGCGCACTGGCGGCATACGGTGTGGGCCTGATCGGTCTGATCCTGATCAAGATTCTCGCGCCCGGTTTCTACGCGAAGCAGGACATTAAAACGCCGGTGAAAATCGGCATCGGCGTGCTGATTCTGACGCAGCTGAGCAACTATGTATTCGTGCCGATCTTCGCGCATGCCGGTCTGACGCTGAGCGTCGGGCTTGGTGCGTGCGGCAACGCGCTGCTGCTATTCCTCGGTTTGCGCAAACGCGGCATTTACATGCCATCCAATGGCTGGCTCAGATTCTTCGTGCAGTTGCTTGGCGCGTGCCTCGTGCTGGCGGGTGTGATGCACTGGCTCGCCATCAGCTTCGACTGGATCGGCATGCATAACCGGCCGGTCGATCGCATGGTGTTGCTCGCAGCGTGCCTCGTTCTGTTCGCCGCGCTATATTTCGGTATGCTTTGGCTGATGGGCTTCAAATACGCGTATTTCAAAAGGCGAGTGAAGTGATCACGATGACGCGAGTTCTCGACTATTTCAGCACGCTCGTGGCCGAAGACGAGAGTCTTCCGCTGACCGAGGCGGCGCTCTCGCTCGCACAGGACGCTTATCCCGATCTCGATCTGCAGGCTACGCTGGCCGAGATCGACGAACTGGTGGTGCGCCTGCAGCGTCGCATGCCGGAGGACGCCGACATCAGGCAGAAAGTCGGCGTTCTGAACCGGTTTTTCTTTCGCGAGCTGGGCTTTGCCAGCAATCTCAACGATTATTACGATCCGGACAACAGCCACCTGAACGCCGTACTCAAGCGTCGCCGCGGCATTCCGATTTCGCTTGCCGTGCTGTATCTGGAGATGGCCGAGCAGGTCGGCGTACCGGCGCGTGGCGTGTCGTTTCCCGGGCATTTTCTGCTGCGCGTCACGACGCCGGACGGCGATGTGATGCTCGACCCGACGAGCGGACACTCGCTATCCGAGTCGGAGATGGTGGACATGCTGGAGCCCTATGTGGCGTCAGCGGGCGACTCGGTGAGCCGCGCGTTGCGCATGCTATTGCAGCCGGCCACCCGCCGCGAGATCATTGCGCGCATGTTGCGCAATCTGAAGTCCACTTATCTTCAGACGGAACGGTGGCAGCGTTTGCTGGCAGTGCAGCAGCGGCTTGTCATTCTGCTGCCGGACAGTATCGAAGAGGTGCGCGACCGTGGCTTCGCGTACGCGAGGCTCGACTATCTGCGTCCCGCACTCGAAGACCTCGAGCGTTATCTCGGCGACAGGCCGGACGCCGAAGATGCCACCGTGGTGGAATCGCAGTTGCACGAATTACGTCAGCGCACGCAGCATAACGACGGCGACTAGGCGCGCTGCGTCTCGCGCCGCCAGCGTGACGTATGGAACGAACCGCCTGCACATGACGAATGCGCAGGCGTTTTTCATTGCAGCACGCGCGCACGTCGTCTATTTCGGCTGCATCCGGATTGCACCGTCCAGACGGATCACTTCGCCATTGAGCATCGGGTTGTCAAAGATCTGCTTGGCGAGCATCGCGTACTCCACGGGTTTGCCTAGGCGCGGCGGGAACGGGACCATGGCGCCTAGCGCGTCCTGCACTTCCTGCGGCATGCCGAGCAGCATTGGCGTTTCGAAGATGCCCGGCGCGATGGTCATCACGCGGATACCGTTGCGCGACAGATCCCGGGCGATCGGCAGCGTCATGCCGACCACGCCGCCCTTGGAAGCCGCATAGGCCGCCTGGCCGATCTGACCGTCGTAGGCCGCCACCGACGCCGTATTGATGATCACGCCGCGCTCGCCGTATGAATTCGGCTCGTTTTTCGACATGGCCACGGCCGCGAGCCGGATCATGTTGAACGTGCCGATCAGGTTGATCGAGATGGTGCGTGCGAACGAGTCAAGGGGATGCGGGCCGTCCTTGCCGACTGTCTTGACCGCGGGCGCGACGCCCGCGCAATTGACGAGTCCACGCAATGCGCCGAGTCGCGTGGCGGCCTCGACCGCCTGGGTGGCGTCGTCTTCGCGGCTTACATCGCATTTGACGAACACGCCGCCTAATTCTTTGGCGAGCGCTTCGCCGGCATCCTGGTTCAGATCGGCGAGCGCCACTTTGCCGCCATGCTCGACGATGAGGCGTGCGGTTGCGGCACCCAGGCCCGATGCGCCACCGGTGATCAGGAATGCATTGTCACGGATCTCCATGTCTTCTCCTTGGCTACGGTTCGGTAATGTCAGGATCGAATATCTTTTCGATGATTGATTGTAGCGGCTATGCTGCATCGCGGAAAGCGGACCCGATCAGCTGTCTGATGCTTACACCAGGATAGTTGAATACGCGCAAATAGATACGGATAGCTAACTAAAACGTCGTCCCGTTCCTCGGGAAGAGGTGAGCCGTGATCGCGCAAAAAAAACCCGCCAACAGAGGCGGGTTTCCCTTAATGCGATCAAAACGCTATTGCCGTGGCTACTTCAGCGCGTCACATGCACGCGCACGAATTTCTTCGACTGTGCCGAGCCCCGAAATGCGGCGGTATTGCGGCGCCTTCAACGGCGTCGACGGATCGCCGTTCTTCGCCCAGCCGTTGTAGTAATCGATCAGCGGCTTGGTCTGCGCTTCGTACACATCCAGACGCTTGCGGACGGTCTCTTCCTTGTCGTCGTCGCGCTGGATCAGCGGTTCGCCGGTCACGTCGTCGAGACCTTCCACCTTCGGCGGATTGAACTTCACGTGATACGTGCGGCCCGACGCCGCGTGCGAGCGGCGGCCGCTCATGCGCACGATGATCTCGTCGAACGGCACGTCGATCTCCAGTACGTAGTCGATCGCGACGCCTGCCTGCTTCATGGCCTCCGCTTGCGGAATAGTGCGCGGGAAGCCGTCGAACAGATAGCCGTTTGCGCAATCCGGCTGCTGCAAACGTTCCTTCACGAGGTTGATGATCAACTCGTCCGTGACCAGTTCGCCGGCGTCCATGAAACGCTTGGCTTCAATGCCGAGCGGCGTGCCCGCCTTAACGGCGGCGCGCAGCATGTCGCCGGTGGAAATTTGCGGAATGCCGAATTTTTCCTTGATGAAGTTTGCCTGAGTGCCTTTACCCGCGCCGGGTGCACCCAAAAGGATCAACCGCATGTGATATCTCCAGATCTGTGTGAATTCTGTGTTGGCGACATGGCCGTCCCGCGATCAGGCAAGGGACCCGCACCGCTGATGTCGCGTTCTCGCGCTGCACGTCGACCACGACGGCGCTGCAAGATGACGACACGACGACCGGGCAAACCCTGGCCCCCGCCAGTACTGGGAGGCGCGCACAACCGTCCGATTATGCCACGGGTTTTTACGCTCAAGACCCGAATAAAGCCTGTACGCGAGCGAGATCCGCGGGTGTGTCGACGCCAGGCAGCGGCACGTCGTGCGTGACGAGCACCGCGATGCGCTCGCCATGCCACATGGCGCGCAACTGTTCGAGCGCTTCGACCTGTTCGAGCGGCGAGATCGCGAGCGAAGGGTACGTACGCAGAAACTGGGCACGATACGCATACAGGCCGATATGCCGATGAACCACCGCAGGCGCCGTTGGCGCGGGCATGGACGCAACAGCCGGCCAATGCGGCTGGTATGCGTCGCGTGCCCACGGAATCGGCGCGCGCGAGAAGTACATGGCGACACTGCGCGCGTCGAGCACGACCTTGACGACGTTCGGATTGAAAATTTCGGCGGGATCGGTGATCGGATGCGCAGCGGTGGCAATCGCGCAGCCGCTATTTGCCGCGAGGTGCGACGCAACGCCGCACACGAGCGCCGGGTCGATCAGCGGCTCGTCGCCTTGCACGTTCACGACGATCGTGTCGTCACTCCAGCCGAACTGCGCGGCCACTTCCGCGAGACGATCCGTGCCGGACGGATGATCGGCGCGCGTGAGCACCGCTTCGAAACCATGATCGCGCGCGACGTCGAGCACGACCTGTGCGTCCGACGCAATCAGCACCCGCTGCGCGCCCGATTCGCGGGCGCGTTCGGCGACACGCACCACCATCGGCTTTCCGCCGATGTCGGCGAGCGGCTTGTTGGGCAGACGCGTCGAAGCGAGCCGTGCAGGGACGACGGCAACGAAAGGCGGAGTGGAAGCGTTGGCTTGAGTCATCGTAAGCGGGGGCGATGGAAGCGGAAGGATGCGGCCGCTGTCAGCAGGCGGGCGCATACGAAACAGACGGCGCGGAAGTAGTTTGAAGCGAATAGAGGCGCACTAGACAAGCAGAAAGCGCGAGAGCCGCCTTGGCTACAAGTGCGCGTGCCACTTGCCATTGAATAGTCGCCTAGCCCGAGTACACGTTTCGCAATCGTGACGCAAGACGACGCAATCTATGAAACGGCTGCGTTGTCTCGCGCGCGTACCGGGCGTGTAGCCGACTTACGCGACGGAACCCGGATTCAGATCGACCGGCGTGCCTTCGACCGTTTGACGCGCTTCGTCCACCAGCATGACGGGGATGCCGTCGCGGATCGGATAGGCGAGCTTGTCCGCGTTGCAGGTCAGCTCCTGTGCGGCACGGTCATAGCTGAGCGGGCCCTTGCAGATCGGGCAGACGAGAATTTCAAGCAGGCGAGCGTCCACGGACTTTCTCCACAACTAATGCAATGAGGCGATGATCGAGCGCGGCTTCGACCGGAACAACCCAGATGCGCGCGTCGTGCCAGGACCCTAATTTTACCGCATCCTTTTCGGTGATCAGGATCGCGTCGGCGTCGACGTCCGTAAAAGGATTGCGCTCGAACGCGTAGTGATCCGGCAGCGCGCGCGTTGCGGGCGTGAGGCCGGCGGCGCGCAAGGTCGCGAAAAAGCGCTCCGGCGCGCCGATGCCCGCCGCGGCCATCACGCGCTCGCCGCTGAATTGCGCGAGCGGACGGCGCAGCGTGGGATTGTCGAGATGCCACGCGTCGGCGGGCGCGAGTTGCAAAGCGAACGTGTCAGGCCAAGGCGGCAGCGTACGCGCATAGGGATCGTTGATCAGCGTGGCGTCGCGACGGCGCGAAAGCGACTCGCGCAGCGGACCTGCGGGCAACAGGAAGCCGTTACCGCCGAGCCGGTGATCAAACACGACGATCTCGGCGTCTCGTGCGAGGCGGTAGTGCTGGAGGCCGTCGTCGCTCACGATCACGTCGACCTCCGGATGGGCCGCACACAGCGCTTGCGCGGCCGCCACGCGATCCGGGCAGACGCAAACGGGCGCATGCGTGCGCCGCGCGATCAGCAGCGGTTCATCGCCGCCGACACTTGCCGCCGATGCCGGCGTGACGGGCGTCGGCGCTTTCACGCGTGCGCCGTAGCCACGCGACACCACGCCCGGCGTAATGCCCGCTGCGCGCAGCGCTTCGACTAGCGCAATGACGGTCGGCGTCTTGCCCGTGCCGCCAACAGTGACATTGCCGACGACCACCACCGGCACGCCCACGCGCACCGGCTTGAGCCATCCGAGCGAAAAAGCGGCACGGCGCGCGCCGGCAATCGCGCCGAACACACAAGCGAACGGCGTCAACGCCCAAGCGAGCGGACCGCGTTGCTGCCATTCGCGTGCAAGACGCGCTTCGAGACGGTGTTTCAGATCGCTCATTCGTGAATCTTGCGAACGGCGCGCGTGGTGCAGGCCGGGGAAAGCCGTGACGGCGGCGTAAAAGTGCGAGGCGCGCTACGCAAGGCAAGCATCAATGCGGTTCTCCGGAGGTCTGGAGGTGAATCGACAGTAACGGGCTCCAACGGCGCAGAGCATTTGCAGTGTGCCGCGCGACGCGCCGTAAAGCGAGCCGTGGCGGATAAGGCATGCCGACGAACCCGCCACTCTAGCGCGCGTGCGACCCGCCCCGCAAGTCGCTACCTGCCAATTGGGCGCGCAACGTGGTGGCACTGCGCAATGCGCAACCTGTGGATAACTTTGTGGAAAACCGGCCGTCTACCGCGCGGAAAGCGCCGTGGTGGGCGCCACGTGTCGGCAGCCAATCACGTCGTCGAGATATAAACTCCATATAAATCAACAACATGCTTCGAATTTGTGTGATCTGGCGGGCACGCTGGCGGGTTCGGCCTTGCCCGTCCCGCCATGTGGACACTTTTGGCAATCCAACCGGCGCGCTAGACGCCGATGGCCGCTCGGTCTATTGTCTGTCCGGCCAACTCAAAGCTACCCGCGTATGAACTCCGATAGTCCTTTCTCGTTGCCGGCCGCGCCCGGCGGCGAAGTCGTCGTCCCTGTTTCCGCATTGAATCGGGCGATCGGCACGATGCTCGAGCGCTCGTTTCCGCTTGTCTGGGTGGCGGGGGAAGTGTCGAATTTCACTCGCGCGGCAAGCGGCCACTGGTATTTTTCGATCAAGGACGCGCAGGCGCAGATGCGCTGCGTCATGTTTCGCGGCCGCGCTCAATATGCCGAGTTCACGCCGCGCGAAGGCGACCGTATTGAAGTGCGTGCGCTGGTGACCCTGTACGAGCCGCGCGGCGAATTGCAACTGAATGTGGAGGCCGTGCGCCGTACCGGGCAAGGCCGTCTCTATGAAGCGTTCCTGCGGCTCAAAGCGCAGCTCGAAGCCGAAGGCCTCTTCGCCGCCGAGCGCAAGCGCGCGTTGCCCTCGCATCCGCGCGCCATTGGCATCGTCACGTCGTTGCAGGCGGCTGCGTTGCGCGATGTGCTGACCACGCTGTCACGCCGCGCGCCGCACATCCCCGTCATCGTATATCCAGCGCCCGTCCAGGGCGTGGGCGTCAGCGGCAAACTCGCGGCGATGGTCGAAGCGGCAAGCTCGCGTCGCGAAGTGGATGTGCTGATCGTATGTCGTGGCGGCGGGTCGATCGAAGACCTGTGGGCGTTCAACGAAGAAGTGCTGGCGCGTGCGATCGCAGAGAGCGCGATACCCGTGGTGAGCGGCGTCGGTCACGAAACTGATTTTACGATCGCCGATTTTGCCGCCGACGTGCGCGCGCCGACGCCAACCGGCGCAGCCGAACTCGTCAGTCCGCAGCGCGTGCTGCTGCTGCGCGAACTGGACCAGCGGCACGCGGCGCTCGCCCGGGGCTTCGGCCGGATGATGGAGCGGCGCGCGCAGCAACTCGACTGGCTCGCGCGCCGGCTGGTGTCGCCGGCCGAGCGCCTCGCGCGCCAACGCACGCATTTACAGCAACTGGGTGTGCGGCTCGCGTCGGCGGGCGCG
The DNA here is from genome assembly GCF_039621805.1 of Paraburkholderia sp. PREW-6R. Classification (NCBI taxonomy): domain Bacteria; kingdom Pseudomonadati; phylum Pseudomonadota; class Betaproteobacteria; order Burkholderiales; family Burkholderiaceae; genus Paraburkholderia; species Paraburkholderia sp. PREW-6R. Next base: position 2,681,852 of record NZ_CP155073.1, on the reverse strand, counting down.
CGTCCCGTGCGCGATGCGCGGGCGCGGTTTTCGCTGCTGCAGATGCGCTGGCAGCGCTGGCGTCCTGATCTGGTTGCGCATCAGGCGAAACTCGACGCGCTCAGCCAGCGGCTGGACGCGGCATTGTTGCGTCAGCATGAGCGTCAGACGGCACGCATCGCAACGCTCGCTGGCCGCCTCGAGGTGTTGAGCCCGCAACGCACGCTTGAGCGTGGCTACGCCGCGGTGCTCGACGCGCAGAGCGGCCGCGCGGTGCGCACACCGTCGTCGTTGAAGCCGGGCCGGCGCTTGACGATGCATCTCGCGCAGGGCACGGCGGACGTCACGGTCGGCGACGTGCAAACGCGTCTGAGCGACGGTTTCTGACACTTCGCCGACAACATCAGCGCACGTACTTTTGATGTTGCGTGCGCTGGGCACACTGCATGCGAAAGCATTAATTACGCTCTATGTGCGGCATGTTCGCCGATGCCGGCCATAAAGTCCGTTGGTTTGCGGGGTTATTCCAACTCGCCTACAATCGAGTGCTCATAGCGTTATCCGCAGACTCCCCCCACAACAGATACAGACACAAGGAATGCACCATGGAACATACGCTCCCGCCGCTGCCGTTTGCGAAGAATGCGCTCGCTCCGAACATGTCGGAAGAGACGCTTGACTATCACTACGGCAAGCATCACCAGACCTATGTGACCAACCTGAACAATCTGATCAAGGGTACGGAATTCGAGAACCTACCGCTGGAAGAAATCGTCAAGAAGTCGTCGGGCGGTGTCTTCAACAACGCAGCGCAAGTGTGGAACCACACGTTCTTCTGGAACAGCCTGTCGCCGCAAGGCGGTGGTGCGCCGACCGGTGCGCTGGCTGACGCGATCAACGCCAAATGGGGTTCGTTCGACAAGTTCAAGGAAGAGTTTGCAAAGACCGCCATCGGCACGTTCGGTTCGGGCTGGGCGTGGCTCGTGAAGAAGCCGGACGGTTCGCTCGACCTCGTGTCGACGAGCAACGCTGCTACGCCGCTCACCACAGACGCAAAAGCACTGATCACGATCGACGTGTGGGAGCACGCGTACTACATTGATTACCGCAATGCGCGTCCGAAGTTCGTCGAAGCGTACTGGAACATCGTGAATTGGGATTTTGCGTCGAAGAACTTTGCGTGAGAGCGTGATTTGATGTCGTGCGGCGTCTGAGTGATCGGTTCCACGGCGCACCGGCATTGAACTGAATGGCTTGCACGTAGCAATGAAGAAAGCCCTCGGAGACGAGGGCTTTTTTGTTTCGATGCGCCCGCTTCCGCTGTCTACCAACTAGCTGATTATCTGGTTCGCAATTAAATAGGAATGCTTCGTACAGGACGATGTCCCACGATGCCAGTTCCTCGCATGCGGCAATGGGCGGACGCACGCCTCATCTTTGTCACAGTTGGTAACTGCCGAGCGACGGATTGCCGCCCGGCACGGCTTTTGCGCCCGGCAATTTGTAAGCAGGAAAAGATCCGGTAACGTTCTTGTAACCACGGCTTTTGCAGATGGTCTAACGTTAGCTTTCCCAAATCCAGGCATTGCGCGTCATCATGATCTCAAGACTTAAATCCATAAGCGTCGCACTGCCGGCCAGTGCAGTCGCATTGGCGCTGCTCGGCGGATGTGCAGTGGTGCCTCCGAGCGGCCCCTCCATCGTCGCACTGCCGCGCAGCGGCGAGCCGCTGAACCAGTTCCAGCAGGACGACTATTCGTGCCGCGATTACGCTTACCACTCGACTAACGCGCCGGGCGCCGCGCAGGCTTCGACGAATAATGCGGTGGGCAGCGCGGCTGTCGGCACCCTCGGCGGTGCTGCGGTGGGCGCGCTGATCGGCGCGGCAGCCGGCAATGCTGGTGCGGGGGCGGCAATTGGCGCCGGTAGCGGCCTGCTGCTCGGCGGTGCTGCGGGCGCAAATGGCGCGCAATATTCGTCGAACAGCCTGCAGGCCCAGTACGACGCGGCCTACGCCCAGTGCATGACTTCGAAGGGAAACACCATTTCCCAGCCGCAAGTGCCTGTTTATGCGCCGCAACCGGTTTATGTCGCGCCGCCGCCGCGGTATTACGGGCCGCCGCCAGTCATGTACGCACCGTATCCGTACTATTGATCGAGACCGCAGGGCAGCGGCATGCGGGTTGGGTTCCGCCTGTCGGCGCGTGTCATATTGTGGAGCGCCCGCTCGCCTGATGGCGGTCGGGTGCGCGACGATGGCGGAATGAGTGCTGGTGCCGGTGCCGGTGCCGGTGCCAGTGCTGTTGCTGTTGCTGTTGCGGGCGCGGCCCGATTGCGGGGTGCCATTGCAGCGGCCCGCACCACGCTCATACCGCTGCGAACGTCGCTGCCAACGCTGGCCGGTTTGCGCCGTCATTCGCGCAACGTTGACCGGCATCGGCATCCGGGCATTACTCGACGTCACTTGCCGTCGCCGATTTTTTCGGACGACGGCTACGTGATGCAGTTTTCCGCGCGGTTTTTTTTGCCGGCACGGGTGTGTCGGTTTCCTGTACTGCGGTTATCCGCGCTTCCGCGGGCGGCGCGAGATCGGGCGACGCGTCGGGCAACTCGTCGATCGTTCGCTGCGCGCTTTTTCTCACATTTTTCGCCGCCGTCTTGCGCGGCGATCGCTGCCTGCCACGCTTCGGTTCCGCATTGGGTTCGTGCGGCGCAACTTCGGAGCCCGACGAATCCGCCTGGGTAGGGTCCACAGGCAAAGTCTCCGCGTCATTCAACGCCAATTCCGGTTGCTCGCCGAACAACTCACTGAGGGACGACACCCGTACGTGAGCTTCTTCCATTGGAGGCCACGCGTTGTCCTGTGACGCCTTAGGCGCGCGCTCGTCTTCCAGTTCGTGCAGTTCCACGCGATGCGCTTCTGCTGCTGAGGTGTGGTCGTCGTTCGTCGGCGGCAGCACGGCCTCCTGTGGCTCGCGCGGCGCCCGTTCTTCATGAGCGGCCCTTTGCTGGCCACGGCCCGATTTACGATTATCCCGGCCGCGGCGGCGCGATTCGTGCCTGCCACCCAACTCTGCGACCACGGTCTCGGCAACCTGAGCTTCATACAATTGCTCGGCCGATCCGGACGCTTCGAACGACTCGCTGCCGCTTTCTGCAGCCACTTCTCCGATCACTTCTCCAATCACTTCGCCGGTCCCGTCGCCGGCAACACTCGCAGCCGTACTCCGATATACGTAAGCGCCGGATTTCTCGTCCCGGCCAAACTCGAGCAGGCCGCGCGCGTGCGCTTCTTCAAGCAGGTTGCCGAACGCACGAAACCCATAGTACGTCTCGTTGAAATCGGGTTTGCGGCGCTTGATCGCATTTTTCAGCACCGACGCCCAAATCTTGCCGCTATCGCCGCGCTCGGAAGCAAGGGCGTCGAACGTCTGCACCGCAATCTCCACAGCCTTCGTACGGCGCTTTTCCAAGTCTTCCTTGTTGCGCGTTTTCTCTTCGTCAGGCGCGCGCTTCGTTGCCTGCTGCGCGGCTTGCTGCGGGCGTGACGATTCCCGCTTGGCGACCGTACGCTGACTTTCGCGGACCAGGTCGTCGTAGAAAAAGAACTCGTCGCAATTCGCTATCAGCAGATCTGATGTGGATTGCTGCACACCGACGCCGATCACCTGCTTGGCGTTTTCACGCAGCTTCGACACGAGCGGCGAAAAATCGGAGTCTCCGCTGATAATCACGAACGTGTTGACATGCGACTTCGTGTAGCAAAGGTCGAGCGCATCAACTACCAGCCGGATGTCGGCGGAGTTCTTGCCCGATTGACGCACATGCGGAATTTCTATCAACTCAAAGTTCGCTTCGTGCATTGCCCCTTTGAAACTCTTGTAGCGGTCCCAGTCGCAATAGGCTTTCTTGACGACGATGCTGCCCTTGAGCAGCAGACGTTCGAGTACCAGCTTGATGTCGAACTTGTCGTACTTCGCGTCGCGCACGCCGAGCGCGACGTTTTCGAAGTCGCAGAATAGCGCCATGCTGACGGTTTCGTTGGATGACGCCATGTATCTCTCCATTGAAGCGCTCGTCGAATGCGACGAATCGCGACCATGATAGCGATTCCAGCGAAGGTAATCAGAATTTGTGTTGCAGGCGCTCTACATGTCGTTCCGGTGCGCGAGACCGCCGAGGGTTGTCCTGGTTTCCAGCACCTCGTCCACCAGCCCGTACTCCTTCGCGCTTTGCGCCGACATGAAGTTGTCACGGTCGGTGTCCCGCGCAATTTCTTCGACGCTGCGCCCGGTGCGTTCCGCTGTCAGCGTGTTCAACCGCTCGCGAAGATACAGCACTTCTCTCGCCTGGATTTCAATGTCCGCTGCCGTGCCCTGACTGCCGCCTGACGGCTGGTGGATCATGATCCGTGCGTTGGGCAGCGCATAGCGCTTGCCGCGCTGGCCGGCTGTGAGCAAAAAGGTGCCCATGCTCGCGGCGAAGCCGGTGCATAAAGTCGATACCTCGGGTTTGATGAATTGCATGGTGTCGTAAATCGCAAGACCGTCATAGACGGAGCCACCCGGCGAATTGATATAGAAGGAAATATCCTTGTCTGGATTTTCGGACTCCAGAAAGAGCAGTTGCGCGACGATCAGGCTCGCTGATTGTTCTGTAACGGGTCCGACGAGAAACACGATGCGCTCACGAAGCAAACGGGAATAAATGTCGTAGGCGCGCTCGCCTCGGCCGGACTGTTCGATCACAGTGGGGACGAGGCCGAGGCCGGTGAAAGACGGATAGTGCAATGGCATGATGATCTCGATGGTGGAGTTGTACGACGGGCTCGAACGTGGGCATTCGGACTGAACGGAGCTCTGTCGTTTGGCCAGCGGCGTAAGGTTCCCGGTTAATGCGTCGTATCCTGTTTGCCACGAAGCGGCCATTGACTCGCACCCAAACTGGTTTGGGGCCTGCGCGGCAATGCGCTGGTTCTTACCCATATGACGCGCCAGCGAGTCGCGACGTGACAAAAAGAATTTTTTTGTTGCGCTGTCACATCGCACCAGGCTGAGCCGTCAAGCTGAACAGAAAGTCGCTTTTAGCGCGCGCCGCCAATGCCCCAATGGAGCAACGGCGCGCTTATCACCATGCAAGATCGGGAGGGTTCGCACATGACGCAACAAGAAATCAGCAAGGCATCCAGTTTCGAGGCCGTGCGCGCCCGCCTGCTCGCTCTGGCGTACCGCATGCTCGGCAGCCGCGCGGAAGCTGAAGACGTGGTGCAGGACGTCTGGCTCAAGTGGCATCTTGCCGAGACAGAAGAGGTGCAAACGCCGATCGCCTGGCTCACCACCCTCACTACGCGCACGGCAATTGACCGGCTACGGCGCCTGCAGCATGAACGGGCGTCGCAGTCTGCCGGCTGGCTCCCGGAACCTTGGCTCGACGAGGTGGCACCGTCCGCCGAAGATCTGGCGTTACGCGCGGCTGAGATGTCGTATGGCGTTATGCTCCTGCTCGAGCGGCTGAAGCCGGACGAACGGGCAGCGTTCGTGCTTCACGAAGCATTTGAATGCGACTATGCGGAAATCGCAGAGATCCTCCAGCGCACGCCGGCCGCCTGCCGGCAGATCGTTCATCGCGCGAAAAACCGTTTGCAGCGCGCGGGCGCGCCTTTGCAGCGGCCCGATGCGGCGGCGCACGCGAAGATGGTGGAGCGGCTGCGTGCAGCTCTGGAGACCCAAGACCGAGTTGGCCTCGTGCGACTGTTCAGCGTTGCACCCGAGGTCGTCTGTGACTCGCGGGTTTTCGTGTCGGCCCATACGTATTCTTTGAGTCGCAAGCATCCGGAGCCTGTTTCCGAGGCGGTCGATCAGGTGCGAACAGAGTGGGTCGAAAAGATCGCGTCGCTCGCGCGGCATGCAAGCAGTGTTGAGGTCGTGTCGGTACAAGGATCTGCGGGTGTCGCGCTGCTGCGCGAGGGGGAGGTTGTCGCTGTGATCGACGTGTCGACGAAAGAAAAGTCAAACGGTGGCATGGAGATCGTCGCAATGCACGCAGTGACTCATGCAGTCCATTTGCGGTTCGCTAACCGGTTACTAGGCCGCGCGGCAGTGGTGCAGTTGCTCGCGCGTATTCGGCGGCACACACGGTCATCAGTTACGGTGTGCCGCGACTTCCCAGTTGATGTCCACACATAGCACCTGAGTGCCAATCGGCGTGTGGGCTGCGATCGAGGCCGTTACGCACAAGTGCGCTTCATTAATCGACAGATACGGCGGTGTCAGATGCACCTTGCCGGGCGCGCGCATCGCCTGAATGAAATACGGCCGGCGTTCCCAACTTGCGCCTTCGGAATGCAGCAGCGGACGGAAACGCTTGGCGCGTTGTGACGCGCGTCCGGGAGGCAACACGTTATCGCCAATCTGACGGCCCGACCCGTCGAGTACGAAGCAGCGCGCGGTTTCGCCAAGCGTCAGCAGAGGGGCAGTCGCCTGGGCTACCGATTCGCCCGCGACCAGTTGGGCCGCTGCGGTTTCCAGCGCCTTGACGTAGGGCGCGAGGCGCACTGCCTGTGAGCGCTCACGCGTCGCAACGCGTTCACGCAACGCCGCAGAGAGCGAATCCATCAAGCCCGCTGCCGCTTGCGGCTTGACAGCTTCAACGCTAGGGCCGGCGAAGAAGGCGCCTTGCACGAAGTCGACGTTGCATTCAAGGGCGATCAGTGCGTCGCGCTCGCTGCTCAGGCTGCCCATTAGCACCAGTTGGCCGGATTCGTGGAGCAGCGACACGAGCCCGGGCAACACGCGCTCTATGTGCGAGTGCTCGCTGGCCTGCGCGAGGATGCAGCGGTCGAGCGTAACGATGTCTGGCCGCAGGTTCCACACGCGATCGATATTGGAATGTTTGGCTCCAAAGCCGTCGAGCGCAATCAGGAACCCTGACTTTCGCAGCGCGTCGATGATCTCGGCAAATCGCGTGGTTTCGCCACCGGCCTGCTCGGAGACCTCGAGCACCACGCGTTGTGGTGGCAGGCCCAGTGCCTTGAGACCGGCGAGCAATGCATCGCCGTAGCTCGTGTCCATCAGCGCGGCCGGGTGAAGACTGAGAAAGAGCCATTCGTCGTGACTGTCGAACGCGTTGAAGTTGCCGAGATGCAGCGATTCGGCAAGTCGGCCAAGTTCAAGCAAATCACCACGCCTTGCGGCTTGCGTGAAGACTTCGTGTGACGGGACCTGAAGCGCATGCTCGTCGTGGGCGCGCAGCGAGGCGTGATAACCGATCGCTCGCCGATGCGACACCGAAAACACCGGCTGGAACACGCTGAAAACAGTGTAGCCGCCGTAAAGAACGGTGCGCCGGGAGCCTTCGTCACCGGCCATCGGGCGCGGCGGCTGGAAGCCGGGAGGATCGAGGTCGATCATGCTCATCATGTCAGCCGTGTAGAGGTGGCGGCGCGTTTGTATGCTCGACACAAAAGGCACGCGCAAAACTTGAGTTTACAGGATTGCCGAGCAAGATCTGTGCGCATGTAGAAACAACGCACCCGCGCCCGGTTGGTTCGTCTCGTCGGAGGATTGTGCGCCAGCGCGGACGTGCGCGCGCCGATTCGCACTTCACTGGTGCGGCCCGCGCCCTGTTGCGGGTCGAGTGCAACTTTTTTCGGAGGGCTCGACGGTTCACATCCCGGATCATCGCACAGGCAAAAACGCAGCGGCCCTCGCTGATCCGAGGTCGCTTAGGTTCGCTCAGACGGGTCCGTTTTCTTTGCCGGCGTGCGGATATCCGGGGACAATTGCGCAAAAATCCAGGACGATCCTGTCGTGATAATGCCGACGCACAGAAAGGTCGCATGAAACGCGGGCAGCGAGTTGGCCGCTGTCACGCGTGGCAGCAAGCCGGTGAAGGTCGCAAGCAGCGCGCCGGCCACCGTCACGCCAAGACTCATGGACAGCATCTGCACGAGTGAGAACAGGCTGTTGCCACTGCTTGCGCCGCCGGTGCCGAGGTCCTTCAGCGTCAACGTGTTCATCGCGGTGAACTGGATCGAGTTGACTCCGCCGAAGAACGCCAGTTGCACCAGTCTTAGCCACAGCGGCTGACCTGCGCTCATCAGCGAGAAACTCGCCATGGTCAGGCCGACGAGGATCGTGTTGACGATCAGCACGCGTCGATAGCTGTATTTGAGGATCAGATTGGTCACGAGTCGCTTCGAGACCATGCCGGCGGCGGCTACGGGGAGCATCATCATCCCGGCTTCGAACGCGCTATAGCCGAGACTGACCTGCAATAGCAGAGGAAGCAGGTACGGCATCGCGCCACTGCCGATCCGCGCGAACAGATTGCCGAGCAGTCCTACGCTGAACGTGTGAATCCTGAACAGATCGAGCGAAAAGAGGGGCGACGGCTCGCGCACGGCGTGCAGCCCGTAAGCAACGAAGCAGGCGAGGCTCAGTATCAGCAGCACCAGCACGGTGGCGTGCTGAATGCCGAACTCGGTGCGACCGTCGAGCGCGAAGGAAATGGCCACCATGCCGACAATCAGCAGCAGATAACCCTTCACGTCGAACTTGCCGACATGCTCGTTGCGACTGTCGGGCATGAAAATGAGAGTCGCGATGCAACCCACTATGCCCACCGGCACGTTGATCAGAAAGATCCAGTGCCATGACGCGATCTTGACGAGCCAGCCGCCGAGCGTTGGCCCGATCAGCGGGCCGATCAGGCCGGGAATCGCGACAAACGACAACGCCGGCAAGTACCGCTCCGCCGGAAACGTGCGCAGAACGGCGAGGCGTCCAACCGGCAACAACATTGCGCCGCCCACGCCCTGAATGATCCGGAAAATCACCAGCTGGTTCAGCGTGTGGGAATTCGCGCACAACAGCGAGCCAATCGAAAAAACGAGAATGGCGCTCAGAAACACGCGGCGCGTGCCGAGTTTGTCGGCGAGCCAGCCGGACACCGGAATCATGACCGCCATCGTCAACGAATAGGCGATCACGACTGACTGCATGCGTAACGGTAATTCGCCGAGACTCGTCGCCATCGCCGGTAGCGCTGTGTTGACGATAGTCGAGTCGAGGGTCTGCATGAAGAAGCCGGTTGCCACCACCCACAGCATCACGGTCAGCGAACGGGCCGACGGCACAGTGGCAGGGGCGGTGGAGGCGGTGGGCAGTGTTGGCGGCGTGGTCATGAAGGGCGGCTGGGCGCGCGGAGGAGAGACGGACGGGACTCGCTATTCTAGGCAAAAGCGCAGGGCGACGCAGCGATTGCACGACTGGGTCACGCTGATTCGGGCAACCTCGCGGCGGCATCGAAGAAAGCCCGTGCACGCGGGTCGTTGCCAAATGCGACGTGAATTCTGATCCACGGGCTCGTCTCCATGTTGGGGCGAAAGTAATTGCCGGGTACGACGGTGACGCCGAGCGGCGCGCCGCACGCCACCAGCCGTTCGGCGTCGTCCACGTGCGGCACGCGCGCCCACACGAATTTACCGCCCACCGGCTTTTCGAACAGTTCCCAGCCGGCGTCTTCGAGTGTCTGGATGGTCGAACCGAGTGCGTCGCGCATCCTGCGGCGCAGGCGCTCCAGATATTTGCGATACGCGCCGCGTTCGAGCAGGGAGACCGCGACCGCCTCGGCAAAACGTGAGCCGCCGATGCTCGTCAGCATCTTGATGTCGACCAGGTCTTTGATGGTCGCGTGGCTCGCAACGATGCAGCCGATCCGCAGCGACGAAGATAGCGTCTTTGACAGTCCGCCTATGTAGATCACATGTTCGAGCTGGTCCAGCGTCGCAAGGCGGTCGGTCAGGTCGGTCTGAAAATCGGCGTAAATATCGTCTTCGATGATCGAGAAATGGTGCTCGCGCGCCAGTTGCAGCAAACGGAAAGCGACCGGCGGCGCGACCGTCGTGCCGGTCGGATTATGAAAAACGGTGTTGATGAAAAGCAGCTTCGGTCGATGCAGCTTCAGTTGCGCTTGCATCACGTCGAGATCGGGACCGTTGCGCGTGCGCGGAATGCCGATCAGCCTGACGCCGTGCAGCTTCAGCAGGCCATACAGGTTGTAGTAGCCGGGGTCTTCGACAAAGATCGTGTCGCCGGCCTTGAGCATGTAGCGCATCAGCAGATCGAAGGCCTGACTTGCGCCGTTCGTGATCAGGATTTGCGACGCGTCGGCGTGAATACCCAATTGGCCGATGCGGCCACGCAGATGCTCGCGCAACACCACATTGCCGAGCGGCGTCGCGTAATCGACCATGCTCGCCGGGTCCGTGCGCGACACATGCCGAATGGCCTGCGCGATGCCGTCCATGTCGCGCCATGCTTCGGGAATGAAGCCGCTGCCGAGCTTGAGTGTCTCGCCCGGGTGGTTGAATTGCTGCAGCAGATGTCCCGACTCGTCTTCCGCGCGGCGCGGGTCGCTCGTGCCCTGGCAGTGCGGCATCATCGGCTGGTGATCGGCCACGTAAAAGCCCGAGCCGTGACGCGAGTCGACATACCCGAGCGACACGAGGCGGTCATACGCTTCGATCACCGGAAAGCGACTCACGCCGTAATCAGCCGCGAACTGGCGGATCGAAGGCAGCTTTGAACCCGGGTGTGCCGTGCGCGAACGGATCCACTGGGTGACGCCCGTGACGATCTGTTCGGTCAGCGGGACCCCGTTGTCCCGATCGATCTGAATATCAGGTTTCATGCAGCGATGTCCTCCGTGCGGTGTCGGCGCTACCGGCAACGGTCGGATGCCTTGCCAACTGTCCGGTTTTTCGACTGAACAGTTCCGACAGAAGTGTTCGGAACTGTGCATGGGTATCGGATCATCGCACGTCAATAATCGGAACAACAGAATGTTCTTTGAAGGAGAACGGCAATGCGCGAAGTCCGGATTTTCGAGTTGGAACATGACGAGCCCGCAGCGGCCTGGCGTGTCGCGCGCACGTCGATTTTCAAGGTGATCTCGGGTGAGATCTGGCTGACCGTGGAAGGCGATAGCGAAGACCACTGGCTTGCCACGGGTCAATCGATCGAATTGCCGCGCAAAGCGGTGGCGTGGGTAAGCGCCGGCCAGTCGGGCGCGCGCTTCGCGCTCGCAAGCGGCGCCGAGCGAGCCGCGTCGAAGTCCGCGCTCGATTTGCCCGCATTGCGCTGGCTGCCGCGCTGGTTCGGCACGGCCTGATTGCCGGCACGCGCGGCAACCAGGCGGGCGGGTCATCTCACGTCGTACTCGCCGACGTATCGCGCGCGTGGCCGGATCAACCGGCCATCGCGCGTCTGCTCCATCGCGTGTGCAATCCAGCCGACCACCCTTCCCGAAGCGAACAGCGTGAATGCCGCGCCGGCGGGCAAGCCAAGTACCCGTTCAATAGCCGCGAGCGCGTAATCCACGGTCGGTTCTGCGCCCGTCGTGTCACGCACCGCGCGCGCCAGCGCCAGTACCTCGCCGAGCGGAGAACGGGCGGGCGCGCAATCGGCAAGCATTTCCAGCAACAATCGCGCGCGCGGATCGCCGTCCGGATACAACGGATGACCGAAGCCCGACAGCACGGCTCCCTGCGTACCGTGGCCGTCATGCGCCATGCGGGTCGCCAGATAACGGTCGAGGTCCGATGCGCGTGCGGCTTCGTCGAACAATGCGGCGATGCGTACCGTTTCCCCGCCGTGGCGCGGACCGGCCAAGGCGGCGAGCCCGCCCGCCACCGCGCCGAACAGATGCGTGCCGGTCGAAGTAATGCAGCGAACCGTAAAGGTCGACGCATTCAACTCGTGATCGGCGCACGCCACCAACGCTGCTCTCAGCAAGCCGGCTTGCTGCCGGTTGCGAACATTCCACGCTGAGGCCAGTTGCCGATGCAGCGGCTCGCTCGAAGGCGCCGCCGAGATCATCGCGGCCGCCAGCAGTCGCATGACCGCGCAGGCGTTGTCGAGCTGCGCATCGCGGCCGAGCGCCCAGACGCGCGGCAATTGCGCGGCGGCAGCCGGCAGTAGCACGAGCGCGCGATCGAGTGGCGTGCTGTCGCTCCACAGTTTGAGCCACGCGGCCCATTGCGCGCTCGCGAGCGGCACCGCTGGCGCATCGGCGATCCGGCGGACGCTGCATTCCCATAACAACGCGGCAATATCTTCGAGCGACGCGCTGCGCGCCAGCGCTGTCGCATCGTGCCCGCGGTACAGCAGCCGGCCGTCGGCGACCAGCGTGATCGACGATTCGAGCACCGGCACGCCCCAGTCAAGCACCTTTTGTGCGACTTTGCCTGCGCGCTTGCCGTCTTCCTTGCGGCGCGCAAGCCTCCGCACTTCGCCGGCGTCGTAAAGACGGTGCCGACCCTGTGCATCCGGGGACGAACTCAGCATGCCACGGCTCACGTATGCATACAGCGTGGAAAGGCTGATGCCGAGCGCGGCAGCGGCCTCGGGTGCAGTCAGGACAGTTGAGTTCGACATTGCCGGCATTGGAAGCGATGCAAGAACGGAAGCGACGCAAGAACGGAAGCGATGCAAGAACCAAAGAAATCAATATATATTGATTATCATAATCAAGATTGATTGTGAGTGGCGCGGAATCTAGACTGACTTTCTATACCGCCTTACGCGTGCTCCAACTCCTCCCGTGCGGATGAATGCCATGACGCCCGAACTCGCTCTCAAACAGATCTGGACGCTCGCCGGATGCGACCCAACCGCGCTTCGTTCCGTGTCGCTGACTGGCGAAGATCCCGGTCTGCCGTCGGTGTATCGCGTCGGTAGTCTGGCCTCGGCGACGATTGCCGCGACGGGACTCGCCGCGGCCGAATATCACCGCCTGCGAACGGGCCACCGGCAGCATGTCGCCGTGGAGATGCGTCGCGCACTGGCGTCCTTTCGCAGTGAACGCTATCTGCGGATCGACGACGGGCCGCCGCCCGCGCTGCGCGATCCGGTGACGGGGTTCTATGAAACCCGGGACGGCCGCTGGATTCAGTTGCACACCAATTTCGCGCACCACCTGGAGGGGGTGCTGAAGGTGCTCGGTTGCGACAAGGGCCGCGCGGCCGTGTCGGCGGCGATTCGCGGACACTGGGACGGCGCGGCGCTCGACCAGACGCTCGCCGACGCCGGTCTGTGCGCCGCGCTGATCCGTTCGCCCGACGAATGGGCCGCGCTCGATCAGGCGAAAGCGATCGCGGGCCTGCCGCTGTTCGAGATCGAGCGCATCGGCGACGCGCCCGCCGAGCCGCCAGGCCGCACGGTCGCGAACCGCCCGCTCGACGGCATCAGGGTGCTGGATTTGTCGCGCATCATCGCAGGGCCGGTGGCGGGGCGCGCGCTGGCGCAACATGGCGCCGACGTGTTGATGATCAACGGCCCGCATCTGCCGAATATCGCGCCGCTGGTGATCGACAATGGTCGCGGCAAACGCTCGGCGGTGCTCGACCTGCGCGAGGCGGACGGGCGCGACACGCTGCGCAAGCTCGCCCTCGACACCGATGTCTTCCTGCAGGCTTATCGTCCGGGCGCGCTTGCGGCGCGCGGCTTCGGCCCGGAGGAACTGGCGCGGCTGAGGCCGGGGATCGTGTACGTGTCGGTGTCCGCGTATGGGCACGATGGGCCGTGGTCGCAGCGGCGCGGCTTCGATAGTCTCGTGCAGTCGGCGAGTGGCATCGCGTTCACCGAGCGGCAGGCGGCGGGCTGCGACGAGCCAAAGCATCTGCCGTGTCAGGCGCTGGATCACGCGACCGGCTATCTGGCCGCTTTCGGCGCAATGGCCGCGCTGTCCCGCCGAGCAACAGAAGGAGGAAGCTGGCACGTGAGAGTTTCGCTCGCGCAAACGGGACGCTGGCTACAGTCGTTCGGTCTTGTGCCCGATGGCTGGCAACGGCCGGACGTCTTAATCGACGACGTGCGCGATTGTCTCGGCACGGTCGACTCGGCATTTGGCCGCGTGCTCGGCGTTTTGCCGGCGGAGCAGATGGAGGAGACGCCCGCCCGTTTCGCATTGCCGCCGGCGCGGATCGGCGCGCATGCGGCAAGCTGGGAGTGATGCGCGTCGGCTGGAGACGAGGTCAGGCGCGCGGCACGCGCCGCGCGCTGTGTGGCGAGGAAGCTACTTCCTCAACTCAGCGACGAAGTCGTAGTAGTCATTGCGGCAATACGTGTCCGTCAGTTCGATCGCGCGCTGATCCGCCGTGTAGCCAACCCGCGTGATCAGCAGCAGCGCCTCGTTGGGCGCAATGCTCATCTGCTGCGCAATTTCGTCGCTCGCATTCACCGCGCGAAAATGTTGCAGTGCGCGCACGATGGTCAGCCCGCGCTGTTCGAGGTACGAATAGAGCGAGTCGCCGATCGCTTGCGGATCGGGAATGATCGCCGCCGGAAAGGTGGAATTTTCGACTGCCATCACAATGCCGTCCGCGAGTCGCAGACGGCGCAGCCGCGTGACGGCCGCCGCCGGCGACAAACCGAGTTGAATGACTTCGTCGCGATTGGCCGGCAGGATCTCGCGTGAAAGCCATTTTGAACTCGGCGTGAATCCGCGCCGCCGCAGCATTTCACTGAAGCTCGACAGCCGCGACAGCGGATCTTCATACCGTGGTGTGATGAAACTGCCCGCGCCTTGTGTGCGCCGGATCAATCCCTGTTCGACGAGCAACGCAATTGCCTTGCGTGACGTGATTCGCGAGACGCCGAGCGCCTCCGACAACACGCGCTCCGAAGGCAACGCCTCACCCGCGTTCCAACGGTTTTCGTGAATCGCGCTGCCGAGCTTGCGGGCAAGTTGCAGATAGAGCGGCGTGTCGTTTTCCGGGTCCGGGCGCAGGTCGCGCCAGCGGTCTTCCGAGGCAGAGGTCATGTGGCTCACGCAAGAGGGGCAAGCGGCAATTCTAAAACATCGGCGCGCCACGTTATAGCAGGCGTTTGTCTGATGGCCCCAATCTGCGTGCGTCCAACGGCTAAACTTCCTGATATGTTTTTCGTAGCACACGCCGCGCGTCGCGGCCGAGCGTGCGTCGTCGGCCCCCTTATTGCTGCGGCGCATGAATCTTCATTCAGCCATTCCGAGGAGTCAGCATGACTAGCGAGATTGCCACCGTGAGTTTGCCCGACGGCGAGCGTATTCCGAAACTGGGGCAGGGCACCTGGGAAATGGGCGAGCATCCCTCGCGGCGCGCATCCGACATCGCCGCATTGCGCTGCGGAATCGAACTCGGCATGACGCTGATCGACACCGCGGAGATGTACGGCGACGGCAAGACTGAAACGCTCGTCGGCGAAGCATTGGCCGGATTGCGCGAACAGGTGTTTCTCGTGAGCAAGGTGTATCCGCATAACGCGAGCCGGCGCGCGATGACGCACGCGTGCGAGCAAAGCCTGAAGCGGCTGAAAACCGACAGGCTCGATCTGTATCTGCTGCATTGGCGCGGCTCGGTGCCGCTCGAAGAAACGGTCGAAGGACTGGAGGCGTTGCGTGCGTCCGGCAAGATCCGCCATTGGGGCGTGAGCAACTTCGACACCGACGACATGGAAGAACTCTTCGCGATACCGGGCGGCGAAGCCTGCGCGACCAATCAGATTCTGTTCAACGTAGCGCGACGCGGCCCCGAGTTCGATCTGCTGCCGTGGCTCGCCGCACGCGGCTTGCCCGCAATGGCATACAGTCCGGTCGACCATGCACGGCTGCCCAGGCGTTCTCCACTCGACGACATCGGCCAGGCGCGCGGCGTCTCCGCATTTCAGGTCGCGCTTGCATGGGTGCTGATGCAGCCTGGCGTGTCCGCGATTCCGAAGTCGGGGAACGTCGAGCACGTGCGCGACAACCACCGCGCGTCGCAGCTGACGCTCAACGCCGACGAACTGGCGGCCATCGACGGCTTTTTCAAGCCGCCGCGCAGCAAGCGTCCGCTCGAGATGCTGTGAGGTGCCGTGAGATGCGGCGCCGCTACGGGTGGCGTAGCGGCCGAGCCGCAATGGCGACTACGCTATCGTCATCAGGGCACAACCGCCACCCACGCCGCTGGCGCCCGACGTCGACGGTCTGAACGCCTCAATTGCAGCCGTGATGCATGTGCACGGAGCCGAGTACGGCGACTTCAGCGGGCGTGTGCTTGAGTGAGTCGTCGCTGACTTGCGAGGCGTCGGAGATGAAATCGTCCACGATCGACGACACCTGGGCATCGCGCAAGCACAGTGATACGCGCTGCGTTTCATTAGCCGGCAATGCCGAGCGCTGGCCGAGGAATAGCACGCCGTACTGATAACCGTGGATGATCCCGCGGATGGCGCCGACGCATTGGCCTTGCGCGACGTTGTCGCTCTTCTGTTTGCAGGTTTGTAGCAGCGAGTAGGCGGAAAACGTAGGATCGACCGGCGGCGCGGCCTGGGAGAGGGTGGGCTGCAGCGGCTGGGCTGCTCCGGTGGCCGGCTGCGCCGGGGTCTGGGCGCTCGCGAGCGTTGCGAAGCCAAAGGCGGCGGCCGCGATCAGGGCGGCCGTTGCGCGCGCCGTGGCGCGGGGGACGTTTCTTTGCATGTTGTGGGTGCCCTCATATCGAACGTTGAGTAGATATGAGGCGCACGTTCCGGTTTGGTTCCTGCGGCGCTGAACTGCCGCGCTGCGGGCGACGGCGCGCGTCGCGCATGCCGGAAATCCGCACGACCTATCGGTGACCACCCGTGCGCCCAACTATCAGCGCGCAAGCGCCGCTATTCGCTTTGGTCCGCGTTTTCACGGGCGCTCGCTGAACTGTCGGGCGAACTGACGCCCGCGCCGTTGCGCGACGCGTGCTGCAATGCGCGCAGTTCGTCGACGGGGATATGGCAACGAATGCGATGGACGCCGGCGTGCCGACCGTCGTTCGTGCTGGCGTCGAGAAACGGCGGGTCCTGCTGTTCGCAGATCGCGCCGAGCTTGCGCGGACAGCGCGTGTGAAACACGCAGCCAGACGGTGGCGACGCCGCGCTTGGCAGGTCGCCCGAAAGTCGGATGCGTGACTGATGACGCCCGCCTTCGAGTGTCGGCACGGACGAGAGCAGCGCTTCGGTATAAGGATGCTGTGGGCCGTCGAACACCGCCGCAGCGGGTCCGATTTCCATTAGTCGGCCGAGGTACAGCACGGCGATCCGGTCCGACAGGTAGCGCACCACATGCAGGTCGTGCGAAATGAACATGTAGCTCACGCCGCGTTCGCGTTGCAGGTCGGCGAGCAGATTGAGAATCGCGGCCTGCACGGAGACGTCGAGCGCGGAGGTCGGTTCGTCGCAAACCACGACACGCGGCTCCCCTGCAAACGCGCGCGCAATGGCCACGCGTTGCTTCAGGCCACCGGAAAGCTGCCGCGTGCGCGAGCCCAGATAGCGCTCCGGCAGCCGCACGGACGCGGCGAGCGTGGCGAGCCGTGCGTCGATGGCGGCGCCGCGCAGCCTGCCGAGACGGGACAGCGCACGGCCAATCAGCCGCCTCACCGAATGCGCGCGGTTGAGCGCCGAATCCGGATTCTGGAACACGATCTGCAGCGATTTGACCTGCTCGTCGTCGCGTCGTGTGACGCGCGCGGCGAGCGGCGCGCCATCGAGTTCGAGCACGGCGCCGGCGTCCGGCGTCAGCAGCCCGAGCATCAGCTTGGCGAGCGTGGTCTTGCCGCTGCCCGATTCGCCGACGAGACCGAGCGTCTCGCCACTCGCGAGTTCGATCGACACGTCGTCGACGGCGCGCAGCGCGGCGCCGCCGACGCGGAACGTCCGGGAGAGTTTGTCCGCGCGCAGCACGGGCGCGGCGGGTCGCTCGCGATGCGCGGCTGGCGCGGGCTGAGCCAGCGTCTCCGCGCCTGCGCGTGGCAGAGCGATAGCGCGCTCGTGATAATGGCAACGCGACATCTGATCGCCATGCACCGCGCTTACCCGATACGGCGGCGGTGCTTCACGGCGGCAGCGTTCGTCGGCAAGACGGCAGCGGTCCGCATAGAGACAGCCTTGCACGACGGAGCCAGGCGCCGGCAGGCTGCCCGCAATCGTATCGAGCCGTTCGGTATCCTTGCTGCGGCCCGCCGTGGGCAGACAGCGCAGCAGTCCGACCGTATAGGGATGACGCGGGCGCAAGAACACGTCGTCGGTTGCGCCTTCTTCGACCAGCTTGCCCGCGTACAACACGCCGACGCGATCGCACATGCGCCCAATGACCGCGAGGTTATGGCTGATGAACAGCACCGCGGTGCCGAGTTCTTCACGCAATTGCGCGACGAGATCGAGTACTTCCGCTTCGACGGTTGCGTCGAGGCCGGTGGTCGGCTCGTCGAGAATCAGCAGCGCCGGGTTCGATGCGAGCGCCATCGCGATCACCACGCGCTGCTGCATGCCGCCCGACAGCTGGTGGGGATAGCTCTCCATCACGCGTTCGGGTGCTGCGATGCGCACGCGCTCGAGCATCGCCAGCGAACGGGTGACGGCTTCCTCACGCGAAACGCCCGCGGCCTCGAAGGCTTCGGTGACCTGACGGGCAATCGTGAGCGACGGATTCAGCGCGCGGCCCGGGTCCTGATAGACCATCGAAATCGCGTTGGCGCGCAGGGTTCGCAGCGCGTCGGCATTGAGCTTGTGCACGTCCTGGCCGGCCATGATGATCTTGCCCGCCTTGAGCTTGCCGTTGCGCGGCAGATAACGCAGCGCGGCCATCGCGACAGTGGACTTGCCGCAACCGGATTCGCCGACCAGACCATAGGCTTCGCCACGTCGCACGCGAAAGGACACGTCCTGCAGCACTTCGCGATCGCGTCCGCGCATCCGGTACGTGACCGTCAGGCCGACCACGGTCAGCGCATCGGTACGGTCGCTTTTCGACACGTCGAAAGCGGGAAACGAGGAGGGTGGTGCGCTGTTCATCGGTCGATCACACCTTGCACGCTGTCTGCGATCAGATTGACGCCGACCACCAGCGACGCGATTGCGCCCGCCGCGAACACGACGGTCCACCATGCGCCGCCTGCCATCAGCGTGTACGACTCGGACAGGGCGAGCCCCCAGTCGGCGGATGGCGGCTGGATGCCGAAGCCGAGAAACGACAGCGTGGCGACCGCGAAGATCGCGTAGCCGAGCCGCACGGTGGCCTCGACGATGATCGGCGGCAGCACGTTCGGCAGAATTTCGGCAAACATGATGTAGGGCGCGTGCTCGCCACGCAGTTGCGCGGCGGCGACGTAGTCGAGATGCCGCTCGGCGAACACGGCGGCGCGCACCGTGCGGGCCGTGATCGGCGTGAACGTCACGCCGATCACGAGAATCACCGTGAAGTTCGACGCGCCCACGGCAGCGAGCGCGAGCAGCGCGACGATCACGAGCGGCAGGGCGAGCACCGCGTCGATTGCGCGGCCGATCACGTTGTCGACCCAGCCGTCGAAATAGCCGACCACGAGTCCAAGCGCGGTGCCCGCGACGGTGCCGAGCAACGTGGCGAGCGGGGCGATCGTCAGAATGTCGCGAGCGCCGACAATCACGCGCGAGAACACGTCGCGGCCAAGCTGGTCGGTGCCGAACCAATGCGTGTGGTCGGGCGGCGTCAACGAATTGAGCGGGTCGGACGCGTACGGGTCGAGCCGCACGATCCACTGTCCCGCGATTGCGCAAACAATCCACCAGACGACGATCACCACGCCAATCACAAACGTGGGCGAGCGCAGCAGTACGCGCAACCGGTCGAAGCGCGGCTCCGCCGCGAGCGGTTCTGGCGTTGATGTCGGCGTGGGGTTCGGCCCGGTCGGCTCAGGCGGTTTGGCGGATGGAACGACTGTGCTCATTCGGCGCTCCTCACTCGCAGACGCGGATTGAGCAGCACATGCAGCGCATCCGCGACGAGATTGGCGACGGTGTAGACCACGCCGATCGTCAGCACACCCGCTTCCAGCATCGGAAAATCTTTGGCCTTGGCGGCGTTGTAAATGAGCGAGCCGATCCCCTGATAATGAAACAGCGTCTCGACCACGACGAGGCCGCCGATCATATAACCGAGCTGTGTGGCGGCTACGGTGATGGTGGGCAGCAGCGCGTTGCGCAGTACATGCCGCCAGATCACGACGCGGCGCGGCAGCCCTTTCAGGATCGCGGTGCGCGTGTAGTCCGCATCGAGCGCCTCGACGGTGCCGGCGCGCGCCATTCGTGCGATGTAGCCGAAGAACACCAGCACGAGCGGCAGCACGGGCAGCACCAGATGCCGTAACTGCTCGAGCACGCCAGCATCGGGCGCGTACGATGCTTCGATCGGCAGCCAGCGCAGCCACACGCCGAACACGAGAATCAGCACGATCGACGACACGAATTCGGGCACCACTGTCGCCGACAATCCGGCAATGCTGATCGTGCGATCGAGCCAGCGACCCGCGTGCATCGCGGACCACACGCCGCCTGCAATGCCAAGCGGCACGACAACGGCGAACGCGAGCAGCCCGAGTTTCGCGGAGTGCGCGAGCGCATCGGCGATGAACGGTCGAACGGGTTCGCGATAGGCATACGAAAGACCCATGTCGCCGCGCACGAAATGGGTGATCCAGTCCACGTATTGCGTCATCAGCGGACGATCAGCGCCGAGTTGATGATCGAGTGCGGCGACCGCTCGGGCATCGGCGAGCGGGCCGAGCACAGCGCGGCCGATGTCGCCGGGCAGCAACTGACCGCCCGCGAATACGATCACGGACAACAGCCAGAGCGTGATCAGCGAGAGTCCGACGCGCGTCGCGAGAAACCGCACGACGCGGCCGGCGTTGCCGTTCGAGGTCGGCGTGGCGGAAGGGGTTACCGTGGTCGACATTGCAAGCTCCTGCCGGGCAGGCGCGATGCGCCCATGCGTTTCGCCTCGTGCGCGTTCATCGGCTTACCGCGCCAGTGCGTGGTCGCACGTCATCATGCACTCAGCACCGCGCGGTCGAAGTAGAGCTGCGCGAGCGCGGTGAAACGCACGCCGTTTACGCCCTTGCGCATGGCGATCAGTTGATCGTAGAAGAATGGAATGATGATTGGCGTTTCGTCGAGCAGCAGCGTCTGGATCTGCCCAGAGATTTTCTTCTGCGAAGCAAAGTCGATCGCCGCGACGAATTGCGCGACCAGCTGATCGTATTGCGCATTCCTGAAGTGCGCCGCGTTCCATGTGCCGTTGCTCGTCAGCGGCGCGTTGAGAAACACGTTCGGCACCCCGCGATGACCATAGTCCGTGATGCCGAGCGGCGAATCCAGCCAGTCCGACTTGCCTGGCGTGCCCGCACCGTAGTAGAGCGACTGGCTTTCTACCTTCAGCTTGATGCGCACGCCGATCGCCTTGGCCGCGTTCTGCACGACCACGGCGAGATCGGGAATCTCCATGTACTTCTCGGTGGTAAGCGTGACGTCGAAGCCGTTCGGCACGCCGGCTTGCGCGAGCAGCTGTTTGGCCTTAGCCACGTCGATTCTGCGCTGGGCGACGCCCGCATCGGAGGACGGAAACACCGGCGCGAATGGACTGTCGTTGCCAGGTTGCGCGCGCCCTTTGAACAGCCCGCGCACCAGCACGTCGCGATCGATCGACAGCGCCAGCGCCTGGCGCACGCGCTTGTCCTTGAACAGAGGACTGTCGTTGCGCATGTGAATCTGCCGGTGCGCGCTCGACTTCACACCCACCGCCTTGAAGTCGGGGTTGTTCAGAATGCCTGCGCCGCCTTGCACGGTGAAGGTGCCCATCACGTCGGCCTGATGACCTTGCAGTGCGAGCAGTTGTGCCTGCTCGTCGGCGTAGAACGAAAACTGCACGCGCTCCGGCAATGCCTTGTCGCCCCAATAGTCCGGATTGCGCACGAACGATGCGCCGACTTTCGGCTGATACTTCTCGAGCCTGAATGGACCGGTGCCGACAAAGGTCTTCTCGTAACCCCCGGCGTAGTTGGCAGGCAGAATCACACCGTTGTAATTGTCCGAGGAAACGTAATACGGGAAGTTGCCGTTCGGCGCATCCAGATGGAACGCGACAGTGTGCTCGTCGACGAACTTCGCGCCGCCTTTGGACAGCACACCCTTGAGTACGGAGAGCGCCGCCGAGCCGCTCGCCGGATCGGCCAGGCGGTCGAACGTGGCGACGACGTCCTTCGCGGTGAACGTCTGGCCATCGTGAAATTTGACATTCGGCCGCAGCTTGAACGTCCACACGTCGCCTTTGTCGTTCGGCTTCCATGACAGCGCGAGCGCCGGTTTCAGCGTGAGCTTTTCACTGTCGTCGTCGATCAGGAATTCGCCGGTCTGGTTCAGCAGCGCAAGACTGGCGGCGTCCGTCACGGTGAGCGGATCGACGGCGCCAAGCGGTGTGAGATGCGCGACGCGAATGGTCTGACCGGATGCGCCTGCCTGAGCCCGTGCTCGTGGCGCATTCAGCACGCCGCCGCCGATCAGCGACAAACCGATCACGCTCGCATAGCGCAGCAGATCGCGGCGCGAGATGCGGCCGGCGAGGAATTCGTCGAGGGCATGGTTGCCGTAGGCGTCAGCGGTGCTGCGGGCCAGGTCGAGTTCGGGAAAGCGGTCCGCGGGTGTCTTCATCGATGGAGAGTCCAGTCCGTTTCTGTTGCCGGTTCTGACGAGCCGTTGCGTCGACGCGTGACACCGCGACGTGGGTGCAACGGCGGGTTGCAATGATGCCTGGGCTTTTCAGTGTAAGCGATTGCTCATGGATTGGTGAGCGCCTGAACCGGCAGCGGGCTGCCGATTGGCGGATAAAGGGCCAGCGCGTCTCGTCGTCACAACGTTCAGCGCCAAGCTGGGCGGCGGCCGTAGCAAGCGGTCGCCGACGACACTGCCAGATGCGGCGTTCCAGCAGCAGAAACCTTGTCGACGCGCGGCGGAATCCTTACCGATCGCAGTGTGCGAAGCGAGGCCAAATTACCATGACGCGTGACGGCGGAAGTGTTCGCGGATGGCTCAGTGATCGTGTGGATGCTTGTGAATGGGATCGACCCAGAACACGGTTTCGGGTTGTTCGACCGCGTCGATGTTCAGATTGACGACGACCGCTTCGTTGTCGCTGCGCACGAGCACGCATTCGAGCGGGTCGTCCGTGCTTGCGTTGATCTCCTGATGCGGCACATACGGCGGCACGAAGATGAAGTCGCCCGGACCGGCCTCTGCAGTAAATTCCAGATGCTCGCCCCAGCGCATGCGAGCCTGACCGCGCACCACGTAGATCACGCTTTCCAGCGCGCCGTGATGATGGGCGCCGGTCTTCGCATTGGGATGGATCGTCACGGTGCCGGCCCAGAGTTTCTGCGCGCCAACGCGGGCCGCATTGATCGCCGCCGCCCGGTTCATGCCGGGCGTTTGTGCGGTGTTGCCGTCGAGCTGATCGCCCTTGATGACCTTCACGCCGTGCTCGCGCCAATCCACCGGTTCGGATGGCTTTTCGTCGTGATAATGCGGATGTTCGTGCTCCTGGCTCATGGTGCGTCTCCTCGCCCGCAGGTTGTGTTGCACTGTACGTCGCATGGCGACCGAATGGGCCTCGGGCGCCTGCCTGCATTCTTGCACGTTAGAAAACGCGTGGGTAGCGCGCTGTCATGCATCGCGGCGGAAACGAAAAAAGCCCGTCCGTGTGAAGGGACGGGCTTCTGGGCGAAAGCTTCATGGCGGGACGAACTGACCGCCATGGCAGCCGACGCTTACTTCAAGCGCTTACTTCTGCTTCGCGTTGATCACCGCTTCCGCGACGTTGTTCGGCGTCTCGGCGTAATGCTTGAATTCCATCGTGTACGTGGCGCGACCTTGCGTGGCCGAGCGCAACGACGTGGAATAACCGAACATTTCCGCGAGCGGCACTTCGGCGCGCACCAGCTTGCCGCCGCCGCCGGCGATGTCTTCCATGCCCTGCACCAGGCCGCGACGGCTCGACAGATCGCCCATCACGTTGCCCATGAAGTCTTCCGGCGTTTCCACTTCGACCGCCATCATGGGTTCGAGCAACACCGGTCGCGCTTTGCGCATGGCGTCCTTGAACGCCATCGAGCCGGCCATGCGGAACGCGTTTTCGTTCGAGTCCACGTCGTGATACGAGCCAAACGTCAGCGTGACTTTTACGTCGACCACCGGATAACCCGCAAGCACGCCGGCCTTCAGTGTTTCCTGAATGCCTTTGTCCACCGCCGGAATGTATTCGCGCGGAATCACGCCGCCCTTGATCGCGTCGACGAATTCGTAGCCTTTGCCCTGCGCAGCCGGCTCCAGCGTAATCACGGCGTGACCATACTGACCGCGGCCGCCCGACTGCTTGACGAACTTGCCTTCCACGTCTTCGACCTTGTTGCGCACCGTTTCGCGATAGGCCACCTGCGGCTTGCCGACGGTCGCCTCCACGCCGAACTCGCGCTTCATCCGGTCGACCAGAATTTCCAGGTGCAGTTCGCCCATCCCGGAGATGATCGTCTGGCCGGATTCTTCGTCGGTTTGCACGCGGAACGACGGGTCTTCCTGCGCAAGGCGGTTCAGCGCAATGCCCATTTTTTCCTGGTCGACCTTGGTCTTGGGTTCGACGGCCTGCGAAATCACCGGCTCCGGGAAAATCATCTTTTCAAGGATGATCACGTTGTTCGGATCGCACAGCGTGTCGCCCGTGGTCGCTTCTTTCAGGCCGACTGCCGCGGCGATGTCCCCTGCGTAGACTTCCTTGATTTCCTTGCGCTCGTTCGCGTGCATCTGCAGGATCCGGCCAAGGCGTTCTTTCTTTTCCTTGATCGCGTTGTAGACCGTATCGCCCGAGTTCACCACGCCCGAATAGACGCGGAAGAAAATCAGCTGGCCGACGAACGGGTCGGTCATGATCTTGAACGCGAGCGCCGAGAACGGATCGGTGTCGGTCGGATGACGCTCGATTTCCTTGTCGTGTTCGTCGTGACCGGTGATAGCGGGCACGTCGACGGGCGAGGGCAGATAGTCGATCACCGCGTCGAGCATGGCCTGCACGCCCTTGTTCTTGAACGCGCTGCCGCACAGCATCGGCACGATTTCGTTGGCAATGCAGCGCGAGCGAAGCGCCTGCTTGATTTCCTCTTCGCTCAGCGTTTCGCCGCCCAGGTATTTGTCGAGCAGCTCTTCATTCGCTTCGGCCGCGGCCTCGACCATCTTGTCGTGCCACTCCTTCGCGGTGGCCGCCAGTTCCGGTGGAATGTCGCGATACTCGAACTTGATGCCCTGATTCTCTTCGTCCCAGAAGATCGCCTTCATCTTCACCAGATCGACCACGCCCTGGAAATGCTCTTCCGCGCCGATCGGAATCTGGATCGGCACCGCCACGCCCTTCAGACGGTCGCCGATCTGACGCTGTACGCGGAAAAAGTCGGCGCCCACGCGGTCCATCTTGTTGACGAACGCAATGCGCGGCACCTTGTACTTGTTCGCCTGACGCCACACGGTTTCCGACTGCGGCTGCACGCCGCCGACCGAGTCATACACCATGCATGCGCCGTCGAGCACGCGCATGGAGCGCTCGACTTCGATCGTGAAGTCGACGTGCCCCGGCGTGTCGATGATATTGATGCGGTGTTCGGGATAATTGCCGGCCATGCCCTTCCAGAAAGCGGTGGTAGCCGCCGACGTGATGGTGATGCCGCGCTCCTGCTCCTGTTCCATCCAGTCCATCGTCGCCGCACCGTCGTGAACCTCGCCGATCTTGTGGGTCACGCCTGTGTAGAACAGGATGCGTTCAGTGGTGGTGGTTTTGCCGGCATCGATGTGAGCGCTGATGCCGATATTCCGGTAGCGCTCGATGGGAGTCTTGCGGGGCACGTGAACCTCCTTGGAATGGCGCGCCTGAAACGCTTGCCGGGCGGCAGTCTGTGCTGCCCGGGGAGCCTGGGTGCTGCTTTACTAAGATGACTAGGATAGCGCGTCGGCCCACCTTTTGCAGGAATCTCGCCGGACGCTTGCTGGTGGCGGCCGGCAGCGGATGAGTCGTGGCGATCCGGATGAATCGCTACGATGTGAGGACGCCCGGCCATAAAAAAAGCCGGTGCCTCGAGAAAAAACACCAGCTTTTGTGCAAGCGGCGGCCTCTGCCGCCCGCTCGCCGTGGGGATGCGGCGCTTGACGCTATGACAACTATTGCGCGGCCGGCAAGCCTTGAATTTTCATTCCCGGCTTGATGCCCTTCGACGTGAACCAGTCCTTGCTCATTTCCAGCGCATACACGCCATTGTTGCGCGGGCAGTGATTGTTGGTGGTTTCGGCCTGCATCTCGTCGATGTCGGTGATGGTGCCGTCCGCGCGCATGAACGCGATGGACAGTGGAATCAACGTGTTCTTCATCCAGAAACAATGCACAGCAGTTTCGTTGAAGACGAACAGCATGCCCTCGTTCGGCGCGAGATTCGTGCGATACATCAAGCCTTGTTCACGGTCCGCGTCGTTGGCGGCGACAGCTGCGTCGATCACGAACATGCCTGCGGTCAACTTCGCGCGCGGAAATTCGCTGGGCTGCTTCGCACCCGGCGGCATCTGCTGCGCGTGGGCAGGCGTCACCGCAACGAACGACGCAGCGGTAGACAACACGGCAAGCGGCACCGCAACGGCAACAGCGAAACGCGCAATCAACGAGCGCATGGAAAATCGCACGGCGTGACTCCCTTATGGAAATTAACCCGCGAATGTTACGCGAGCACGTCAAAAACAAAAAGGCAGATCGCCTTTCGGTGATCTGCCTTTCAACGCCGTAAGAACGGCAATGAAGCTAATTCTTGACTGCGTTTTTACAACAAACTTACTCCGACGCTGCCGAAGCTGCAGCAGCTGCTGCTGCCTTCTTGTGCGCCTTCTTGTGAGCGTGCTTCGTGGTCTTCTTAGCCGACGAAGCTGCTGCTGCCGGAGCTGCCGAAGCTGCTGCCGGTGCCGAAGCTTGTGCGAATGCTGCCGTTGCGAAGAGACCAGCGACCAGAGCGGCGATCAGTTTGTTCATTTTGTGAATCCTCAGCTTTAGTAAATTAACCCAATGACCCGGCTATATGTAGAGTCATGTCGGTAAACGTGCCATCCACCTTTCGGTTGACAGCCGCATCGAACAATTTTCGACACGTCTGCTTTAGCGCTCGGACTCTTTGCACTTGCCGCAAGAGCGGCTCGCACATAGGCCCTTAAGGCTGAATGCCGGATAGCTTCGGGCGGCATCTGCGTCGAATAACGCGTGAGCTTGCACAGCGGTTGACGAGATTTTTGTGGAAAATTCGTGCGGTCGCGAATCATTTGAAGCGCACACTCCAAGCGCTTTTCCACGCGCCGACGTTTCGCGGTTTGCACCGGACATTCACGTAGTTTTTGTTCGCGGATACAACGGCTTAGCGATCGTCGTCAGCATAGGGGACGCGCACTGAGTGCCGGGCGGCCATGACCGTTACGAGCATTTCACGCGTACCTGTCATGCGGTTTATGTCATGCGACACCTTCCCACGGCGCTTTTGCCGGCAACGCCACGGTGTCGCCGGGCTGCAATCCGAGCGAAAAAATATCGAGTGCGCCAATGCCTACGCGAACGAGTCGCAAGGTAGGAAAACCGACTGCGGCTGTCATGCGGCGCACCTGGCGATTCTTGCCTTCCGTGATCGACAACTCGATCCAGGTGGTGGGTATCGCCGCGCGAAAACGGATGGGTGGCGTGCGCGCCCACAGCGCGTCGTTCGGCTCGACGTAGTTTGCCCGACAGGGCCGCGTCACGTAGTCGCCCAGATCGACGCCGCGCGCGAGCGTCTTTAGCGCGGCTTCATCGACTGCGCCTTCCACCTGTGCCCAATATCGTTTGACGAGCTTGTGACGCGGCTCGGCGATGCGGGCCTGCAGCGCGCCGTCGTCGGTGAGCAGCAGCAGCCCTTCGCTATCCGAATCGAGCCGCCCCGCGGGATAGACGCCCGGCACCTTGACCCAGTCCGCAAGCGACGCGCGCGTTTCGTGCGGCGAAAACTGGCAGATGGTGCCGAACGGCTTGTTCAGGGCGAGGAGGCGCATAAAAGAAAGTCGGAGAAGTTCGTGCGGCGCCCATGTGCCCATGCGCGCGTCAGCGCTTGCACGCCGTTGCGCGATTGGCCGGCACCGCGATGAATAGCCAGGCGTTGCAGGGATCGAATGGCGGGATGATAAAGCATAGTGCGGGGCCGGCGAACCTCTGTCTTCTATAAGACATAAGACGATGCGTTCAGGCGCCGGCGGTCGGTCCATATTGGAAAACCCCGAGCCGGCCTGGCCTGTGTAGCCAAAACGCGTGGGCTAGAATAGCGGCCATGTCGCTTGCGTGCAGCCGGCACGACGCATAGCGAGGATCGTCCATTTTCGCAGTCTCCCATCAGCATTCAGCACGTAGGTTCCACTGGAGTCCGATCATGCCGTATCAGCACATCAAGGTTCCGACCGAAGGTGACAAGATCACCGTCAACGAGGATTTCTCGCTCAACGTGTCCGACCAGCCGATCATTCCGTACATTGAAGGCGACGGCACCGGTATCGACATTACGCCAGTGATGATCAGGGTCGTGGATGCCGCCGTGGAAAAAGCGTACGGCGGCAAGAAGAAAATCCATTGGATGGAAATCTACGCAGGCGAAAAGTCCACCAGGGTGTACGGTCCGGACGTGTGGCTGCCGGACGAAACGTTGCAGGTCCTCAAGGAATACGTGGTGTCGATCAAGGGTCCGCTCACCACGCCAGTGGGTGGCGGAATCCGCTCGCTGAATGTCGCGCTGCGCCAGGAGCTCGACCTCTATGTGTGTTTGCGGCCCGTGCAGTATTTCAAGGGCGTGCCTTCGCCGGTGCGTGAGCCGGAGAAGACCAACATGGTGATCTTCCGCGAAAATTCGGAGGACATCTATGCGGGCATCGAATGGCCGGCGGAATCCGAGCAGGCGAAGAAGGTCATCCAGTTCCTGCGCGAAGAGATGGGCGTGAAAAAAATCCGTTTTCCGGAGACGTCGGGGATCGGCATCAAGCCGGTGTCGCGCGAGGGTACGGAGCGTCTCGTGCGCAAGGCCATCCAGTATGCGATCGACAACGATCGCCGCTCGGTCACGCTGGTGCACAAGGGCAACATCATGAAGTACACCGAAGGCGCATTCCGCGACTACGGTTATGGGTTGGCGCAGAAGGAATTCAGCGCGGAACTGATCGACGGCGGTCCGTGGATGAAGATCAAGAATCCGAAGACCGGTGGCGACGTCGTGCTGAAAGATGTGATCGCCGACGCGTTCCTGCAGCAGATCCTTCTGCGTCCCGCCGAATACGACGTGATCGCCACGCTGAACCTGAACGGCGACTATGTGTCCGACGCGCTGGCCGCGCAGGTGGGCGGCATCGGCATCGCGCCGGGGGCGAACCTGTCTGACTCGGTCGCGATGTTCGAGGCCACGCATGGCACCGCGCCGAAATATGCCGGCAAGGACTATGTGAATCCGGGCTCGGAAATTCTGTCGGCTGAAATGATGCTGCGCCATATGGGCTGGACCGAGGCGGCGGATCGGATCATCGAGTCGATGGAAAAATCTATTTTGCAGAAGCGTGTCACCTATGACTTCGCGCGTCTGATGGAAGGGGCCACGCAGGTCTCGTGCTCAGGCTTCGGTCAGGTGATGATCGAGAACATGTAGGCGAGCAGCGCGGCTTTTATCAGGCATGTGTTCACAACCCCGGCCGCCTCGCGGCGCCGGGGTTGTTTGTTTTTTGAGTCGCGTGCGGTGTCCTCGCCGGTACGCGGGGCCGCGTGGCTGTTATTGAGATGCCCGTCGGGCCGCGGACTGGGGTAAGTTAGCCGACGCGAGTATGGACTCGCATCGCGCGAGGCAATGCGGTGCAGCAAGCAGCGCGGCGTCTCGCCGATCAGGCAAACCAGAACTCAAATAACGAACAATATGGACAACAAATCTATTGCCGCGAACGTGTACGTCGCGACACCCAGCTATGGCGCGGTCGTAACGACGGGCTACGCGCTGGGCCTTCTTGATTTGCACGACGTGGCATCCGAATACGGCTTCGGCATACGCGTCAACTTCAACAGTTTCGACAGTCTCGTGACGCGCGCCCGCAACACGATGGTCGCCGAGTTTCTCGCGGACGAACGCTGCACGCATCTGATGTGGATCGATAGCGATATTGGCTTCAAGGGTGCGGATGTCGTGCGGCTGCTGCAGGCGAACCGTCCGGTGGCCGCAGGCGTTTATCCGTTGAAAAACGACGGCTGGCCCGTTCGAGGGCTCGCGCACCCGCTGCCGGCGGGCTCGACCAAGGCGGACTTCCGGGCACGGTATGCGTCTTATCCGGCCGTCGTTCGCTCGGCCCAGCTCGAAGAGGACGCGGACGGTTTCCTCGAAGCGCTCTACGCGCCAACCGGTTTCATGCTGATTCGACGCGAGGTATTCACGGCGTTGATCGCGGAATATCCGGAGTTGCACTGCCGGGCGTCGTTCGTCGGCCGGCCGGATCTCGATGCGGCCGAAGTCGCAAATTTCGTCTACGCGTTTTTCGATACCGGAATCGACCACGAAACGAACATGTACCTGTCGGAGGACTACTGGTTCTGCAGGCTGATCGCAAGCATCGGGATTACGCCGGTTGTCGACGCCCGCTCGAATCTGAGCCATCAGGGAATCGCGACATACGAAGGCGATGTCGCACGCAGTCTCCAGGTGCAACGCGCGATGTCGGCGAATAGCACCGCGCAGTCGGGCCCGTCAACCCGATAATTGAGACATCTGGCTGCGTCGATCTCATTAGAGCGTCGCACCAAAAAAGAAACCCGGCAAAAAGCCGGGTTTCAAAAGGACGGGATCGAACTGAATCAGGCCGGTGCCTGGATGTTCGATGCCTGCTTACCTTTCGGGCCTTGCACGACCTCGAAGGTCACCTTCTGGCCTTCCTTCAGGGTCTTGAACCCATTCATCTGGATGGCCGAGAAGTGGGCAAACAGATCTTCGCCACCTTCATCCGGCGTGATGAAGCCGAAACCTTTTGCGTCATTGAACCATTTGACCGTACCAGTTGCCATTCCAACTTCCCCTGTAACTCATATCACTACCACGAGCCCTCGAAAAGCTCGACGACCGCGCGCTGCAGCCGCCCCCTCCTCACAAGCTCACCATCGGCATTTTTTCGAATTATGGCTCAGTGAAAAAAGTGCCAGCTTGATTGTTGGTGCTCTTTATTCGACTGTCAAGAAAATTTTGAGACGCCGTTGTGGCGCTGCAAACAGGCGGTTTCCAGGGTTTTTACCGCTTTTCTTGTGTGCGGTGGCGCAAGCGGCGCGTCTTGAAAAGACGCATAATCGACTCACATGCTATTCAGCGGTTCGATGGTGCCGGCTGGTCCGGCCAGCGCTGTCAGCTAGCTCCGGCAGGTTATGCGATACTCGATCCGACTGCGGTGCAACACGGCCGCAAGCAGAAATGGATAGGGGCCGGCTCCGCAATCGGCTCGTCGAAGGGCGCACGCGTTGGGGAAAGCACCCCATCTGGCGGTCGCCAACGGGCTCACCGGCTGGTTTGCCGGGTTTTGACAGGATTGCGGGCCTGTCCTAGATGTTTAGAATGGGTGTATGGCGATTATCCCGGACAAGCAGGACGGCACCGTACTGGAGCGGCAGGAGAAAAAACTCAAGCCGCCATCCATGTACAAGGTGGTGCTGCTGAATGACGACTTCACGCCAATGGAATTTGTCGTGATGATCGTGCAGGAGTATTTCAATAAAGATCGTGAAACCGCAACACAGGTTATGTTGAAGGTGCATCGCGAGGGCAGGGGAGTTTGTGGGGTCTATACGCGGGACATCGCGTCGACCAAAGTCGAGCAAGTCGTTACCCACGCACGGCAGGCCGGGCATCCGCTGCAGTGTGTGATGGAGGAAGCATGATTGCCCAGGAACTGGAAGTCAGCCTGCACATGGCGTTCATGGAAGCACGCCAGGCGCGGCACGAGTTCATAACGGTCGAGCACCTTTTGCTGGCGCTGTTGGACAACCCAACGGCGGCCGAGGTGTTGCGTGCATGCGCGGCCAATATCGAGGATCTGCGCCAGAACCTGCGCAACTTCATTCATGACAACACGCCAACCGTGCCTGGCACGGATGACGTCGACACGCAGCCCACGCTGGGTTTCCAGCGTGTGATCCAGCGCGCCATCATGCATGTGCAGTCCACCTCGAATGGCAAGAAGGAAGTGACAGGCGCGAATGTGCTGGTCGCGATCTTCGGCGAAAAGGATTCGCACGCGGTGTACTACCTGCAACAGCAGGGCGTGACGCGTCTGGACGTGGTCAATTTCATCTCGCACGGCATCGCCAAGACGAGCAGCACGGACGCCGCGAAAGCGAGCGATTCGAATGCCGAGTCGGACGAAGCCGCTGCGCAGAAGGAAACGCCGCTCGCGCAGTTCACGCAGAATCTGAACCAGATGGCGAAAGACGGCCGCATCGACCCGTTGATCGGGCGCGAGTCGGAAGTCGAACGCGTGGTCCAGGTGCTGTGCCGTCGCCGCAAGAACAACCCGCTGCTGGTGGGTGAGGCGGGCGTCGGCAAAACGGCGATCGCTGAAGGGCTGGCGTGGCGGATCACGCGCGGCGAAGTGCCGGACATTCTGGCGGATGCGCAGGTGTATTCGCTCGACATGGGCGCGCTGCTCGCCGGCACCAAGTATCGCGGTGATTTCGAACAGCGTCTGAAAACGGTCCTGAAGGAGTTGAAGGAGCGTCCGCACGCCATTCTGTTCATCGACGAAATTCATACGCTGATTGGCGCGGGCGCCGCATCGGGCGGTACGCTGGACGCGTCGAATCTGCTGAAGCCGGCTTTGTCGTCGGGCACGCTCAAGTGTATCGGCGCGACCACGTTCACGGAATACCGCGGCATCTTCGAAAAAGACGCGGCATTGTCGCGCCGTTTCCAGAAGGTCGACGTGACCGAGCCGAGCGTCGAGCAGACAGTGGCGATTCTGCGCGGCCTGAAGTCGCGTTTCGAAGAGCACCACGGCGTGAAGTACTCGTCGGGCGCGCTGTCGGCGGCGGCTGAGTTGTCCGCACGCTTCATCACCGATCGTCATCTGCCGGACAAGGCGATCGACGTGATTGACGAAGCGGGCGCGGCACAACGGATCCTGCCGAAGTCGAAGCAGAAGAAGACCATCGGCAAGAACGAAATCGAGGAAATCATCTCGAAAATCGCGCGCGTCCCAGCTCAAAGCGTGTCGCAAGACGATCGCAGCAAGCTGCAAACGCTGGATCGCGATCTGAAGAGCGTGGTGTTCGGGCAAGACCCGGCCATCGATGCGCTGTCGGCGTCGATCAAGATGGCGCGTGCGGGCCTCGGCAAGCTGGACAAGCCGATTGGCGCATTCCTGTTCTCCGGCCCGACGGGCGTCGGCAAGACCGAAGTGGCGAAGCAACTGGCGTTCACGCTGGGTATCGAGCTGATCCGCTTCGACATGTCGGAATACATGGAGCGTCACGCGGTGAGCCGGTTGATCGGCGCGCCGCCGGGCTACGTGGGTTTCGACCAGGGCGGTTTGCTGACCGAAGCTGTCACGAAGAAGCCGCACTGCGTGCTGTTGCTCGACGAAATCGAGAAGGCGCATCCGGACATCTACAACGTGCTGCTGCAGGTCATGGATCACGGCACGCTGACGGATAACAACGGCCGCAAGGCGGATTTCCGCAACGTCATCATCATCATGACGACGAACGCGGGCGCTGAGGCGATGGGCAAGTCGGTGATCGGCTTCACGAATCGTCGGGAGACCGGCGACGAGATGGTCGACATCAAGCGCATGTTCACGCCGGAGTTCCGCAACCGTCTGGACGCGGTGATCAGCTTCCGCTCGCTCGATGAAGAAATCATCATGCGCGTGGTCGACAAGTTCCTGATGCAGCTGGAAGATCAGTTGCATGAGAAGAAGGTCGATGCACTCTTCACCGACGCGCTGCGCAAGCATCTCGCGAAGCACGGTTTCGATCCGCTGATGGGCGCGCGGCCAATGCAGCGTCTGATCCAGGACACGATCCGTCGTGCGCTGGCCGACGAACTGCTGTTCGGCAAGCTGATGAACGGCGGTCGTGTAACGGTGGACGTGGATGCGGAAGACAAGGTCCAGCTGACGTTCGACGAAAACTCGGCGCCGCCGCGCAATCCGAATCCGGAAGCGGTCGAAGTCGAGTAACTAGCAGCGTCACGGCCAGCAGGTTGCCGAAGACAAAAACGGCGCGGGGCTTATACCCCGCGCCGTTTTTTTGTGCACCGTTGCTGATGCAGCGAAAAGCTCAGTGCTTGCCTGTGCTGCCGAAACCGCCGGCCCCGCGGGCGCTGGTGTCGAAGTCGTCGACGATATTGAACTCTGCTTGCACGACCGGCACGATGACCAGTTGCGCGAGGCGTTCCATCGGGTTCAATACGAACGTGGTCTCGCCGCGGTTCCACGTCGAGATCATGAGCTGGCCCTGGTAATCCGAATCGATCAACCCGACGAGATTGCCCAGCACGATCCCGTGTTTGTGGCCCAGACCCGAGCGCGGCAGAATCAGCGCCGCATAGCCAGGATCGCCGACATGGATCGCGAGGCCGGTGGGCACCAGCGCGGTTTCGCCGGGTTTTAACGTCAGCGGTTCGTCGAGACATGCGCGCAGATCGAGTCCGGCGCTACCCGTCGTGGCGTAGGCGGGAAGCTGGTCGCGCATGCGCGCGTCGAGAATCTTCAGGTCGAGTTTCATGCAGGTGGACAGTTCAGGAAGTGGAAGCCGCGCGTTCCAACTGGAACGCGTCGGCGAGAAGTTCATAAGAGCGCAAGCGGGCCTGGTAACTGCCCGCTACGGTCAGCACGATCAGTTCGTCGGCCTGGAATCGTTCCTGCAGCGCGTGGAGGCGCTCGGTCACCACCTCCGGCGTGCCGATAATGCTGCGCGGTTTTTCGCGGTCGATCACGAGACGTTCGCGTTCGCCATACTCCTGCGCGACGCCCTCCTCGACAGACGGAATCAACTCGTTCAGGCCGTACGCCATTTGCACGCGACGAAGGTCGACGGCCTTTTCGAGGTTGGACGCTTCCTCCTGCGTGTCCGCGCAGATCACGAACACGGCGGCCGCCAGATAAGGTTGCTGCGCTTCCAGACTGGGCTTGAAGCGGTCGCGGTACGCGTGCGCGACCTGATGCCCAAAATGCGCATTGATGAAGTGCGCAAACGCGAAACGGATGCCCAATTGCGCAGCCAGCAAACCGCCGAACTCGCTCGATCCGAGCATCCATAACTGCGGACGTGTCGCGACTTGAGGCTGGAGCAGCACGCCTTTCGCAACGTGATCGTCGGGCAGCGTGTTGTGCATCAGACCGAGCAGATCGGCCACCTGCTGCGGGAAGATGTCGCCACGGTTGTAGTCGCCCGCCGCGACTGCTTGCGCGGTGCGCATATCGCCGCCGGGTGCGCGCCCCACGCCGAGATCGATTCGGTTCGGAAACAGCGCCTCGAGCATCATGAATTGCTCGGCCACTTTGAACGGGCTGTAATACGGCAGCATCACGCCGCCGGAGCCGAGCCGAATGCGCTTCGTCACGCTGCCGAGGCGCGCCAGCAGCACTTCAGGGCAAGGGTTCGACACGCCGCGCAGACCGTGATGCTCGGCACACCAGTAACGCGTGTAGCCGAGATCGTCGGCGAGTTGCGCAAGTTCGATCGTGGCGGCAAGCGCGTCCGCCACCGAGTGCCCGGAAATGACGGGCGTTTGATCGAGAACGGACAGTAGCGTCATGACAGATCGTCTCCAGATGATTCCATTTGCCAGCACGCTCGCCTGCGTCACAGCGCGAACGCGCTGCCGTGCCTAGCGAATCAGACTTGTATCAGGCAGACGTTTAGCGATTTCCGCGATCAGCGAGCGTGCGAGCGTCTGCTTGTCCGCGCGCGGCAGTTTCGTGGCACCTGATGCTTCGAAAAGAATCACTTCGTTGTCGTCGAGACCGAAGGTCAGCGGACCGAGATTGCCAATCAGAAGGGGTACGTTCTTGCGCGCGCGCTTGTCCTCGCCATGCAGTTCGAGGTCGCCGCTTTCGGCCGCGAAACCGACCGCGAAGGGCGGATGCGCCAGCTTCGCGACCGATGCCAGAATGTCTGGATTCTCGACGAATGTGAAAGTCGGCAGCGCACGATCGGCGCTCTTCTTGATTTTGTGCTCGCTCGCGTGATCGACGCGCCAGTCGGCGACAGCGGCCACGCCGATGAAAATATCGGCGTCGGCGACCGCGCGCATGACCGTGTCGTGCATCTGCTGCGCCGTTTGCACGTCTTCGCGAAATACGCCCCACGGCGTTTCCAGAGCCACGGGGCCCGCGACCAGATGCACTTCCGCGCCGGCCTGCTGCGCCGCGCGCGCCAGTGCAAAGCCCATCTTGCCGCTCGAGCGATTGGTGATGCCGCGCACCGGGTCGAGCGGTTCGAAAGTCGGACCGGCCGTCAGCAGGACACGCTTGCCGGCGAGGATTTTCGGCGCGAAGAATGACGCGATCGCCTCGTAGGTCGCGGCGGCCTCGAGCATGCGGCCGTCGCCGATTTCGCCGCACGCTTGCGGGCCCGAATCAGGACCGAGCACTTCGATGCCGTCCGCGCGCACCTGCGCGACATTGCGCTGGGTCGCCGGGTTTTGCCACATCTGGCGGTTCATTGCCGGGACGACGAGCAACGGGCAATCACGCGCGACGCATAACGTGGACAGCAAATCGTCCGCCATGCCGTGCGCGAGTTTGGCGAGGAAGTCGGTGGAGGCGGGCGCGACGACAATCGCGTCGGCTTCACGCGACAGGTCGATGTGCGCCATGTTGTTCGGCACCCGTCCGTCCCATTGGCTCGTGTACACAGGACGGCCCGACAGCGCCTGCATCGTGACGGGTGTGATGAACTGCGTGGCCGCTTCGGTCATCACGACCTGCACGGTGGCGCCTGCTTTAGTGAGCAGACGCGTGAGTTCGGCGATCTTGTAGCAGGCGATCCCGCCGGTCATGCCGAGGACGAGATGTTTCCCTGCGAGTTCTGCGGTTGCCAACGAAAGCCTCCGACAAAAGCGTGGTGGCGGGCGGCAGCATCGCGCCACCGCGGTGCCGTCGAATCGCGCACGAGAACCTGCGATGTGCGTTCGGGGTTCTCATGCATCAGGCCAGCTCAATGCCGGGCCAGACGGGCGCGCCGTTACTTCGAGCCGCGTACGCGCCGCAACTCGTCGAGTACGAGCAGGATCGCGCCGACGGTGATCGCGCTGTCGGCGAGATTGAACGCCGGCCAGTGCCAGGTACGCACGTGGAAATCGAGAAAGTCGATCACGTGACCGTATGCGAGCCGATCGATCACATTGCCGAGCGCGCCGCCAAGAATCAGCGAGAGCGCCGTGCAGAACATTTTCTGTCCACCGTGGCGCTTGAGCAGATAGCAGATGACGAGCGCCGCAACCACGCCGAGCGCGGTGAACGCCCAGCGTTGCCAGCCGCCGGCCATGGCGAGAAAGCTGAACGCCGCGCCGCGGTTGTACACGAGAATCAGATTGAAGAACGGCGCGACCTCGTGCGCAACGCCATACGCAAACACCTTCTGAACCGCGATTTTCGTCAGCTGATCGAACAGGATGACGATCAGCGCCACGCCCAGCCAGGGCGCCAGCGAACCGCCTGCTGCCGACGATGTCTTCGACATGGACCTTGCCATTATGCCGCGCTCCTTGTTTCACCGTTGCCAAACAGATTACTGAAGCAGCGGCCACACAGCGTGGGATGTTCCGGATTCGTGCCGACGTCCGCCTGGTAGTGCCAGCAGCGCTCGCATTTCAGATACTTCGACGCGATCACTTCGACACCTTCTTCCGCCTCGCTATCGACCCTTACCACCGTTGCCGCGGACGTGATCAGCACGAACTTGAGGTCGTTGCCAAGGCTCGCCAGAACGTCGTAACGCACGCCGCTCGCGCGGATTTCGACTTCCGCCTGCAGCGACGAACCGATCAGATTCGCCACGCGCGCTTCTTCCAGCGCCTTCGTGACGTCGCTGCGCACGGCGCGCAGCAGCGTCCACTTGTCCAGCAGCTTGCCCGCGTCCGCCACTTGCGGATACGCGTGATACGTCTCGGTAAAGATCGTGTCGCTATTCGGATGGAACACCTTCCACGCTTCCTCCGCGGTGAACGAGAGGAACGGCGCCATCACGCGCAGCAGGCCGTTTGCGATGTGATACAGCGCGGTTTGCGCCGAACGGCGCGCGACGGAATCTGCCGCCGTGGTGTACAGGCGGTCCTTCAGCACGTCGAGATAAAAGCCGCCCAGGTCTTCCGAGCAGAACGTCTGCAGTTTGGCGACGACCGGGTGGAACTCGTATTTGTCGTAGTGCGAGAGGATGTCGTTCTGCAGATTCGCCGACAGCGCGACCGCATAGCGGTCGATCTCCATCCAGTCCTCGACCGGGCGCGCGTGCTGGTCGAACTCGAAGTCGGACAGATTCGCGAGCAGGAAGCGCAGCGTGTTGCGGATACGGCGGTAGCCTTCCGTCACGCGCTTCAGGATTTCTTCCGAGATGGCGAGTTCGCCCGAGTAGTCGGTCGATGCGATCCACAGGCGGATGATCTCCGCGCCAAGGCGGTTGGCCACTTCATGCGGGTCGATCCCGTTGCCGAGCGACTTGCTCATCTTGCGGCCTTCGCCGTCCACGGTGAAGCCGTGCGTGAGCAGCGCGTTGTACGGCGGACGGCCGTCGAGCATGGAAGCCGTCAGCAGCGACGAGTGGAACCAGCCGCGATGCTGGTCCGAGCCTTCGAGGTACAGGTCGGCCGGGAATTGCAGTTCGTCCTTGTGCGAGCCGCGCAGCACGTGCCAGTGCGTCGTGCCTGAATCGAACCAGACGTCCAGCGTGTCGCGATTCTTTTCGTACAGGTTGGCGTCGTCGCCGAGCAGTTCACGCGGATCGAGCGACTGCCATGCCTCGATGCCGGCCTTCTCGACCCGCTGCGCGACCTCTTCGAGCAACTCCAGCGTGCGCGGGTGCAGCTCGCCCGTTTCCTTGTGGACGAAGAATGCCATCGGCACGCCCCATTGGCGCTGGCGCGACAGCGTCCAGTCCGGGCGATTCGCGATCATGCTGAACAGACGCTGCTTGCCCCACGACGGATAAAACGCCGTGTTCTCGATGCCTTCGAGCGCGGTTTCGCGCAGCGTCTTGTCGGTGTCCTTCGGCGTCACGTCCATGCCGGCGAACCACTGCGAGGTGGCGCGGTAGATGATCGGTGTCTTGTGACGCCAGCAGTGCATGTAGCTGTGCGTGTACTTCTCGGTGCGCATCAGCGTGCCGGCGTTCTGCAATGCCTCGACGATCTGCGGATTGGCCGCCCAGATCGACAGCCCGCCGAATAGCGCGAGCGATTCGATGTAACGGCCGTCGCCCATCACCGGGTTGATGATGTCGGAGTCCGACATGCCATGCGCCTTGCACGACACGAAGTCTTCCACACCGTACGCCGGCGACGAGTGCACGACGCCCGTGCCGGTTTCGGTCGTCACGTAGTCGCCGAGATAAACCGGCGCCGTGCGCTTGTACGACGGATGCGCCGACGCGAGCGGATGATTGAAGCGCAGTTCGATGAGCTTTGCGCCCGGCGTGGTGGCGATTACCGTGCCGTCCAGACCGTACTGCTTGAGGCACGCCTCAACGCGTTCCTCGGCGAGAATCAGCAGGCCGCGCGGCGTATCGACGAGCGCGTAGACGATTTCCGGGTGCAGATTCAACGCCTGGTTGGCCGGGATGGTCCACGGCGTCGTGGTCCAGATCACGATGCCGCCTTCGTTGCGCGGCAGCCTGTCGAGGCCGAACGCCTGCGCCGTCCTGTCCGGTTCCGCGAAGCTGAACAGCACGTCGATGGTCGGATCGGTCTTGTCCTTGTATTCGACTTCCGCTTCGGCAAGCGCCGAGCCGCAATCGAAACACCAGTTGACCGGCTTCAGACCACGAAACACGTAGCCTTTCTCCATGATCTTCGCGAGCGCGCGGATTTCGCCGGCTTCGTTCACGAAGTTCATGGTCTTGTACGGATTGTCCCAGTCGCCAAGCACGCCCAGACGGCGGAAGCCGACCTTCTGCTTCTCGATCTGTTCGGTCGCGTAGGCGCGTGCCTTCTGCATGACTTCCGTGGCGGGCAGCGATTTGCCGAACTGCTTTTCGATCTGGATTTCGATCGGCATGCCATGGCAATCCCAGCCGGGCACATAGACCGCGTCGAAGCCCGCCAGGTTGCGCGCCTTGACGATCATGTCCTTCAGGATCTTGTTGACCGCATGGCCGAGGTGGATGTCGCCGTTCGCATACGGCGGCCCGTCGTGCAGGATGAACTTCTTGCGGCCTTTCGAAGCGGCGCGAATCTTCTCGTAGATCTTGTGTTCCTGCCATTCCTTGACCCATTGCGGCTCGCGTTTGGGCAGGTCGCCGCGCATGGGGAACGGCGTGTCGAGCAGGTTGACCGGGTAACGTGACTGCGGTTTCGAATCGGCTTTCTTGTTGCTCATGGTGAGATCGCGGTGAATTCTTTCTAAGCGCAGCGGGGCGCGGGTTGCGCGTAATGCGCGAGGGCGTGGGGCGCGCCCGGCAGGTGTGACGCGTGATTCACGCACGCCTTTCGATGCGCACAGCGACGGACCATGCCGCGCCTGACTCGATCTGGCGCGCTCGGTCCGCGGCGGCTACCTAATTCGGTCCGTAGCCGAAGTCGCGAAGCCCGTGGAACGACTGCCAGACGTGCCGGCGCCAGCGGCCGCAAACCATGCGCGGGCGTTGGCGACGTCGTTTCTGATGGCAGCCGTCAGCGTTTCGAGGTCGACGTATTTCTCCTCGTCGCGCAGCTTCTTGAGAAATTCGACGCGCACGAGTTTGCCATAAGCGTCGCCGTGCCAGTCCAGCAGGTGCACTTCGAGCAGCACGCGGCCGGAGTCGTCGACCGTGGGACGCAGCCCGAGGCTCGCGACGCCCGCCAGGGGTTCGTCCGCCACGCCATGCACGCGCACGACGAAAATGCCCGACAGCGCCGGGCGCTTGTGCGCGATGGTCAGGTTCAGCGTGGGGAAACCGAGGTCGCGGCCGAGCTTCATGCCGTGAACGACGTGACCGCTGATCAGATAGTCGCGGCCCAGCGCGGCGCGCGCCGAGTCGAGGTCGCCCGCCACGAGCGCGGCGCGCACGCCGGAGCTCGAAATACGCGCGCCCGACGGATCGGCGACCGTGGCCATCTGCTCGACTTCGAATTCGTACTGTTCGCCGGCCGCCTGCAGCGACGCGAAGTCGCCCGCGCGTTTCGCGCCATAGCGGAAGTCGTCGCCGATCATGACCCAGCGCGCATGCAGCCCGTTGACGATGATGTTCTCGACGAACGTGTCCGGTGACTGGCTGGCGAACGTGTGGTTGAAATGCTCGACCACCACGCGATCCACGCCGTTGGTACGCAGCGCTTCCAGCTTGTCGCGCAGCATGGCGATGCGCGGCGGCGCGCCGGCGAGATTGAAGAACTCGCGCGGGTGCGGCTCGAAGGTCATCACGCAGACGGGCAGCCCGCGCGCGTCGGCCGCTGCGCGCACGTGCGCGAGCAATGCCTGATGGCCGCGATGGACACCGTCGAAGTTGCCGATGGTCAGTGCGCAGGGCGCACGGCTCTCGGCATTGGGAAGACCGCGGAAGACTCTCACGATAGCGGGTTGCAGTGGGCGCGGGCGGGGTGCCGCAAAACAAACGATTATAAACGCTCGGCGCACGGCACGGCGGCGCAGCGCGGATTCCGTGCCCTCGAATGATAAAATCCGCGGATGAAAAAACTCGTCATCCTGATTTCCGGACGGGGAAGCAACATGGAAGCGATCGTTCGGGCCTGCTCGAACGAAGGCTGGCCGGCGCAGATTGCCGCTGTGATTGCCAACCGTCCAGATGCCGCGGGCCTTGCGTTCGCGGCGTCGCACGGCATTGCCACGGCGGTCGTCGACCACCGCCAGTTTGCCGGGCGCGACAGCTTCGACGCCGCGCTCGCCCGCCAGATCGACGGCTTCGCGCCAGACCTGGTGGTATTGGCCGGCTTCATGCGCGTGCTCACGGCCGGTTTCGTCGACCATTACGCGGGGCGCATGCTGAATGTGCACCCGTCGCTGTTGCCGAGCTTTCCGGGTCTGAAAACGCACCAGCAGGCGCTCGATGCCGGCGTGCGGCTGCACGGCGCCTCGGTCCATTTTGTCACGTCACAATTGGATCACGGGCCGATCGTCATGCAGTCGGCGGTGCCCGTCGAAAACGGCGACACGCCGGCCATCCTTGCCGAGCGCGTGCTGGCTACAGAACACATTATTTATCCACGCGCGGTGCGCTGGTTCGTCGAAGGGCGCCTTGCTCTGGACGGTCTGCGTGTCACGCTTACGCCGCCGGAGCCGCAATGGCTCTTTGCCGGTCACACCGCCGGAGAGGGCGCATGAGATTGCATGGTTTTCTGATTGGACAAACTGAGACTTTGCTGGCTGAAGTCCTAAAACTGAACGGTCCCGCCGACGCCACCACGAGCCGCTTCTTCCGTGCTCACCCCAAGCTCGGACATGGCGAGCGCGGCGTGATCGCCGAGGCGGTTTTCGCGGTGCTGCGCCGGCGCATGGAGTTCGCGCATCTGGCCGAAAGCGGCACGGGCAGCCCGGCGCGCCGCATGGCGCTGCTCGGCCTGATGCAGACCGCAGGGCGCTCGGCGCTCAAGCCGTTCGTGTCGGAAGCCGAATCGAGGTGGCTCGAACACGTCGCGATGATCGACCCCGAAAGTCTGCCGCTGCGGATTCGTTTGAACTTGCCCGACTGGATCGACCAGGCGTTGTCGAAGCGTTTCGAGCCCGCCGAACTGGCGCAACTGGCCGCCGCGCTGAACTATCCGGCGCCGCTCGACCTGCGCGCGAACCCGATCAAGGCGAGCCGCGACGACGTGCTGGGCGCGCTTTCGAAAGCCGGCATCGAGGCCGGCGCCACGCCGTTCGCGCCATTCGGCGTGCGCGTGGTCGGCAAGCCGCCGCTTACGAAGCTCGACGCGTTCCAGCAAGGCTGGGTGGAAGTGCAGGACGAGGGCAGCCAGTTGCTGTGCTCGCTGGTTGCGCCCAAGCGCGGCGAGATGATCGTCGACTTCTGCGCCGGCGCGGGCGGCAAGACGCTGGCGCTCGGCGCGGCCATGCGCTCCACCGGCCGTCTTTATGCATTCGACATCTCCGAGCGGCGTCTCGCGAAGCTCAAGCCGCGGCTTGCGCGCAGCGGGCTGTCGAACGTGAATCCCGTGCTGATCGACAGCGAGCACGACTCGAAGATCAAGCGCCTCGCGGGCAAGATCGACCGCGTGCTGGTGGACGCGCCGTGCAGCGGGCTCGGTACGTTGCGCCGCAACCCTGACCTGAAATGGCGGCAGTCGCCGGAATCTGTCGCCGAACTCGCGCCGAAGCAGGGCTCGATTCTGGCGAGCGCGGCGCGGCTGGTGAAGAAGGGCGGGCGTCTGGTCTATGCAACGTGCTCGATTCTCGACGCCGAGAACGAAGAGGTCGTGCAGAAATTTCTCGCTGACCATCCGGATTTCGCGCTGGTGCCGGTGAAGGAAGTGCTGGCCGAACAGCGCATCGAGCTGGAAATGGGCGATTACCTG
Organism: Paraburkholderia sp. PREW-6R; assembly: GCF_039621805.1. Lineage (NCBI taxonomy): Bacteria > Pseudomonadati > Pseudomonadota > Betaproteobacteria > Burkholderiales > Burkholderiaceae > Paraburkholderia > Paraburkholderia sp. PREW-6R. The sequence goes on along the minus strand of NZ_CP155073.1, from coordinate 2,638,258 downwards.
TCGCTGTGGCCGCACCGCCATGCAACCGACGGCTTCTTCGCCGCCGTGCTGGAACGCCAAAGCTAAGCGCAGCGGGCTTCTGCCGGCGCGCGGTGAGGAGTGAGCCCCGCGCGCCGCTCACAGTGGCGACATCATGGAAAATCGCATTTTTTCTCACGTATTCGGCGATCTCGCGCGCGACTTCGGCCAGCCGGTCATGCTCTGGCAGGTCGGCGTGCTGGTCGGTACGCTGATCGTCGCCGCGCTGCTCGCGCGCCTCGTACGGCGCGCGCTGGACCTTCGCCGACAGACCCGTTACCAGACGCTGCGTTTCGGCGCGGAGAGCCTGAACCGCGCGTTTTTCCCGCTGATCGGCGCGGTGCTCGTGTGGCTTGCACGCTCGATTACCGGGCAGTTCATGCACACGGCGCTGCTCGATCTGGCGCTCGTGCCGCTGTTTGGCATCGGCTTGATTTACATCGTCTTTTTCTTCGCGAGACGGGTTTTCAGCCATAACGGCGCTACCCATCCGTGGCTATTCCTGGTCGAGAAGGTGGTCTCGCTGGTTGTCTGGGTGGCGATGGTGCTCACCGTCATGGGCATTCAGGACGACGTGATCGCGTGGATGGGCAGCGTGCATTTCCGCGTCGCCAACGCGCATATGACCTTGCTCTCGTTGACGACCGGGCTGCTGTGGGTATGCGTGACGATGATCGTCGCGATGTGGCTCGGCGCGGCTTTCGAAGACCGGCTGATGCGCGCCAAATCACTCGACGCCAACCTGAAAGTGGTGGTGGCGCGGGTCGGCCACGCGGCGTTCGTGCTGGCGGCGATTCTGATCAGCCTGTCGCTGGTGGGCATCGACATCACCGTGCTGGGCGTGTTCGGCGGCGCGCTGGGCGTGGGGCTCGGCTTCGGCTTGCAGAAGATCGCCAGCAATTATGTGTCGGGCTTCATCATTCTGATCGACCGGTCGCTGAGGATCGGCGACACGATCAACGTGAGCGGCCTGCAGGGCATGGTCACGCAGATCCGGACGCGCTACACGGTCGTGCGCGGACTGGACGGCATCGAGACGCTGATCCCGAACGAAAAGCTCATCACGGACGTGGTGCAGAACCAGTCGTCCTATCTGACGCGCGGCCATGCAAAGGTGGCTGTTCAGGTTGCGTACACGTCGGACGTCGAGCAGGCGATGGCGCTGCTGGTTCAGGCAACGCAAGGTGTTGCGCGCGTGCTACAGGAGCCGTCGCCTACGCCGTATCTTGCGAGTTTCGGCGCGGACGGCATCAACCTCGAACTGGGCTTCTGGATCGAGGATGCGGCGACCGGCACGGCGGGCGTGCGCTCGGCGGTCAACCGCAATATCTGGCGCCTTTTCTCCGAACACGCCATCTCGATTCCGTTTGCGCAACGCGAAGTGCGGATCGTGGGCAACGTCAGCGACGCGATGCCGCAGCCGGTAATAATGACCGCGCCTTCGGCAAGTCAGTCTGACAGCGCCCATTGACGGGCGTCCGGCCGCCTCGCGCGTCCCCCGGAGGGCTGCTGCTGCACCCTTCAGCGGTTGATCGCTGACAAAAAATCCCTATTTGTTACAAACACTTGGAACGCTTCCAGTAGAATGACGTCCAATCCGCTGTATGCTTTCACTTCCTTGACACGTCTGATTTGCGCTGGTTTGCGGTGTTTCGTGTCTCTCTCGTTCCACAGGTAAATTGCCTTGTTGAATTCTTTGCTCGATTTTCTTGCCCACGGTCTGCTTCGCTTCTCCTGGTGGCAACTCGTCCTCTATACGCTGGCCGCGACACACGTCACGATCATCGGCGTGACGGTCTACCTGCACCGGTGCCAGGCGCACCGCGCGCTGGAATTGCATCCGGCCGTCAGTCATTTTTTCCGATTCTGGTTGTGGATGACCACAGGCATGCTGACCGGCCAGTGGGCCGCGATTCACCGTAAGCACCATGCCAAGTGCGAGACCGAAGAAGACCCGCACAGCCCGCAAACGCGTGGCATCTGGAAGGTGCTGCTCGAGGGCGCGGAACTGTACCGCACCGAAGCCAAGAACGAAGAGACGATGCGCAAGTTCAGTCACGGCACGCCGAACGACTGGATGGAACGCAACGTATACACCAAGTACCCGATTCTCGGCGTGAGCCTGATGATGGTCCTGAACGTCGCGCTGTTCGGCGTTGTCGGCCTGACGATCTGGGCCGTGCAGATGGTGTGGATCCCGTTCTGGGCGGCTGGCGTGGTGAACGGCCTGGCGCACTTCTGGGGCTATCGCAACTTCAACTCGTCGGACGCCAGCACGAACATTTTCCCGTGGGGCATCATCATCGGCGGTGAAGAGCTGCATAACAATCACCACACGTATGCCACGTCGGCCAAGTTGTCGAACAAGTGGTACGAGTTCGACATCGGCTGGATGTACATACGCATCATGTCCGCGTTCCGTCTGGCCAAGGTGAAGAAGATCGCGCCCACGCCGCGTCTCACCACCGGCAAGCTGGTGCTCGATCAGGACACGTTGCAAGCCGTGCTCGCCAACCGCTATGAAGTCATGGCGCGTTACGGCAAGGCGCTCAAGCGTGCTTATCGTCAGGAACTGGCGCACCTGAAGGAAGTCGGCGCGCGTGAGAAGTATCAGGTCATGCGCGGCGCGCGTAGCTGGTTCCATAAGGAAGAGGCGGGTCTCGACGAGCCGCAGAAACGTCAGTTGCCGCAGATCTTCGCGAACAGCCAGAAGCTCAAGACGTATATCGACATGCGTAATGAACTCGCCGCAATGTGGGAACGCTCCAATGCATCTCGCGACCAGTTGCTGGTGCAGCTTCAAGACTGGTGCCACCGCGCGGAACAAAGCGGTATCAAGGCGCTGCAAGAGTTTGCGTTGCGTCTGCGTCGCTATGCCTGATCGCGAAATCCTTTAAAATTTCGTTACGTCACAAAACCCCGCGTTGGCGGGGTTTTGCTTTTTGGGCTGCGGAAAATGGCAACGGCTCGCCATGGACAGTCCGCCGCGACAGAGCGAAGGCAGAGGAGAGCATGGAACAGCAGGCGATCAGAACCGTCGAATACGACCGGCCGCACGCGCAGGGCACCAGCTGTGGAGTCGGACAGGCCTGGGCGAAAGTGCCCGAGATGCCGTCGGCGGCGGAAAGGGTAGCATTGAAAGCGCGCATTCGCGCATTGCTCGCGCGTGAGAAAGCGGTACTCGTCGCGCATTACTATGTGGACGCGGAACTGCAGGAACTCGCAGACGAAACCGGCGGTTGCGTGGCCGACTCACTGGAAATGGCACGCTTTGGTCGCGATCACGACGCGCAGACGCTGGTTGTCGCAGGCGTGCGTTTCATGGGCGAGACCGCAAAAATCCTGAGTCCGGATAAGCGCATTCTGATGCCGGATCTCGACGCGACGTGCTCACTCGATCTAGGCTGTCCGGTCGACGAATTCTCGGCTTTCTGCGACGCGCATCCGGACCGAACCGTGGTCGTCTATGCGAACACGAGCGCGGCGGTGAAAGCGCGGGCGGACTGGATGGTGACGTCGTCGATCGGGCTCGAGATTGTTGCCGACCTGCATGCGCGCGGCGAAAAGATCATCTGGGCGCCGGATCGGCACCTGGGCAGCTACATCCAGAGCCAGACCGGCGCCGATATGCTGTTGTGGCAAGGGTCGTGTCTCGTACACGACGAGTTCAAGGGCATTGAACTCGACCTTCTGCGCGCCGAGTATCCGGGCGCAAAAGTGCTCGTGCACCCGGAGTCGCCAGCGAACGTGGTCGCGCAGGCAGACGTGGTCGGCTCGACCACGCAACTGATCGACGCTGCGCAAAAGCTCGACGCTTCGCATTTCATCGTGGCAACCGATCTGGGCATTTTGCACAAGATGCAGCTTGCTGCGCCCGGCAAAACCTTGATTGCAGCGCCAACCGCGGGCAACAGCGCCACCTGCAAAAGCTGCGCGCACTGTCCGTGGATGGCCATGAACGGCCTCGCGAATCTGGCCGACGTGCTCGAGCGTGGCCACAATGAAATTTCGGTCGATCGCGCGGTCGGCGAACGGGCACGCCTGCCGATCGACCGGATGCTCGACTTCGCCGCGCGACACAAGAAGCGTGTGCAGGCGAGCGGCGATCTTGCGCGCGATTCACAACTCTATTCGAACGTTGGAGCCGCGTAATGGGCGCGATCGAAGGCAACAAGCTCGATGCGGTTTCGCCGCTATTTGCTGAGATTCATGCGCAGTACGGGCAGGCGTTCGACGCCGCGTTAGCGCGCAACGTGTCTGACGCGCTGGCCGAAGACGTCGGTCCGGGCGACCAGACGGGTCGTCTCGTGCCAGCCGACGAGGTGCGCGACGCCCGGATTATCGTCCGCGAAAATGCCGTGTTGTGCGGGGTGCCGTGGTTCGACGCGGTCATGCATCAGGTCGATCCGCGTATCGAGGTGCAATGGCTTTATCGCGAAGGCGACAGGATGAGCGCGGACACGCCGGTTTGCGAACTGCGCGGTCCGGTGCGCGCGCTGCTGACCGCCGAACGCAACGCGATGAACTTCCTGCAGTTGCTGTCGGGCGTGGCGAGTGCAACGCGTCGCTACGTGGATGCCATTGCCCATACGAACACACGCATTCTCGACACGCGCAAAACGTTGCCGGGGTTGCGGCTCGCTCAGAAGTACGCCGTGCGAGTGGGCGGCGGCGCGAATCAACGGCTCGCGCTGTACGACGGCATCCTGATCAAGGAAAACCACATTGCCGCTGCGGGCGGTGTTGGAGCGGCCATGGACGCGGCGCTTGCGCTTGATGCAGGCGTCTCGATCCAGATCGAAGTCGAGACGCTCGAACAGCTGGAAACCGCGCTGGCGCATCGGGCGGAGTCGATCCTGCTCGATAATTTTTCGTTCGAAGCCATGCGCGACGCCGTTCGAATTACAGCGGGCAGGGCAGTGCTGGAGGTCTCGGGTGGCGTGAACTTCGATACGGTGAAAACCATTGCCGAAACGGGCGTGGATCGCGTGTCGATCGGAGCGCTGACTAAAGACGTTCGCGCAACCGACTACTCGATGCGAATCGTTTGACAACGCCGCCGCTGCAATGGTCCGCGCGGGCGTTGAAGAAAAAGCCATCGTCAGCCTTCAGGCGGCGATGGTTTTTTCATTCGTGCTTGGATGAATGCGCGTGTCGCTCACACGATACGATTGCGGACATGTTCCGGCGAAAGCACGGTTGGCAGCGCCTTCGGCAACGTGGCCGGCCAGTCACGGCTGAAATGCAGGCCGCGGCTTTCGCGCCGTGATCGCGCGCCGTCGACGATCAGCGAGGCGACATCCACCAGATTTCGCAGTTCGAGCAGATCGCGGCTCACCTTGAAGTTCGCGTAGTACTCGTGAATCTCGTCGCGCAACAGTGCCAGCCTATGACGTGCGCGCGCGAGCCGCTTGTCGGTGCGCACGATGCCAACGTAGTTCCACATGAGCCGGCGCAGCTCATCCCAGTTGTGCGCAACGACGACCTCTTCGTCCGGATCGGAGACGCGGCTTTCGTCCCAATCGGGCAGCGGCGCATGGACCGCTGCGCTGAATCCTTCCTGCTCGATGGCCTGCGCGGCCGAGCGCCCGATCACGAGGCATTCGAGCAGCGAATTGCTCGCGAGGCGATTGGCACCGTGCAGGCCTGTACACGACGTTTCTCCAACAGCGTACAAGCCCGCGAGATCGGTTCGGCCGGCCAGGTCCGTCACGACGCCGCCGCACGTGTAGTGCGCGGCCGGCACCACCGGAATCGGCTGTTTCGTGATGTCGATGCCAAATTCGAGGCAGCGTGCAAGGATGGTCGGGAAATGCTCGCGCAAAAATTCGGGCGATTGATGGCTGATGTCGAGATACACGCAATCGATGCCGCGCTTCTTGATCTCGAAGTCGATCGCACGCGCGACGATATCGCGCGGCGCGAGTTCTGCGCGCTCGTCATGATTCGGCATGAAGCGTGTGCCGTCGGGCAGTTTGAGAATGCCGCCTTCGCCGCGCACCGCTTCCGAAATCAGGAACGACTTGGCGTACGGATGAAACAGGCATGTCGGATGGAACTGGATGAACTCCATGTTCGACACGCGGCAACCGGCGCGCCACGCCATCGCAATGCCGTCGCCCGTCGCGGTGTCCGGATTGGTGGTGTACAGGTAGACCTTGCCCGCGCCGCCCGTGGCCAGCACGGTGTGCGGCGCCTCGATGGTGACTGTGCGGCCACTTTGCAAGTCGAGCGCGTAAAGGCCATGGCAACGGCGTCCTGGCAGACCGAGCCTGTCCGACGTGATCAGGTCGATCGCATAGTGATCTTCGAGCAGTGTGATATTCGGATGACGCCGCACGCGCTCGCTCAGCGTGGCGACGACCGCATGGCCCGTGGCGTCCGCCGCGTGAATGATCCGCCGGTGACTGTGACCACCCTCGCGCGTCAAGTGAAAGCCGAGTTCCGCGGCGTCGTCTTTCGTGAACGGCACGCCTTGTTCGATCAGCCATTCGATCGCCGCGCGCCCGTGTTCGACGATAAAGCGTGTGGCCGCCTCGTCGCACAGACCGCCGCCCGCTATCAGCGTATCGCGCACATGATTTTCGATGCTGTCGGCCGAGTCGAGCACGGCCGCGATGCCGCCTTGTGCCCAATCGCTCGCGCCTTCCGTTATGGATCGCTTGGCGACCACTGCAACTCGCCGGGTCTGCGCAAGATTGAGCGCGACGCTCAGACCCGCGAGACCACTACCGACAATCGCTACATCGAATTCCATTGCCTGCATCTCCATCTTTCGTCGTATTGTCAGGACGGCGTGCGATAGGCCGCCGCTAAAACGAGAAAGGATACGCGTCGCGACGGACGAGGGAAAGCTGGCCGAATGGGATAAGAAATTCAGTGCGCTGCTAAGACGCGTGTATTACTGCATGGGCCTGAAATTGCGCCGCGCAAACAAAAAAAACCTCGCACAGGTGCGAGGTTTTTTGCGTGTCTTTTGCCTTCGTCGGGCTGGAGACCCAAGATTTATTTGATCTTGGTTTCTTTGTAGTCAACGTGCTTACGGACGACCGGATCAAACTTCTTGATCAGCATCTTTTCCGGCATGTTGCGTTTGTTCTTCGTGGTCGTGTAGAAGTGACCCGTGCCTGCGGTCGATTCCAGCTTGATCTTGTCGCGTGCGCCTTTCGCCATGATTTACTCCTTAGGCTTCACCGCGTGCGCGCAGATCTGCGAGCACAGCGTCGATACCGTTCTTGTCGATCAGGCGCAGACCAGCGTTCGAAACGCGCAGACGCACCCAACGGTTTTCGCTTTCTACCCAAATACGGCGGTTTTGCAGATTCGGCAGGAACCGGCGCTTGGTTTTGTTATTCGCGTGGGAAACGTTGTTGCCGCTCATCGGCGCTTTCCCAGTTACTTGGCATACGCGTGCCATGAGAGCACTCCTAATACGCTAATTCTGAGTTCGAACGCCGTGAAAGTTTCCCGAAAAGAGTCGCGCTGAAATTCAGGCACGGATCCTTTCCGGAACGCCTTGGTGGCTTCGGAACAGGGGGTTGGAAATAGGCAAACCGGAATTCTAGCAGAAAAAAAGCCGCAAAATCAAACCTTATTTGCGATGGCGGACCCGCCGGCATGCCGCGTTCGACGGGTTTAGTGCTACGCGGTGGCCCCCTTCATGGCCAGCCTGCGCGGGCGAACGAAAAGACGCGGTCGGCGGCAATGACCAGATGATCGATCAGTTGCACGTCGATCAACGCAAGTGCGCTGCGCAATGTGTGCGTGAGCTGGCGGTCGCTTGCGCTGGGCTGCACGGCGCCCGATGGGTGATTATGCGCGACGATCAGACTGGCCGCATTCAGACTCAGCGCCTGCCGCACGATTTCGCGCGGATAGACGGCCATGCGCGTCAGCGTGCCGCGCGCGCTTTCCTCGCTGCGGATAAGCCGATGCCGCGCATCCAGAAACAGCGTGACGAAAACTTCCCGCGAGCGGCCGCCGATCAGAAGGCGCAGGTAGTCTTCCACGGCCTCGGGCGAGTTCATCGGCGGCCGTTTGCGCATTTTTTCGACGAGCGAGCGTCGCGCCATCTCCATGATGGCGAGCAGTTGTGCTTTTTTCGCGGGGCCGATGCCGCGCAGTCCGTTGAAATCGGCGTACTCCGCGTCGAGCATGGCGCGCAGCGAGCCGAAGCGATCGAGCAGTGTGCGCGCCACTTCGAACACGTCGTGGCCGGGCAGGCCCGAGCCGAGCACGAGGACGATCATCTCGGTATCGGAGAGCACACCCGGGCCGCCGTCCAACAGACGCTCGCGCGGCATATCCTTTTTGGGCCATTTGCGTTTCGACGGGCGGGCGCGCCGCGCGACGGACAATGTCTCGCGAGTGTCACCGGCCAATTCGTGCTCGGCGCGTTCGTCCGGCAATCGAGGCGGTTCGCGCGGCGAGGACGCTGCCGAAGGGTGGACTAACAGCGCGTTCGTCGACGCTGCTGGCGGCTTCGGCATGACCTTCGCCGACGCGCTCGTCTGCGTCAATGTATCGTCAAACGCGCACATTCGATCGTTCATGGTGCTCGGTATCCTTGTGGTCTAGCGTGCGGCGGCGCACGTGACGCGCCCAAGCCGCCGCTCGTTATGTGGCTTACAATAGGCGCTTTGCGCATGGCGAACCAAGGGTTTGCCACACGCGTCGACTGCGCCAGCGGCCCGCGTGCAGCGCGCTTCGACTGAGCGAGCATTGCATGAGCATCATCGACATTTCCGAAGTGAAACCCGGTTCACACGTGACGCTTCACTACCGGCTTTCCCTTGCCGATGGCGCCGAAGTCATCAATACGTTTACCGAGAAGCCCGCCACGCTTCTGCTCGGCGCGGGCCAACTCGCGCCGCCGCTGGAAGACATTCTGCTGGGTTTGAAGGTGGGCCACCATTCGACCTTTCAGCTAGCGCCGGGTCAGGCATTCGGCCCGCGCAACCCGGAACTGATTCAGCGTGTATCGCTGGCCACGCTGCGCGAAAACAGTATGATCGGCGAGGATTTTTCGCCAGGCGATCTGGTCGAATTCAACGCGCCGGGTGGCGGGCGCTATGCCGGCGTCCTGAAAGAGGTGGGCGAAACGTCCGCTCTGTTCGATTTCAACCACCCGCTTGCCGGCCAGGCGCTGGCGTTCGAAGTGAAAATCATCGGGATTCTGTAAACATGAGCATCACGGATACGACTCTTGCCGAAGCGGAGATCCTGCTGGCGCAGCCGCGTGGGTTCTGCGCCGGCGTGGATCGCGCTATCGAGATCGTCGAGCGGGCTATCAAACTGCATGGTTCGCCGATCTACGTGCGTCACGAAATCGTTCACAACGCCTACGTCGTTGAAGACCTGCGCAAGAAGGGCGCGATCTTCATCGAGCGGCTCGAGGAAGTGCCGGCCGGCAACACGGTTATTTTCAGCGCGCATGGCGTGTCGAAAGCCGTGCGCACGGAAGCCGAATCGCGCGGGCTGCGCGTGTACGACGCCACGTGTCCGCTCGTCACCAAAGTGCATATCGAAGTCGCGAAAATGCGGCAGGACGGTTTCGATATCGTGATGATCGGCCACAAGGGTCATCCTGAAGTCGAAGGCACCATGGGCCAGGCGGGCGAGGGCATGCATCTCGTCGAGGACATCGACGACGTGCAGGCGCTGCAGCTGGCCGATCCCGAGCGTATCGCGTTCGTCACGCAAACCACGCTGTCCGTCGACGACGCTGCCGAGATCATCGGCGCATTGAAGGCCAAATATCCGGCCATTCATGAGCCCAAAAAGCAGGACATCTGTTATGCCACGCAAAACCGTCAGGACGCGGTGAAATTCATGGCGCCGCAGTGCGACGTCGTGATCGTGGTCGGTAGCCCTAACAGCTCCAATTCGAACCGGCTGCGTGAACTGGCCGAGAAGCTCGGCGTGCCTTCCTATATGGTGGATTCGCCCGACCAGATCGACCCACGGTGGGTCGATGGCAAGCGGCGAATCGGCGTAACAGCCGGCGCGTCCGCGCCTGAAGTGTTGGCGCAGGCGGTTATCGCACGTTTGCGTGAGCTGGGTGTGCGAAACGTGCGCGCGCTCGAAGGCATCGAAGAGAGCATTGCGTTTCCATTGCCGAAGGGGCTGGGGCTTCCGGCCTGACGGGTCCGATGGCCTACAACGGGCCTTCAGAGCTGAAAGCAAAGCGCGCCTTGGGCGCGCTTTTTTTCGCCTGTACGCAGCTTGGCAGCCAGGAATAAATAGTGCCAAACCACGTCGTTGCGCGCTGATCTGGTCGAGTTCCGCTGAGTTTTTTTGAGCGGCGGAAGACCTTTATCACGCGTTCCTTGATGATGGCGCCCTAATTTTACGTTCGTCGTCACGAAGTAATGACTTTTTGGCGCACTAAAATAGTGCGTACATTGGAACGACGACAAATGTCCAAATGGTGACCAAAGCCTCGGCTGGATCAGGCGGCGCGCCAGCAGATCGCAACACTTGATGACACCGGGTACGGCGATGGTGCAACTGATGCACGAAAATCAGTCGCAACCCGGTTGCGCCGGAGATCGTTTTTGAGTCTCAAATTAAGGTTGCAATGCAGGAAAACCCTGTCAGTTCAACAATATTGCCCATCGCAAAATTGGAGTTACAATGCGCGCGTTCTCAAGGCCTGCGGGCCCCGAACAATAGATTTCGGAAGGTGCAGGAGACCTACTTAATGCGAGTCAAGTTTGCTTACGCCGTGTCCGTCGCGGCCGCGGTTGCGATGCTGACCGCGTGCGGCAAAAAACAGGAAGGCGAGGCAGCAGCAGGTGCAGGTGCGTCGGCGGCTGCCGTTGCGGCAGCGCCGGCGAGTGAAGCGTCGATCGTGAAAATCGGTCATGCGGCCCCTTTGACGGGCGGCATCGCGCATCTCGGTAAAGACAACGAAAACGGCGCGCGTCTCGCGGTCGAAGAAATCAACGCGCAGGGTTTGACGATCGACGGCCACAGGATCCAGCTGGAACTCGACGCGCAGGACGATGCAGCGGACCCAAAGACGGGAACGGCCGTCGCGCAGAAGCTCGTCGACGATCACGTGGTCGGCGTGGTCGGCCATCTGAACTCAGGTGTCTCGATTCCGGCTTCGAAGATCTATAGCGATGCGAGCATCGTGCAGATCTCGCCGTCGTCGACGAATCCGGCCTACACGCAGCAGGGTTTCAAGAGCACTTACCGGGTGGTGGCCACGGACGCGCAGCAGGGTCCGGCGCTTGCGAACTACGCGACGAAGGTGTTGGGCGCGCGACGCATCGCGGTCGTGGACGATGCGACCGCCTACGGCAAGGGGCTCGCGGACGAATTCGCGAAGACCGTGGAGGCGAATGGGGCGAAGGTCGTGGCGCGGGAAGCCACGAACGACCGGGCCACGGATTTCCGGGCCATCCTCACAAAGATCAAGAGTGTTCAGCCGGACGTGATCATGTTCGGCGGCATGGACGCAACGGGCGGCCCGTTCACCAGACAGGCGGCGGCGCTCGGTATCAGGGCAAAAATCCTTGGCGGCGACGGCGTGTGTACCGACAAGGTGGGTGAGCTGGCGGGAACCGCCGTGCAAAACCTGGTCTGTTCGGAGGCAGGACTTGCGCTTTCGAAAATGGACAGGGGAGCGGACTTCGAGAAGAAGTACGTGGACCGCTTCCACACGCCGGTGCAGATTTACGCGCCGTTCACGTATGACGCTGTGTACGTGATCGTCGATGCAATGAAGCGCGCTAATTCTATCGAGGCGCCCAAGGTGCTGGCTGCGATGCCGTCCACCGATTACAACGGGGTAATCGGCCACATCGCGTTCGACGACAAGGGTGATTTGAAAGAGAGCGCCATTACGCTTTACGACTTCAAGGACGGCAAGAAGGCGGTCCTCGACGTCGTGAAGATGTAATGACGGGACGTTCAGTCTGACGGCACCGACAATACCCAACGGTGCCGTTTTTGCATCCGCTCAAGGGGAGCCCACGGCTGTCGTCCAGTCGCCGGGGCGAACTGGCGGCGGATAACCCTTACCGGTCTTTTACATCAGTACCCGCAGTGCCATTGAGGTTACGTGACGCATCGCCGCCCACCGGCTATGAACAACGGAAATCCAGTCGCACGGGCTAAGGAGCTTTAAATGGATATCTTCATCCAGCAGGTCCTAAACGGACTGGTGCTTGGCAGCGTCTACGCCATCATCGCACTGGGCTATACGATGGTTTACGGCATTCTGGGCATCATCAACTTCGCTCACGGCGATGTGTTGATGGTGGGCGCGATGGTCGCGCTCTCGGCCATCGGCGTGCTTCAAAACCACTTCCCCGGCCTCGGCAATGTGCCGACGCTCGTCATCGCGCTGATCATCGCCGCGATTGTGTGCGCGGCCGTCGGCTATACGATCGAGCGGGTCGCCTACCGGCCGCTGCGTAAGGCTCCGCGCCTTGCCCCGCTGATCACCGCGATCGGCGTGTCGATCCTGCTGCAGACGCTCGCGATGATGATCTGGTCGCGCAACCCGCTGCCGTTCCCGCAACTGTTGCCTACCGATCCGCTGAACGTGATCAAGGCCACGGACACCACGCCCGGCGCCGTGATCTCGATGACTGAAATCGTGATCATCGTCGTGGCGTTCCTCGTGATGGGCGGGCTGCTGCTGCTGGTTCACAAGACCAAGCTGGGCCGCGCAATGCGCGCGATCGCCGAAAACCCGGGCAATGCGTCGCTGATGGGCGTGAACCCGAACTTCGTGATTTCGGCGACCTTCATGATCGGCTCGGCGCTTGCTGCGCTGGCCGGCGTGATGATCGCGTCCGAGTACGGCAACGCGCACTTCTACATGGGTTTCATCCCCGGTCTGAAGGCCTTTACCGCGGCGGTGCTGGGCGGGATCGGCAACCTCGGCGGCGCGATGGTGGGCGGCGTGCTGCTCGGCCTGATCGAACAGCTCGGTGCCGGCTACATCGGCAATCTCACTGGTGGTGTGTTCGGCAGTAATTATCAGGACGTGTTCGCGTTTATCGTGCTGATTATCGTGCTGGTGTTCCGTCCGTCGGGTCTGCTCGGCGAACGCGTTGCGGATCGCGCCTGATCCAGGTCCAAGGAGTCCATAAACATGACCTCAATTCAACCGATCGAGCCGTCCACGACGCTCATCCCCGAAAAGAACCGCACCAAAACCTGGACCGTCGGCATCATCACTGCGATCTTCGTGATCGCGGCGCCGATGATCATCGGCACGGCGGGCGGCAACTACTGGGTCCGCGTGCTGGACTTCGCGATGCTGTACGTGATGCTCGCGCTCGGCCTGAACGTGGTGGTCGGCTTTGCCGGCCTGCTCGACCTGGGCTACATCGCGTTCTACGCGGTCGGCGCCTACGTGGCGGCGCTGCTCAGCTCACCGCATCTGTCGACGCAGTTCGAATGGATCGCGCATCTCGCGCCGAACGGGCTTCATGTGCCGTTTCTCATCATCGTGCCGTGCGCGATGGCGCTCGCCGCGCTGTTCGGCGTGCTGCTCGGTGCACCGACGCTGCGTCTGCGGGGCGACTACCTCGCGATCGTGACGTTGGGCTTCGGGGAAATCGTGCGGATTTTCATGAACAACCTCGACCGTCCGGTGAACATCACCAACGGCCCGAAGGGGATCACGGCGATTGACCCGGTGCATTTCGGCGACTTCAGCCTCGCGCAGACGCACACGCTGTTCGGCTTCCAGTTCCCCACGGTCTACTCGTACTACTACCTGTTCGTGATCGCCGCGCTGCTCGTGATCTGGATCTGTACGCGTCTGCAGCACTCGCGTATTGGCCGTGCATGGGCCGCGATCCGCGAAGATGAAATCGCCGCGAAGGCAATGGGCATCAACACCCGTAACGTGAAGCTGCTGGCGTTCGCGATGGGCGCGTCGTTCGGCGGCCTGTCCGGTGCGATGTTCGGCTCGTTCCAGGGCTTCGTGTCGCCGGAATCGTTCACGCTGCCGGAATCGATCGTCGTGCTGGCGTGCGTGGTGCTGGGCGGTATGGGCCATATTCCGGGCGTGATTCTGGGCGCGGTGCTGCTCGCCGTGCTGCCTGAATTCCTGCGCTCGACCATGGGTCCGCTGCAGAACATGCTGTTTGGCCATGAAATCGTCGACACGGAAGTGATCCGTCAGCTGGTCTATGCACTCGCGATGGTGCTGATCATGCTGTATCGCTCGGAAGGCCTGTGGCCGTCGCCGAAGCATGAAGACAAGATCGCCAAACTGTCGAAGCGCGGCGGCAAGAAGCCGGTGCGGGCCTAAGCCGGGGAGAGAAAGAAATGAGCGACAAAATCCGACTGTCCGTAAAAGGCGTCAACAAGCGTTTCGGCGGTTTGCAGGCACTGTCCGACGTGGGGCTGCAAATCCAGGAAGGCACGATCTACGGTTTGATCGGTCCGAACGGCGCGGGCAAAACCACGTTCTTCAACGTGATTACGGGCCTGTACACGCCGGATTCGGGCGACTTCCGGCTCGACGGCGAAAGCTATACGCCGACCGCGGTGTATCAGGTGGCGAAAGCCGGCATTGCGCGTACGTTCCAGAACATCCGTCTGTTCGGCGGCATGACCGCACTGGAAAACGTGATGGTCGGCCGTCACGTGCGTACGAAGCACGGCCTGATCGGCGCAGTGTTCCAGACGCCTGCCGAGCGTCAGGAAGAGCGCGAGATCAAGGAACGCGCGATCGAACTGCTCGACTACGTGGGCATTGCGCAGTACGCGGACTATACGTCGCGCAATTTGTCGTATGGCCACCAGCGCCGTCTGGAAATTGCCCGTGCGCTCGCGACAGATCCCAAACTGCTCGCGCTCGACGAACCCGCCGCCGGCATGAACGCGACGGAAAAGGTCGAGCTGACGAGGCTGCTCGACAAGATCCGCGCGGACGGCAAGACGATTCTGCTGATCGAGCACGATGTGAAGCTCGTGATGGGTCTGTGCAACCAGATGACGGTGCTCGACTACGGCAAGGTGATTGCGCAAGGTCTGCCGCAAGACGTGCAGAAGGATCCGAAGGTGATCGAAGCTTATCTGGGTGCAGGGGTCCACTAAATGTCCACGACGCAAGCAATGTTGAAAATCAAGGGCCTGCAGGTCAATTACGGCGGCATCCAGGCAGTCAAGGGGATCGACCTCGAAGTCGCGCAGGGCGAGCTGGTCACGCTCATCGGCGCGAACGGCGCAGGCAAGACCACGACGATGAAAGCGATCACGGGTCTGAAGCCCTACACGATCGGCGACATCGAGTACATGGGCGAGTCGATCAAGGGCGTGCCGCCGCATCTGCTGCTCAAGCGCGGTCTGGCGATGGTGCCGGAAGGCCGGGGCATCTTCGCGCGCATGTCGATTGTCGAGAACATGCAGATGGGCGCCTATCTGCGCACGGATACGGACGGCATCAAGGCGGACGTCGATCGCATGTTCGGCTTCTTCCCGCGTCTGAAGGAGCGCGCGACGCAGTTCGCCGGCACGCTCTCGGGCGGCGAACAGCAGATGCTGGCGATGGCGCGCGCGATCATCTCGCGTCCCAAGCTGCTGTTGCTGGACGAACCGTCGATGGGTCTGTCGCCGATCATGGTCGAGAAGATCTTCGAAGTGGTGCGCGCGATTTCGGCTGAAGGCATGACCGTGCTGCTGGTCGAACAGAACGCGCGGCTCGCGTTGCAGGCGGCGAATCGCGGCTACGTGATGGACTCGGGTCTGGTCACGATGTCGGGCGATGCGAAGCAGATGCTGGACGATCCGAAGGTGCGCGCGGCCTATCTGGGCGAATAAACCCGTCTGGTCGGCCGTGTCGTGAAAAAGGCCGCATGCGCGCTGAGCGCATGCGGCCTTTCTACATCCGGAAGGTGCGTGACAGAACTGCGCCCGCTAGGCAGACGGCACCGGATCGGCCAGTTCGCCCAGCCGTTTGCCCAGACTGATCACCGGATCCGCGCGGTAACCCAGTACCTCGTAAAAGCCGCGGATCTCGTTCCTGGCCGACAGCACCTGCAAATTCACCTTCGGACAGCCGAGCGCGGTCAGTGCGCTTTCGACATGCGCGACGAGCCGCGTGCCGATGCCATGACGACGCACCGACTCATCCACCGCGAGCGAATACATCCAGCCGCGGTGGCCATCGTAGCCGCCCATCACCGTGCCGACGATGCGCTCGCCGAGCACCGCGACAAAGAACAGCTCGGGCTGGGTCGCGAGTTTGTTCGCGATCGACAGATGCGGATTGCGCTGCGGCCGCGTGACATCCCGATACTCGGGGAATGCCTGCTGCCACAGTGCGATCACGGCATCGGTGTCGGACGCGTCGAAGCAGCGGATAGATAGCGTCGCAGGCGTTGTCATCAACCGTTCCTGTGCATTACAGCGTGTCGAGAATCGAGCGCAGCATCGCCATCATCTGGTCGATTTCCTCGTTCGTCACGTTCAGCGCGGGCATGAAGCGCAGCAGGTTAGGACGCGCGGCGTTCAGCAGCAGGCCGTCGGGCTGCATGTTGCGCGCCTTCTCGACAATCTGGTTGCCGATATCCTTGCCGAGCAGCAGCGCGCGCAGCAGGCCTTCGCCGCGTTCGCCCTCGAAGCCGCGCTCCTCCGATAACGCCAGCAGCTTCCCGCGCAGATACTCGCCGCGCGCACGCACGCCTTCGAGAAAACCCGGCGCGGTGAGTTGCGAAATCACCGAGTAGCCGACGGCGGTCATGAGCGGATTGCCGTTGTACGTGCCGCCCTGGTCGCCGGCCTCGAACACGGCCACGTCCGCTTTCGACAGCAGCGCCGCGAGCGGCACGCCGCCGCCGATGCCCTTGCCGAGCGTCATGATGTCCGGCTCGATGCCCGACAGCTCGTAGGCGAACAGCGTGCCCGCGCGGCCACAACCGCTTTGCACTTCATCGACGATCAGCAGCAGGTTGTGTTTCTTCGTCAGCTCACGCAGCTGTTGCATGAATTCACGCGATGCAGGAATCACGCCGCCTTCGCCCTGAATCGGTTCCAGCATCACGGCGACGGTCTTCGGATTGATGATCCGTTCAACCGACGCGATGTCGTTCAGGTCCGCCTTCGGGAAACCCGGCACTTGCGGCGCGTAGATCGTGTCCCAGCCCGGCTTGCCGCTCGCCGACATGGTGGCGAGTGTGCGGCCGTGGAAGCTGTGGTCGAACGTGATGATTTCGAACGCGCCGTCCTTGAACTTTTTGCCCCATTTGCGCGCGAGCTTGATCGCGCCTTCATTCGCTTCCGCGCCACTGTTCGCAAAGAACACCTTGTCGAAACAGCTGTGCGCGGTGAGCAGGCCGGCCAGTTGCGCCATGGGCTGGTTATAGAACGCCGGCGACGGGTTGATCAGCAATTGCGACTGCCGGTTCAGCGCTTCGATCATGCCGTCGTTGCAATGGCCGAGACTGTTGACCGCCCACCCCTGGATGAAGTCCAGATAGCGCTTGCCGTTATTGTCGTAGAGCCACGAGCCCTTGCCGTGCGTGAAAACGATTTCGGGCCGGTTCGTGATGTACATCAGCGACTCGATGGGATACTCATTGAAATTCATGACGGCGGGCTCCAGACAGCAAGGGTGAAGGGTGGGTGGTGGGTGGCCGGTTCCAGAAGCAGGGGCCGGAAAAACAGAAAAGCCACGGCAGGCCGTGGCTTTCATGATTCGAAGAGCTTGCGCCTTATGCAGCGCGAGTCCGTGACGAAGCCGGCGGCGTCCCTATGGGAGCGGCGAGCGGCGACGTCGAAGTTCGGACTGGATGCGGTTCATGCGCGAAAGAATACGACATGGGCGCCGCCGGTGTAAACCATCAATTTGCAGAGGTCGGCGCCCCGGACGATTTTCATGGCCGTGTCGTCATGGTGACACGTTAAGGATGTGCGATCCGCAAGACGCATGAGAACGGACCGCCTGACCTGTCAAACCGGGTTGGCCAGATCTGCTGCGCTCGTGAACGAGTCCGCATAGAACTCGTCTTCCGGCAACGCGTGATGCTGCGTGAAGTCGCGCTGCGCCGACTCCACCATGACCGGCGCGCCGCACGCGTACACCTGATAGGCGGACAGATCCGGAAGATCCTCGATCACCGCGCGATGCACGAAGCCCACGCGGCCCGTCCATGCGTCGCTCGCATCGGGCTCCGAGAGCACCGGCACGAACTTGAAGTTGGGAATCTCGCGCGCCCATTGTTCGGCAAGTTCGAGCAGGTACAGGTCTTTCTTGCGACGTGCGCCCCAGTACAGCGTCATCGGGCGATTCAGGTTCTTGAACACCGCGTGTTCGACGATCGCCTTCAGCGGCGCGAAGCCCGTGCCGGATGCGAGCAGCACGATAGGCTTGTTCGAGTCTTCACGCAGGAAGAACGTGCCGAGCGGCGCTTCGAAACGAAGAATGTCGCGCTCTTTCATCGTGCTGAACACGTGGTCCGTGAATGCGCCGCCGGGCATGTGGCGGATATGCAGTTCGATCGGACCTTCCGTGTGCGGCGCATTCGCCATCGAATAGCTGCGACGCTTGCCGTCTTTCAAAATGAATTCGAGATACTGACCGGCGAGGTATTGCAGACGCTCGTTGGCGGGCAATTGCAGCTTCAGCACGATCACGTCGTCGGCTTTGCGCTCGATTGCGTTGACGCGGCACGGCAGCTTTTTGACCTGTACGTCGCCCACGCCCGCCACTTCGCGGATGTCCACTTCGAGATCGGTGCACGCGGTGGCGCAGCACAAGAGCGCCATGCCGCGCGTTTTTTCGTCGTTCGACAATGCCGACGACGAATGCGGACGCTGTTCGATCTCGCCGCTGACCACCGTGCCCTTGCACGAACCGCATGCGCCGTTCTTGCAGCCGTACGGCAGGCCGATGCCCTGGCGCAGCGCGGCGCTCAGTACCGGTTCGTCCTGTTCTACCTGAAACTGCCGGCCGCTTTGCCGGAGCGTGACGTTAAATGCCATAGAGTGTTCGAAATCGAAAAGTCGGTAATGGGGTGATCGTGGCGATCGGGTGCGATCATTTCCTGACTGCGGTTCACTGCGCGATGCACGCCGCGCCTGGCGGCTACAATGCGTTCACCATGAAAGCGACACGAAACTTACGCCGGCCGCGCGTGCTGATTGTAGGGTGCGGCGACGTTGGCATGCGCTGCGTGCCCTTGCTGCGGCCGCGCGCGCATATCTTTGCGCTGACCCGTCACGCCGAACGAACCGCCGAACTGCGCGCCGCGGGCGTGACACCAGTTGCCGGCGACCTCGACGCGCGCCGCAGCCTGAAACGGATCGCCGCGCTCGCGCCGACCGTGCTGCACCTCGCGCCACCGCAGACAACCGGCGACGACGACCGCCGCACCCGCGCGTTGCTCGCGACGCTCGGGTCCGGCGGCCGGGCGCTGCGTGCCGCGCGCGGCGCGGTGGCGCCGCTGGGACGGTTACGCCGCGAGCAGCGCGACATGAGCGCGTCGTGGGCGCGCGGAAAAACAGCCGGTATTGTACCCGACGGGGTCGGCCGAACCGCCGCTTCGGCTGCGCGCATCCGGCTCGTCTATGCGAGCACGTCGGGCGTCTACGGCGATTGCGGTGGTGCGTGGATCGACGAGACGCGCGTCACGCAGCCGACGAACGCGCGCGCCAAACGGCGCGTGTCGGCGGAACAGCAACTGCGTCGCGCGACCGCGCGCGGCGCGCTTTGTGCCAGCATCGCGCGAATTCCGGGCATCTATGCGGGCAACCGCTTGCCGCTCGCACGTCTAGAAAAGGGCACGCCGGCGCTGGTGGATAGCGACGACGTCTACACCAATCATATCCACGCCGATGACCTTGCGACCATCCTTGTGCGCCTCGCGACGCACGGACGCCCGGCGCGCGTGATTCACGCGTCCGACGACTCGTCGCTGAAAATGGGGGAGTATTTCGACGAGGTGGCCGATGCGTTTGGTCTGTCGCGTCCGCCGCGCATTTCGCGCGAGCAGGCCGAGCAGCAGATCGAGCCGACCCTGCTCTCGTTCATGCGCGAATCGCGGCGGCTCGTGAACAGGCGTCTGAAAAGGGAATTGGGCGTGCGCTTACGGTATCCAGGCGTGCAGGACTTTTTGCGCGAAACACAGCGGCACAGGAAGTAGCGCACGCAAACATCCGTGTCCGCGCCGCTTACGTGCTGGCCACTTCTCGCCGTGCCGGCCGTGGCCCGTCGACGCATGATGCGGCGCGCCGTCTCGTTGCGGCGAAGCGTTGGTGCCGCGCAGCGTCAGGTCAACGCCGGGAGTGCTTCGAGCAACAGAAAACACAGCATTGCACCGATCAACGCACCGATCAGATTGGGATGATAAGTGTGGCGCAACCTCATCGTCACCAGCAATCCGGCGATCAGAACTAACCCGGCGCACAAAAACAGAATCATGCCGTGAGAGATCACGACGGTGTCATGGATAGCCATGGCGCCCCTCCTTGAAACTTATTGGTCTTTGTTTAGACGAGTATAGGGCGACTTGTAAGGAAGGGCATGTTGCGTCGCAGCGCGCGGGGCCGCTTTCGTTCACGGGGCAATCAGGCGGCCCCCGACTTTTCGTGCTGGATCAAGGTTTTAAAAGGGCGCTACCGGTTTACCCGCTCCGTAAAGATCCGAGGTCGGCTTCGTCGAGCCATTGCCACGCGCCGGGCGCAAGCGCTGCGGGCAACGCGAGTCCGCCGACGCGCTCGCGATGCAGGGCCTCGCAGCGGTTGCCGGCCGCCGCGATCATCCGCTTGACCTGGTGATATTTGCCTTCCATGACGGTCAGCGCCAGCATGCACTCGCCGCGCGTTTGTGCGTCGACTACCGCAATCGGTTTGGGCTCGCTATGCAACAGCACGCCACCGCGTAGCGCGTCCAGTTGCGCATCGTTCACGGGATGGCGCGTGGTGGCTACGTACACCTTCGGCACCTTGCGTTTCGGCGACGTGAACATATGGACGAATTTGCCGTCGTCGGAAAGGAGCAACAGCCCTGTTGTGTCCTGGTCGAGCCGGCCGACGCACTGCACGCCGCGCTCGGCGAACTGAGGTGGCAACAGGCTGAACACGCTCGGATGATGCTGCGGGTCGCGCGAACATTCATAGCCCGCGGGCTTGTTCAGCAGCAGGTAAGCGTGTTCGCGATATGGCCAGTCGACGCCGTCCACGCTGAAGTGGAAATCGTGTCCATCGAAGGAGAAATCGGTGTTGGCGTCGGTACAGACCACGCCGGCGACGCTCACGCGGCCGTCGCCGATCAGCGCGCGGCACTGGCGGCGCGACCCGAAACCTTGTGTGAAGAGGATGCTTTCGAGATTCATGGCGAGCGAAGAATAACATCGCGGGAACCCGGACGCCCCGTCGCCCGTTGGCGGTGCATCGGCGTAGTCTCCAGGCATGCTGCGGTGATTCGGATTCTTAACTAATCGCGGCAGCGCGGATGCCTTTCGTAAGGTCGATGGACGTCGCGTCAGTCGGACTGAAAGGAAATCGGCGGCACCCCTGTCATGCGCCGCCTTTCCACCATGCTTCTGCGCACCCGGACGACGCCTTGTTCGAGGAAGGGGTAATCTCTGCGTCTGCAGAGGTACCGTCTTTCTCAACGAGCGGAGCACGGCATGAGTAAGCAGACTATCGCGGATTATCTGGCCAGAACGTTGGCCGCAGCAAACGTGGATCGCATCTGGGGCGTAACGGGCGACAGCCTGAACGGCCTGTCAGACAGCTTGCAACGGGTCGGTTCGATACGCTGGATGCACACCCGTCACGAAGAAGTCGCCGCCTTCGCCGCCGGCGCCGAAGCCGCCGCCACCGGCAAGCTTGCGGTGTGCGCAGGCAGTTGCGGTCCGGGCAATCTGCATCTAATCAACGGCTTGTACGACTGTCACCGCAACCATCAGCCTGTGCTCGCGATCGCCGCGCATATCCCGTCGTCGGAAATCGGGCTCGGCTACTTTCAGGAAACGCATCCGCAGGATCTGTTCAAGGAGTGCAGCCACTTCGCCGAACTCGTCACGAACCCGTCACAATTTCCTCGTGTTCTCGCGCATGCCATGCGCACTGCAATCGAGGACCGTGGCGTCGCGGTGATCGTGCTCCCGGGCGATGTTGCGCTCGCGGAGGCGACCGATGAAACGCCGGCATGGGCCGGCACGCTCGAGCGGTCCACCGTGCTGCCGTCCGAAGCCGACCTCGACCGCCTCGCCGACCTGCTCAACGAGGCCAATGCAGTGACGTTGCTGTGCGGCAGCGGCTGTGCGGGCGCGCACGACGAGGTGGTGGCGCTCGCCGATCAGCTGGCCGCGCCCACCGTCCACGCATTGCGCGGCAAGCAGTACGTGGAGTGGGACAATCCGTTCGACGTCGGGATGACGGGGCTGATCGGCTTCAGCTCCGGCTACCACGCGATGATGTCGTGCGACACGCTCGTGATGCTCGGCACCGACTTTCCGTATCGAAACTTTTATCCGTCGCACGGCAACGTGGTGCAGATCGACCGGCGCGGCTCCGCGCTCGGCAAGCGCGCGCCGCTGAAGCTCGGACTCGTCGGCGACGTGAAGGCGACGGTCGAGGCGCTGCTGCCGAGGCTCAAACGCAAGGCCGACCGGCGCTTCCTCGAGAACGCGCGCAAGCACTATGCCGACACGCGCAAGGATCTCGACGATCTCGCGCGTCCTTCGCCCGCGGGGCGCGCGATTCATCCGCAATATCTCACCAGCATCGTCGACAAGGTTGCGAACGAAGACGCCGCGTTTTCCGTCGATGTCGGCACGCCCACGCTCTGGGCCGCGCGTTATCTGACGATGAACGGCAAGCGCACATTGCACGGTTCGTTCAACCACGGCTCGATGGCGAACGCAATGCCGCAAGCGCTCGGTGCACAAGCCGCGCAACCGGGCCGCCAGGTCATCTCGTTGTCCGGCGACGGCGGTCTTTCGATGCTGCTTGGCGATCTGCTCAGCGCGCGGCAACTCGACCTGCCGATCAAGGTGGTGGTGTTCAATAACGGCACGCTCGGTTTCGTCGCAATGGAGATGAAGGCGGGCGGTTATCTCGAAGCCGGCACCGATCTGATCGCGACGGACTTCGCGGCCATTGCGCGAGGCGCGGGCATTTTCGGCGCTCGCGTCGAACATTCGGAAAACATCGAACCGGTGTTGCGCGAGGCGTTTGCGCATCCGGGGCCGGCGCTGGTCGACGTCGTGACCGCGAAGCACGAACTCGCGATGCCGCCGAAGATTCAGTGGGCACAGGCGAAAGGCTTCAGCCTGTATATGCTCAAGGCGGTACTGAATGGCCGCGGCGACGAAATCGTGGAACTGGCAACCACGAATCTGCGGTGATGCCGGGCAGGCGCGGCGAAGGGTGCGTGTGAGCCGCGAGGAGGGTGGGGCGCCTCGGGTGCCTCGCCTGGCTGTCGCTCGTGGCGTTGGTAGCTCAGTGGCTCAGTGGCTCGGTGGCTCGGTGGCTCGGTGGCTCAGTGGCTCAGTGGCTCAGCGGCTCGGTGGCTCGGTGGCTCGGTGGCTCAGCGGCTCAGTGGCTCAGTGGCTCAGTGGCTCAGCGGCTCAGCGGCTCAGCGGCTCGGTCGCGAGCACCAGCGGCGGTTACGCGCAGGAACCGCGCATGCGCGGCGTTGCGCTCGACTCATTGCTGCCGGCCAAGCTCCCGTGCGGCCCGGTCGATCACGTCCGCAATTGCAGCCGCATGCGAGACCGGCGCAAGATGGCTCGACGCGATCGGCACGACCTTCGCGTCCATGCGCTCGGCCATGAACTTTTCGACCTCGGGCGAGACGGCGCGGTCTTTCGTCGTGAGCACGTACCACGACGGCTTTTCCCGCCACGCCACCTGGCTGACCGTTTCGGTAAACGCTTTCGATGAGATCGGCTGCTGCGCGGCGGCCAGCACGCGGGTCACATTGTCGGGGACGTCCGCGGCGAAGTCGGCGCGGTAATGAGTGCGGTCGAGCCAGAGAAAGCCGCTCGGGTCCGTGATCATGCTCTGGCCTGCGGGCATCGGCGCCGCGCGCTTCATCAGATCGACCGCCGACTCGTGCAAGTCCGGCGCGATCGCCGCGACGTAGACGAGGCCTGCTACGTTCGGCGCGTTCGCGCCTGCCTCGGTGATCACCACGCCGCCCCACGAATGGCCGACGAGCATCGTCGGACCGTCCTGGCGCGCAAGGACGCGGCGCGTGGCGGCGACGTCGTCGGCGAGAGAGGTGAGCGGGTTCTGCACCGAACTCACGTGATAACCCTTCTGCTGCAATTTAGCGACCACGCCGTTCCAGCTCGAACCATCGACGAAAGCGCCGTGCACCAGCACGACGTTGCGCACCGGGCCGCTCATCGGCGCGACCGGCGCGACAGGTGCGGCCGTGGCTGTTGCCGCAGTGGGCGTGGCCGGGGTCGTCATCGGTTGTGCGATCGGCGGCGTTTCAGGCACGGAGGGCGGCGGCATTTGCGGCACGCTCATTTGCGTGGCCGGCGCACCTGGCGATTCAACCGGCGTGGCTGTCTGCGCGAGGACGTTTGCCTCGGCGAAGCAGAGACTCACAGCGGCGGCGCACAGCAGGCGTTTGAGCGACATGTTGAATCTCCGGAGGCTGATTGCTCGACTACGCGAACATACATAAGCCCCCTACCCGTGACAATCACAATCCATGCCGTTAAGTGCGGCGCAGAACTAACGCGGGTTGCTCCCAGTATTTAGGTTATATCGGCCGGGGTAAAATTTACGGTTTGCCAGGCCGGATCATAAGTCCAGCCGGGTGATCGATATCCATACACTGGGGCGCAAGTTGAATAGTGGACAGCAGCAGGACGGCCTGAAGCGCGGGCTGAAAAATCGCCATATCCAGTTGATCGCGCTGGGCGGCGCGATCGGCACGGGGCTCTTTCTCGGCTCCGCCAGCGTGCTGCAGGCAGCCGGCCCGTCGATGATTCTCGGCTACGCGATCGGCGGCATCATTGCCTTCATGATCATGCGGCAACTGGGCGAGATGGTCGCGCAGGAACCGGTCGCCGGGTCGTTCAGCCACTTCGCGTACAAGTATTGGGGCGATTTCCCCGGCTTTCTGTCGGGCTGGAATTACTGGGTGCTGTACGTGCTCGTCAGTATGGCGGAGTTGACCGCCGTCGGCACCTATGTGCATTACTGGTGGCCGGGGGTGCCCTCGTGGGTGTCGGCGCTGGTGTGCTTCGCGGTGATCAACGCGATCAACCTCGCGAACGTGAAGGCGTATGGTGAAACCGAGTTCTGGTTCGCGATCATCAAGGTCGTGGCGGTGATCGGCATGATCGTGTTCGGCGGTTATCTGCTGATCAGCGGCCACGGCGGACCGCAGGCGTCGATCACCAACCTGTGGAGCCACGGCGGTTTCTTCGCGCATGGCTTTCACGGTCTGTTCATGATGCTCGCGGTCATCATGTTCTCTTTCGGCGGGCTTGAGTTGATCGGCATCACGGCAGCCGAAGCCGACGAGCCGCAGAAAAGCATTCCGAAGGCCGTAAATCAGGTGATCTACCGGATTCTGATTTTCTACATCTGCTCGCTCGTCGTGTTGCTGTCGCTCTACCCATGGAACGAAGTGGCGGCGGGCGGCAGTCCGTTCGTGATGATCTTCTCGCAGATCGGCTCGACGCTGACCGCCAATGTGCTCAACGTGGTGGTGCTGACCGCGGCGCTGTCCGTCTACAACAGTGGCGTGTACGCGAATAGCCGCATGCTGTATGGCCTCGCGGAACAGGGTAACGCGCCGCGCGCGCTCATGAAGGTGGACCGGCGCGGCGTGCCGTACATGGCCATTGGTTTGTCGGCGCTAGCCACGTTCACCTGCGTGATCATCAACTATCTGATTCCCGCCGAAGCACTCGGTTTGCTGATGGCATTGGTCGTTGCCGCTCTCGTGTTGAACTGGGCGCTGATCAGCTTGACGCATCTGAAGTCGCGCAAAGCGATGGTCGCCGCGGGCGAAACGCTCGTATTCAAGTCGCTCTGGTTTCCGCTCAGCAACTGGATCTGTCTCGCGTTCATGGCGTTGATCCTCGTCATTCTGGCCATGACGCCCGGCCTCTCGGTTTCCGTATGGCTCGTGCCGGCGTGGCTCGTCGTGATGTGGGTCGGCTATGCGCTCAAGCGTCGCCGCGCGGCCATGCATCGCAGCGCAGGCGTAGCGGGGCGTTGATGGTCTGTCGAACGGCGTGTGAGGTGATGTGCGAAGTGGCGTGCAATGTGTTTGCGCGCTTACGTCGTTCGAGCGTGGCGTATTGAGCCAGGTGCGCGATCCATTGCCCGTTGCAGAGCGGCGCGTGGATCGCGATGGTCATGGTCGGAAGGCCAGAAGCAACAAACCCCGCAGGCGGTCAACGCAGGCGGGGTTTTGAGCTAAGCGAGGCTGGAAAGTACAGTTGAACGCGAGAGGAGAATTCGAACTTACGCGTACATTGAAATTCTTTGGTGCCCAGGGCCGGAATCGAACCGGCACGCCTTGCGGCGGGGGATTTTGAGTCCCCTGCGTCTACCAATTTCACCACCTGGGCAGGTCTTGCAGCGCACGCGCAAGACATGGCGCGCGGCGAAGACGCAGATTATGGCCGAAATTTCGAAGACGGGCAAGCCAGCCGCTCTTCATGCTGTCCGCGCTTCAAACCGTCCGCGAAAAGCGTTCGAGCGTTTGCTGTCCAAGGTAGCGGTCGAACACCATCGCAATATTGCGCACGAGCATGCGCCCCGCAGTGAGCACGTCGAGCTGGCGTTCGCTGATCGAGATCAGCCCATCCTGCTCGAAGCTTGCCAGCCTTTCCAGTTCCGGCTCGAACACATCAGCGAAGCGGATGCCATACGCGGCTTCGAATTCATCGAAGCGCACTTCGAGGTTGCACATGAGTTGCGTGATGATGTCGCGGCGCAGGCGATCGTCGACGCTCAGGCGCACGCCGCGTGTAATCGCGAGCTTGCCGGCTTTCATCGCCGCCGAATAGACGGGCAGGTCTTTGGCGTTTTGCGCGTAGACATCGCCGACCTTGCCGATCGACGACACGCCGAGGCCGATCAGATCGCATTCGGCCCGCGTGCTGTAGCCCTGAAAGTTGCGATGCAGCGTGCGGCTTGCTTGCGCACGCGCGAGTTCGTCGGTGGGCAGCGCAAAGTGATCCATGCCGATATAGACGTAGCCCGCACCGGTCAAGCGCTCGATCACGCGTTGCAGGATCGCGAGCCGCATGGGCGGCGTGGGCAGCGCAGCCGGGTCCATCTGTCTTTGCATCTTGAAGAGCTGCGGCATGTGCGCATAGGCGAACACCGAGAGCCGATCGGGCGCAAGCTCGATCATCGTGTCGAGCGTGCGGCTGAAGCTTTCCACCGTTTGATGTGGCAATCCATAAATCAGATCGACGCCGATCGAATGGAAGCCTGTGGCGCGCGCGGCCTGCATGACCGACGCGGTCATCTCGAAAGGCTGCACACGGTTGATTGCCCGTTGCACCACGGGATCGAAGTCCTGCACACCGAGGCTGAGGCGGTTAAAGCCGAGTGAGCGCAAGTGCGCAACCGTTTCCGGCGACGCCTCGCGCGGATCGACCTCGATCGAATACTCGGAGAGTGCGTCGGGCAGCAACGAGAAATGCTCGCGCGCCGCCGCCATCAATTCAGTCAACTCGTCGTGCGACAGGAAAGTGGGCGTGCCGCCGCCCAGGTGAAGTTGCGACACCGGGCGGCGCGTATCGAAATGCGCCGCCTGCAACGCCATCTCGCGCTTTAACTGATCGAGGTACGGTCGTGCATGCGAACGGTTTTTCGTCGCGATCCTGTTGCATCCGCAGTAGAAGCACACGGTATCGCAAAAGGGGATGTGGAAATACAGCGAGAGATCGGTCGATGCTGCGCCCGGATCGGCGGCGGCGCGCAGGTAGTCGGCGGGATCGAAGTCGTCACGGAACTGCAGGGCCGTGGGATAGGACGTATAACGAGGACCGTTTGCGTGATATCGGGCAAGCAGGTCGGGGCGAAAGAGTGTGTTGGCGATAGTCATGGGAAGCCCGTTCTGACGCCGACGCCATGAGGCAAAGGCGGCTTCGTCGGACCAGCCCGAACCGCGCGGATGCCCCTCGGGCGTGGCCATTCGTATCCAGCAAGTTTAGGCGGATGGTCATCGGGACGATTGCGTAAAAAGGTCGCACGAGAGGCAGTGGCACAATGCGGGTCTGGCAAGGTGTTGCCCGTTTTGAATTCAGGAAAACGTCGTGAATGATGTGTCGGACAGTGTGATGCAGCAAAACGTGGCGCGCGACTCGAAGCATGACTGCGCGCATGACTCGGTGCATGACTCTGTGCATGAGTCGGCACATGAGTCGGCACATGAGTCGAAGCCGCGAGAGGCCTGCACGTCGCCGTTCAATGTGGACGGACACGCGTGCCGTCCCTACTGCGGCGCGTGCTGTATCGCGCCTTCGATTTCGAGTCCGATTCCGGGCATGCCGAACGGCAAGCCGGCGGGCGTGCGCTGCATACAACTCGGCGACGATCTGCGCTGCGCGATCTTCGGCCAGCCTGAGCGTCCGGCGTGCTGTTCAGGGCTGCAGCCGCAGGCGGAGATGTGCGGCACGAGCCGCGTCGAAGCGTTGACGTGGCTCACGCAACTCGAAGTGCAAACGCGTCCGTCTGCGTGAACGGTTGATCCTGCAATAAACGAACGTATGCGCCGGGGAGTCCCCCGGCTGTGTTGATGACCCCGCGACACCACCCGACCGTCGTCCTCCGACTTCGATAACGGCCCAAGAAAATGTCCACAGGAGATTTCGCATGACCCGACTTGCTGCGCCGTCCCGGCGCCGCTTTCTGCTTGCCGCGCTGACCGGTTGTAGCGCGCTCGGCATCACGCTTTCCATGGCTGCTTGCGCGACGTCCACTTTTCCGTTCATCCCATCGCACTACACGTTTTCGCAGCAGCAGGTGCAGGACGCCGTGCAGCGCAAGTTTCCGTATCGGCGCACGGTCTCGCAGGTGTTCGACGTGGCGCTCGACAATCCGGTGGTCGGGTTCCTGCCGGAGACGAATCGCGTGTCCATCAAGCTCGACGCGCATCTTGCCAGCCCGTTCATGCCGCAACCGGTGGACGGCGTGTTCACGCTGTCGAGCGAACTTGCTTACGACGCAGCCAGCAGGTCAGTCGTGCTTCGCTCGCCAAACGTGGACAACGTCAGCGTGAGCGGACAGGCGCAGGCCTACACGCAGCAGATCAATGCGGGGGCCGCCGTGCTGGCCACGCAGCTCCTTGCCAACTATCCGATCTACACGTTCAAGTCGGAACAACTGCAATTTGCCGGCGTGAACTACGAACCCGGTACAATCACAATCCTTACAAACGGCATACGCGTGCAAATCGTCGAAAAGTGACGCAAGCGCGCGGCCGGCAGGGCCGCGCGACTGTCTGGCCCTGTTCGTTCCGACTGACAACAGTGACAAGGGGCAGGGATGGACTGGCTACTGGCTTGCAAGGCGCTGATTCTGGGCGTGGTGGAAGGGCTCACGGAGTTTTTGCCGGTGTCGAGCACCGGGCATCTGATCGTCGCGGGAAGCCTGCTGAATTTCACCGACGACCACGCGAAAACCTTCGACGTCGTCATTCAGCTCGGCGCGATTCTCGCGGTGTGCTGGGAGTTCCGGCGGCGCATCGGCAGCGTGGTGTCGGGCTTGCCGACACGGCCGGACGCGCGGCGCTTCACGCTCAACGTGGTTATTGCGACCATTCCGGCGATCGTGCTCGGCCTGCTGTTCGAGAAAACGATCAAGGCGGCGCTGTTTTCACCCGTGCCGGTCGCGTTTGCCCTCGTCGCCGGCGGCGTGGTGATCTTGTGGGCGGAAGCTCGCCAGCGTTCCACCGGGCAGAGAGCGGCGCGCGTAAAAAACGTGGATGACCTCACGCCGCTCGATGCGCTCAAAGTCGGTCTCGCGCAGTGCTTTGCGTTGATTCCGGGCATGTCGCGCTCGGGTTCGACGATCATAGGCGGGATGCTGTTCGGTCTCGACCGGCGCGTCGCCACCGAGTTTTCGTTCTTTCTGGCCATCCCGATTATCTTCGGTGCGACGGCATACGAGCTTTACAAAGACTGGCATTCGCTGTCCGTCGACGCGCTCGGTACGTTCGCGATCGGCTTCGTCGCTGCGTTCATTAGCGCCTTTGCCTGCGTGCGCTGGCTGTTGCGCTATATCGCCGCGCACGATTTCACCGCGTTTGCGTGGTATCGGATCGGCTTCGGCTTATTGATTCTGCTGATCGGCTACAGCGGCGCGTTGAGCTGGGCGGATTGAGCATCTGACGCGAGTTCGCGCCCGTGGAAACAAAAAAGTCCGCCTGGGTGAAGCGGACCTTTTCGGTGTTTTCGGTTTTTGCAGCGCTTGTGCGCTTGCGTTGCACCAGCGTTGACCGAGCCTTCGCCGCCTATCCGGCAGCACGTTTGCGAAACACCAGATCCCACACGCCGTGGCCGAGCCGCAGGCCGCGCCGCTCGAACTTCGTTACCGGGCGGTAGTCCGGGCGCGGCGCGTAGCCCTCGACGGTATTTTCCAGCGCGGGCTCCGCGCCGAGCACGTCGAGCATCTGCTCGGCGTAGTTCTGCCAGTCGGTCGCGCAGTGCAGGTATGCGCCCGCCTTCAGCCGCGACACCAGCAGCGCGACGAACTTTGGCTGGATCAGGCGGCGCTTGTGGTGGCGCGCCTTGTGCCACGGGTCGGGAAAGAAGATATGCACGCCGTCCAGACTATCCGGCGCGATCATCTGCTCGAGCACCTCGACCGCGTCGTGCTGAATGATGCGGATATTCGACAGGTTCTGCTCGCCCATCAACTTCAGCAGTGCGCCGACGCCCGGTTCGTGCACCTCGACGCCAAGAAAATCGTCTTCCGGACGATTCGAGGCGATCTCGGCCGTGGTCGCTCCCATCCCGAAGCCGATCTCCAGCACACGTGGCGCCTCGCGGCCGAAGACGACGCGCCAGTCGGGCTGCTGTGGCGCAAAAGGCACGACGAAGCGCGGTCCCAGTTCGTCCATCGCGCGGCGCTGGCCCGTTGAGACGCGACCGGCGCGCGTGACGAAGCTGCGGATGCGTCGGCGGTGCAGGCCGTCCTCGGGCTCGCCGTCGGCCAAAGAGGTGTCCGCGGTTGGGTCGGTGGGCGTTGGAAGCTCGTCGGGCCGGCCGGGTTCGGTTGGATCGTGAATCATCGTGGATGCGGCTACAAGGGTAAGGGCTGCGCGGCTGCGCCGTGCGCCGGGGGTGGTGCGCGACGTGCGCCGTAATCGGACGCACAGTGCAAACATACGAACAGCCGCGCCATTGCTTCGCCGACACGCCGCCAGCTTCGCGCTGCGAGGGCGGGCCGCCGCTATAAAAAAGCCGCCTTCAGGGAGGCGGCTCATGCTGGACATTGCGACAGATTCTTTCGCAAAGCCGCCGCATGGGTTGCGAGCCGGCGTGGTCAGAAAAAATCTGGAGCGGGCGATGGGAATCGAACCCACGGCTCTAGCTTGGGAAGCTAGGGTATTACCATTATACGACGCCCGCAGAGCGCGCTATTTTACGCGCGAACGGGCGGTTAGCGCAAATTGCGCCGCCGCCCGTCGTTAAACTGACCGGCACGGACCGTCCACGAGCCCGAAAGCCTCAGATGACGAAGTAAGTCAGCTGAACGGCAGCGCGCGTTACCACCATCAGCAGCACCTGCACGATCACGAACAGCAGGATTGGCGAAAGGTCGATGCCGCCGAGTTGCGGTACCACACGCCGCAGCGGATTCAGAAACGGCGCAGTCAGCTGATACAGAATCGGCATGGCCGGCGAGCGCGGGTTGAGCCACGACAGCAGTGCCATCAGAATCGTCATCCAGATGACCAGATTGAGCGCCCACTTGATCAGCGTCAGCACGGCGACGATCAGTAGCGTGGGCAACAACGTGAGCGGATCAGCGCCCGTCAGGAACACCATCAGCACGACATAGACAATCGCCGCGAGCAGCGCCGCGACGAGACTCGCCCAATCGATCTTGCGCGTACTGGGCAGGATATGCCGCAGCGGCAGCACGATCCAGTTGGTGGCCTGGAGCACGGCGTTCGTGACCGGGTTGTACGGCGGCATGCGCACCACCTGGAGCCACGCGCGCAGCAACAGCGCCGCGCCGAACAGCGTGAAGACGGTATTGAGCAGAAAACGGGCGATATCGCCAAACATCTCGTGTCCTTATCCTTCATGTAGCAGCCGTGAACGGGCCGCGGATGCCGGCGCTTGCCGTTGGGCGCGCCGGCGTTCGTCTGGAACGTTACGCATGCTGTGCGCAGTGGCGCGGCACATCATGCGTTGGGTCAAGCACTTGCGCGCATCGTTTCGAAACCACGGCCGCCTGAGCGGGCCGACGGTCAGACTCTATGCCGTCGAACTTGCGCTGGCCGTTGGCAATCACACGGATTTCCTGATGTCGCTGATCAGGATCGCGCCGTTGCCGCCGTCGGTGTAATTGGGAATGTCCGCCATGAGCCGATCGGAAGCGGGTTTGAACACCTTGTAAAAGTCTTCCGTGCTGTCGAACAGGAAATGCCCCGCGGCCACGTACGGCGGCGGCGTTCCAGGCGGCCCGGCGTTGATGCCCACGTCGACCGACCAGCCTTTCAGCGACGGCCCAAACAGCTTCGCTGCAAGGGGCATATGGTTGACGCAGTAGTAGTCCACGTCGAAGTGGCCGTTTTCCCGGTACGGATAGAGGATGCTGACCTTGATCATTGTGCGTTCTCGTCGGTTGGTCTCGAAGCGTAGCGCCAGCGGATTGCGCGCGGCGCCGGACGTCACATTATCACGGCTTACTTGGCGCTTGCACCTGCCGCCGCCTGAATGAGCGAGCGCCCGAGCGATTCTTCGACGACGCTCGCAATCGCCTCGATTGCCGCGGGCGACGTCGCGCGCCGCTCGGCGAGACCGACCGCGCGCCGCGACATCAAGCCGTACAGCGCGGCATGGTCGCCGCCGAAGCTCTCGAGCAGCGCAAGCTGCTTTTGCACGACGCCCGTATCGCCGCGCGACACGGGGCCCGCGAGCGCGTTGGGCAAGCCCTTGTCGCGTGCGGCTTCGATCGTGCCCGATAGCATGGGCAGCAGCGCGCGCAGCGCGTCTTCTTCGGTCATGCCAAGCGTCTGCCAGAGCGTCACGCATTCGGCGAGACTGCACAGTGCAAAGCTGGCCGCGTAGTGCGCGGCCGCGTGATACAGCATGCGGCCACCCGGCGGGATCGACAGCGGATGACAACCCAGCGCGACGGCCAGCGCCGTGAGCGTGTCTTTCAGGGCGCCGTCGGCCTCGATCGTCACCGAGCAGCCGGCGATCCGCTCGACGTCGGCGGCATCGCCACTGAAGAGATACAGTGGATGGAAGCCGCCAATCGCCGCCCCTTGATCGCGGGCGGGCGCCAAAAGATCTACCGGCGACGCGCCGCTGCAATGCACGAGCGCCTTGCCGTTCGCGGCAGTCGACGTGGCGGCCGACGGTCCGCCGAATCTCAGTGTGTGCGCTGTCGTACCGATGCTGTCATCTGGAACCGTTAAAAAGATGACATCGGCAGCGTCGATCACCTGTTGGGGATCGCCGAATGCCACGCAGTGATCGGTCTGGCTCGCGAGGTGGTGGGCCGAAGCGGCGGTGCGGCTTGCCACCGCCGTGACTGGATAGCCGGCTCGCGAGAAGCCGAGCGCCAGACAGCGCGCAAGGCGCCCCGCACCGATGAAACCGAGGCGCGGCAATGAGGACTGGGACATGTTGCCTGCTCCAGACTGGACGTTTGAATGGAAGCAGAAGTATCGCGCATCCGCCAATGTGCGGCGTGCGTTTGGTCGTGCGGCGCTCGTCAAGTCGGCTGGCGATATGTCGCGCTCGCCCGTTCATCCGGCCGCGCGCTTCACGCGGGCGCGAAAACTGCTCAGAATGTTCCTCATGAGTGGCTTGCGTCTCAATGAGCCGGCTTCGCGGTTGATGTCTTTGGTATTTCGTCTCGCAGTCAGATTCTGGAGCGTAGTCATGAATATTTTTTCTTACCGAAAGCATTTGCGATTTCTGACGCATTCGCAGCGTCGTCGGTGGTGGGATCAGAAGAAGCGGCTGACGCCGCGCGTGCGGATCAGCGGCGCCTATGTGCCGCCAAATGTGTCGAAGGAATTCGCGTATATCAAGGTAGGCTGAGTCGTCATTCGTAGGCTGACGCACTGACGTCCTGCATACGCTAACGGTTCATACAGTTGAAGCAGACAATGCCCGGCCCATTTACGCTGGGCATTTTTTCGTGGGCGACGGCTTCGTGCTGTCAGGAATGAAGCGAATTTGTAATTAAACATTACCACTGTGATAGACGGGCGGCTGACGTTAAGCCCGTAGCGCTGCTACCGGTGTGTGCTTGAGGCGCTGACATTCAGGTTCCAGGCCTCTCCCGCCTTTGGCCCTCAAAACCGCACGCGTTGCGCGACTTACCTGTTGTCGACAAGTTATTGCGCGCAATTGCAATTTGCAACAAATGCGCACAACGCCCCCAAGTCTTTTTCGATACATTTATTCCATGGCATGCAAGTCATGCGAAGTCGGCGACCCTAGTGGAAGCTCAGGAGAATAAAAGTGAAGAAGATCATTCCGTTCGTTGTAGCTGCCGCGCTGGTGGGGGGTGCCACAGCGGCGCAGGCGCATGTTTCTGTGGGTATTGGCATTGGCGTTCCAGTCGCGCCGGCGTATCCGGTGTACGCTGCCCCGCCGCCGGTCTACTATGCACCGCCGCCGCCTCCACCGCCGGTTTATTACGCACCGCCCGCTATTGCGGTCGGCGGATATTATCCCTATGGACGACCGTACTATCCCCACGGGTACTACCATGGCTATTATCACGGCTACTACGGCCACGGTTATTATCGCCGCTAATTTAATAGCAGTTTTTTAAGGTTTTTTACCGACGGCGCAATTGCCATTTCATTTCGGCGATTGCGCCGTTTGCTTATGGGCCTACTCGATCGCGCCGGCTCAACTCGCGGCTCGGACGGTTTGCACGATCAGGTCCCGATACCCGTTGACAATCACGCTGTACGAAAAGTAGGCGAAGAGCACGGCGGACAGCACATGACATGTGCGCAGCAGGCCGGTGCCGGCGCGTTTGCGCCCGTGGCTTCCTAATCCGCAGATAAAGAGCGTCCAGCAGAGGCCGCCGAGAAAAAAGCCGCCGAGGAAAACGGGTGCGGTGGTGACGCTCGTTGCGCCGGTTTTCGCAATCAGCGCGCCGCCTACCGCCGCGAACCACAAGATCGCCGAGGGCGACGACACCGCCAGCAACACGCCCCGAAAGAAGCCGCGCCACGCAGACAGGTGCCGCGCGTTCACGTCCGTTTCGCCTGACACCGCCGGCGCGGTCGCCGGGAAAATGGCCTCGCGGGCCATTTTCCATGTGAGAAACAACAAGATCGCGGCGCCGCCAATCCAGACAACCCAACGCACCGACTCGAACTGCAGCAATGCGGCCATGCCGGCCAGCGCGAGCGCGGCGTAAATCAGGTCGCCGACACAGGAGCCCAGGCCAAGCCAGAAACCGGGCTTGAAACCATGCGATAAGGTGAGCGAAATGATCGCGACGTTGACGAGGCCAATATCCAGACACAGCGAAAGCGACAGAAAAAATCCGTCCGACATCATTGAAAAGGCGTGCATCCCCGCAACTGCTCCCTCTATCGTCCTTGGTGTTGTCGCGCCACCGGCTTACAGGCCGAGCTCGTTCCACAGGTTATCGACGCGCTGCTTGACCGCATCGTCCATGACGATCGGGCGACCCCACTCGCGATCGGTTTCGCCGGGCCACTTGTTAGTGGCGTCAAGGCCCATCTTCGAGCCGAGGCCCGCCACCGGCGACGCGAAGTCGAGATAGTCGATGGGCGTCCGATCGACCAGCACGGTGTCGCGCGCAGGGTCGATACGCGTGGTGATCGCCCAGATCACTTCCTTCCAGTCGCGAATATTCACGTCCTCGTCCACGACGACGATGAACTTGGTGTACATGAACTGACGCAAGAAGCTCCACACGCCGAACATCACGCGCTTTGCGTGGCCAGGGTAGCTCTTCTTCATCTGCACGATGGCCATCCGGTAACTGCAACCTTCGGGCGGCAAATAGAAGTCGGTGATCTCGGTGAACTGTTTCTGCAGCAGCGGCACGAACACTTCGTTCAGCGCGACGCCGAGCACGGCGGGTTCGTCGGGCGGTTTGCCGGTGTAGGTGGAGTGGTAGATCGCATCGCGCCGCATGGTGATGCGCTCGACCGTGAAGACGGGAAACCACTCCTGTTCGTTGTAGTAGCCGGTGTGGTCGCCATACGGACCTTCCAGCGCATGCTCATAAGCCGCCGAGGCGCCTTTGGCGGGACGCGGCGGTGCGCCGGCCGGGGCGGGCGAGGGTGCGCCTTCCTGAGGGTAGATGAAACCTTCGAGCACAATCTCTGCGCGCGCCGGCACCTGCAATACGTCGACGCCCGGTGTGATGCACTTGGCCAACTCCGTGCGGCCGCCGCGCAGCAGTCCGGCGAACTGGTATTCGGAGAGCGTGTCGGGCACCGGCGTGACCGCGCCCAGAATGGTGGCCGGGTCGGCGCCAAGCACGACCGCAACGGGATATGGCTTGCCCGGATGCTGGAGCGCAAACTCGCGAAAATCGAGCGCGCCACCGCGATGCGCGAGCCATCGCATGATCAGTTTGTTGCGTCCGATCAGCTGCTGGCGATATATGCCTAAATTTTGTCGGCTCTTATTTGGGCCCTTTGTGACGGTCAGACCCCATGTGATAAGCGGCCCTGCATCACCCGGCCAGCAGGTCTGAATAGGCAGCCTGGCAAGGTCCACGTCTTGCCCCTCCCAGACGATTTCCTGGCATGGCGGCGCGCTGACGGTTTTGGGCGCCATGTCCCACACTGCCTTTGCGAGCGAGAGCAGCTTGCCCGCGTCCTTAAGGCCCTTGGGCGGCTCTGGCTCCTTCAACGCTGAGAGTAGCCGTCCGACGTCGCGCAACGACTCCAATGCTGCGCTGTCTCCCGCGCCCGGCTCGGCGTCGATGCCCATTCCCAACGCGACGCGGCGCGGCGTGCCAAACAGATTGCCGAGCACAGGAAACATATGGTCCCGCTGTCCCTCAAACAACAGCGCAGGGCCGCCGGCGCGGAGCACGCGATCGCACACTTCGGTCATTTCCAGGACAGGCGATACGTTTTGCGAGATACGGCGCAGTTCCCCGATTGCCTCCAGACGGCTGACGAAATCACGCAGGTCTTTGTATTTCATTCGGTGCACTTCACTGCCGCGCAAGCGGCGAAAGAGGACGCGGCGCGATGTCGCGCAGCTGAAAAAGATTGTCGATTTTACCTGTGTTAGATAGCGCACGTAGATCGACCAAACGTCTTTGGCCGAACGGAGGACTGGCGAGACGTGGAAAGGCGCATGCCGCGCGGGTTTGAACCAGCTGAACACCGTTCATTATTACAATTAGTTATAGATTTGCCAGTTTATAGTGTTGACGATCTATAAAACCGTGCATAGAATCCGTCGACATTGGTTGCAGGGCGTGAACCTTTTTACCATTGCCCCCGGTCCCTATCGACGCAACGCGTCACCGCATGCCGACCCTGCACGGTTTTGACGGCTTTGATTGATGTCCTGACCAGCGCCTGACGACGCTGGTTTTTTCGCGTGGGAGCCTGCGCCTGCATGTTTTTGACATGCCGCGGTCCTCTTCCAGGATGGCTCCCCATAGACGGTATTTGCCGTTTTCCCGACGTCGCCGGCGCCCTAACCAGACAGAGCGCGCGATGTCTTGATTCTGCGAACGCGTATTGCCGCCCGTTCCGGCGGAGTTCGCAGATCATGCAACATGGGAGATCTGAATGAACGCCTGGTTATCGTGGCGTCCCGATGAGCGGATTGCGCAGTTCGTGCGTGGTGTGCTGCGTCGCGGGACGCAAATGAGTCATCACCTGTTCAGCATCGTCGGCGGTATCGCTGTCGTGCTGACCGTCGCACTGTGGCTGATGCCGGCCCTGCGCGGCACCCTTGCCGCCCGCTTGATGCCGGTCATTTCCGCTGCAGTGCAAGCCGGTCCGGCCCGCTTGTTACAAGGCAACCCGCTGCCGGCTATCGGTCCGTCGGGCGGCGGCTCCGGCAACTCGTCTTCTGACGAGTCGCTGTCCGCGAATTCGATCAGCAACGACGCTGCCACTGCCGCAAACGGCAACGGCAGCAATGTCGCAACCGTCAGCACTGCCAGCTTCGACGGCGCATTCGACGTCAGCGGCTCGCCCGGCATGGGCGTCGCCGCGTTGAACGGGCTCGATCCGCGAACGATGCAAAGCGTCACCGCGTTGGCGAGCCTGATTCCAGCGCAACGTGTGTCAGCCGATGCGCGCGACGACCGTGTGCTGGTTTCGAGCCATGAGCAGGATCTCGTGGCCTCCTATCTGTCGCGGCGTTATCGCGTCGCTCAGGAGCCTGTCAGCGAACTCGTGAAGGCGGCTTTCGACACTGGCCGCGAAGTCGGCCTCGATCCGCTTCTGCTGCTGTCCGTGATGGCAATCGAATCGGGCTTCAATCCGTACGCGGAGAGCGGTGTCGGCGCACAAGGGCTGATGCAGGTCATGTCCAAGGTGCATTCGGACAAGTTCGAGTATTTCGGCGGGCAGCGCGCGGCGCTCCAACCGCTTGCGAACATCAGGGTCGGCGCGCTGGTGCTGAAGGACTGCATCGCACGTGGCGGCTCGTTGCCGGGTGGCCTGCGTCTGTATGTCGGGTCCACGTCGCAGGACGACGGCGGGTACGGCGCCAAGGTGATGGCCGAGCGTAGCCGTTTGCGTGACGTGGCGCGTGGCCGCAAGGTGCCGATCAATGCGCCGCAGGCGCCAGTGCTGACGGCATCGAATAACGCAAGCGCGGCGGCTGCTTCCCCGGCCGTTGGCAAGCGTGTGCAGATGACGCTTGACGGCGGCCATCCGCTGGGCGCGGCGACGCCCGCCAAGACGCCAGTTTCCGACCAGGACGATGCCAGCGCCAATGCTTCCAAGCATGTTGCTTCGGCATCGGAGTTGGGCGCTTAGGTCTGGGATCGGCTTGAAGCAGAATGGCAGGCGTGACGAAAGTCGCATCGAGCACGAAAAAAAGGACGCCTGCGGGCGTCCTTTTTTGCGCCTGGCGTCTGGCGCTTTGCGTTTTGGACTTTAAGTACTTGCGCCTGAGCCGCCGGAGCTGCGATTCCGACTCGCGCGGCGATCAGCTGTCGCCAGCGTTAGACGGGTTCAAGCGCAATCGTCGCGGCGGGCGTCAATGCCGGCCGAAGAGCCTGGCCAATCGGTCGACCGCTTCCTCCAGCTTCGGATAGGCGGTTGCATAGGAAAGCCGGATGTAGTCCTTCGGCGCATGCGTACCGAAGTCCATGCCCGGCACCAGCACCACGCCCGCGTCGTGCAACATCGCCTTGGTCAGCGCCGCGCTATCGCCGGCGGCCGCATGCGCGACGGTGCGGCAATGCGCATACACGTAAAACGCGCCGTCAGGCATGACCGGCACTGAAAAGCCGAGCGACTCCAATGCGGGGGCGATGAAATCGCGGCGTCGTTTGAATTCCTCGCGCCGCGCCTCGTAGATCGCGATCGTCTCAGGTTCAAAGCACGCCAGCGCCGCATGCTGGGCAAGCGCCGACGCGCAAATGAACAGGTTCTGCGCGAGCTTCTCGAATGCGCTGACCATGCCGGGCGGCACGACCAGCCAGCCGAGGCGCCAGCCCGTCATATTGAAGTACTTGGAGAAACTGTTGACCGTGACGACGTCGTTGCCGAAGGAAAGCGCCGAAACGGGCTTTGCGTCGTAGCTCAGACCCTGATAGATCTCGTCGACGATCGTAAAGCCGCCGCGCGCCCGCACGGCCTTCACGATGCGTTCGAGTTCCGCCGGCTCGATCGACGTGCCCGTGGGGTTCGATGGCGAAGCCAGCAGCACGCCGCGCGTGCGCTCGTTCCACAAGCGTTCGACGTCCGCGGCAGTCAGCTGGAAGCGTTCCGCCGGCCCGCTCGGCACCATGACCGGCTTGCCTTCCGCGGCGATCACGAAATGCCGGTTGCACGGATAGCATGGGTCGGGCATCAGCACTTCGTCGTCGCGATCCACGAGCGCCGCGCAGGCCAGCAACAACGCGGCCGACGCGCCTGCCGTCACGACGATCCGCGCCGGATCGACCTCGACGCCGTAGAACGCAGCGTAATGCGCGGAAATGGCTTCCCGCAGCGCATGCAGACCGAGCGCGCTGGTGTACTGCGTCACGCCGCGGCGCAGCGCGTTTGCGGCCGCTTCGATAACCGGCTCGGGTGCGGTGAAGTCGGGCTCGCCGATTCCCATATGGATGATGTCGCGTCCATCGCGTTCAAGGAGTGCTGCCTCCTTGGCCAGTTCCATCACATAGAAAGGCTGGATGGCATCGACGCGTGCAGCAAGCCGCACCAGAGGTTCGGTTACGGAGTTCATACAATCAGATCCAGTTCAGAAGCGGCGGTGCCGGCTTGCGTCACGCATCCTCAATGCTTGCGCGCAGCCTGCGTTTCATCGGGGCGCAATTGCGCCGACAGCTTGTCCAGTACGCCATTCACGTATTTGTAGCCGTCCGCGCCGCCAAACGTCTTGGCAAGCTCGACTGCTTCATTGATGATCACGCGATACGGAATGTCCAGCTGGTTCTTCAGTTCGAACGCCGCGACGAGCAACACCGCGCGTTCGACCGGCGAAAGCTGGTCGATCGGACGATCGAGGCACGGCGCGATCGCAGCGGACAGCGCTTCTGAATCACGGATCACGCCATGCAGAACGGCGTTCAGGTGATCGAGGTCAGCCTTGTCGAAACCTTGAGCGCCGCGCAGTTGCGCGTCGATTTCACCGCCGGACGAGCCCGACAGCAGCCACTGATAAAGCCCCTGCGTGGCCAGTTCGCGGGAGCGTCGACGTGCGCTCTTCATGCTTCTTCCTCTTCTTCGTCTTCTTCCTCATCGTCGCCGCCGAGCTGTTCGAGCGCGACTGCGAGATTGGCCATTTCGACAGCCACGCGTGCCGCATCGCGACCCTTCTCGGCCATGCGCGCCACGGCCTGCTCGTCGTTTTCGGTGGTCAGCACGGCATTCGCCACCGGAATGCCGAAGTCGAGGCCGATACGTGTGATGCCCGCGCCGCTTTCGTTCGACACCAGTTCGAAGTGATACGTCTCGCCGCGAATCACCGCGCCGAGTGCGATCAGTGCGTCGAACTGCGCGCTTTCAGCGAGCTTTTGCAAAGCCAGCGGGATTTCCAGCGCGCCCGGCACGGTGACGAGCAGCACGTCTTCACCGGTGACGCCCAGACGCTCCAGTTCTTCGATGCACGAGTCAGCAAGACCGTTGCAAACGGGTTCGTTAAAGCGCGCCTGGACGATGCCGATGCGTAGTCCGTCGCCGTCGAGGTTCGGTTGGTATTGTCCGATTTCCATGTGAATTCCGTAATGTTTTTGAGTGGGCGCGAAACGCGTGAATGGTCGCTCAGCCGAGTTGCGCTGCCTGCGCGGCGCTGCCGGGCATCGGCACGAAGCCTGTAACTTCGAGGCCATAGCCTGACATGCTGCCCAGCTTGCGCGGGTTCGACAACACCTGCATCTTGCCGACGCCGAGCTCGCGCAAAATCTGCGCGCCGATGCCGTAAGTCTTGAAGTCGACCGGACGGCGCTTGAGCGCCTGCGCCTTTTCCTTCGAGTCGAATGCCTTGAACACGTCGATCAGATGATCTTTCGAGTCGCCGCAGTTCAGCAGCACAATCACGCCGCAGTTGCGCGCGGCGATTTCCTTCATCGCGGCATCGAGCGTCCACGAATGGGTGGACTCGCCGACTTCGAGCAGATCCAGCACCGACAGCGGTTCGTGCACGCGCACAAGCGTGTCCTGATCCGTGCAAGGCGTGCCGCGCACCAGCGCGATATGGGGCTGGCCGCTTGGCTGGTCGAGATACATGACGGCGCGAAACGGGCCGTGCGCCGTTTGCATGGTGCGTTCGCAAATACGTTCGACGATCGACTCGGTGCGGCTGCGATAGTGGATGAGGTCTGCAATCGTGCCGATTTTCAGCGCGTGCTCCTTCGCGAACTCCATCAGGTCGGGCAGGCGCGCCATCGTGCCGTCGTCCTTGATGACCTCGCAGATCACTGCGGCCGGCGTGAGGCCCGCCAGTGCAGTGAAGTCGCAGCCCGCCTCGGTGTGCCCCGCGCGGACCAGCACGCCGCCGGGTTGCGCCATGATCGGGAACACGTGGCCCGGCTGCACGATGTGGTCGGCCTTCGCGTCCGGTGCGACCGCCGCAGCGATCGTGCGGGCGCGGTCGGCTGCCGAGATGCCGGTGGTGACGCCTTCGGCGGCTTCGATGCTGACCGTGAACGCAGTGCCGTACTGCGTGCCGTTGCGGTAGGTCATGAGCGGCAGGTTCAGCAGCTTGCACCGTTCCTGCGTAAGCGTCAGACAGATCAGGCCACGACCATAGCGAGCCATGAAGTTGATCGCTTCCGGCGTGACGAATTCGGCGGCAATGACGAGGTCGCCCTCGTTTTCGCGGTCTTCTTCGTCGACGAGGATCACCATCCGGCCTGCTTTCAGTTCGGCAATGATCTCTTGAGTGGAGGCGAGCGTCATGTTGGCGAGTTTTTCGGGAAAGCGCGTATTTTACGCCACGCGCGGTCCCAAGTCGCCTCTGCCGGATGGCATAGGCCATTTGGCCGACTGGCGTCAGGCCGTCCGCCGTTGCTATTCTCGTTCAAACGATGGACGCATGAACCAGCCAGAAGCGGCAAAGCGCCGCCCTGGCCAGTGCTCGGGCGGCAGGTGCAGTCATCAGGCCGCCGCGCGCGATTGCCTGCCGACTGTCACATGGAGCGCCGTTTGAGCGCCGTTATTTCGGCGCGTTCAGCATGCGCTCGACGTAACGGGCAATCAGATCGATTTCCAGATTCACCTGCGTACCTTCTCGCAGGCGCTTCAGGGCCGTCACTTCGACTGTGTGCGGAATCAGGTTGATCGAGAATTCGCAACCATCGTCACGATCTTTAACCGAGTTGACGGTCAGGCTCACACCGTTGACCGTGATAGACCCTTTGTACGCGAGGTAGCGGCCAATCTCGCGCGGTGCGAGCACGCGCAGTTCGTGCGATTCGCCTACCGGAGCGAAGTGCGTGACCGTGCCGAGGCCGTCCACGTGGCCCGAGACGATATGGCCGCCGAGCCGGTCGTGCGCACGCAGCGCCTTCTCCAGATTGACTTCGCCAGTCTCGCCGAGGCCGGCCGTGCAATTCAGGCTTTCGCGCGACACGTCGACTTCGAACGAATGCGGGGTTTTCGCGACCACGGTCATGCAGGCGCCCTGAATTGTAATGCTGTCGCCGAGCTGCACGTCGTCCAGATCGAGGCCGCCGGCTTCCACGTTCAGGCGCACGCCCGCGTCGCCGTCGGTCCCGAGAGGTTTGACTGATTCGATGCGGCCGACTGCCGCGACGATTCCTGTGAACATCGTGCTAATCCTTGATCAATGCGGAAGGGGTGGGGAGTGCGGGTCGATGTCGGCGTCCGCGGGTCGATCCGTGGACGAGGCGCTTGAAGCGGCAGGCGCGGTCGGCATGAGAGGCGCGAAGCGCGCCAGGATTCGCAGATCGTCGCCAATCCGGTCGACCGTATGAAAGCTGAGTTTCACGCGGCCTTCGAGCGTCTCGGGCGCGTGAATGTTGAACATGCTCATCGAATCGACCCCGAGCAGGCTGGGCGCGAGATAAACCAGCAGTTCGTCGACACAGCCTTCGCGCAGCAGCGAGCCATTCAGCTTGTAGCCCGCCTCGACGTGCAGTTCGTTCACATTGCGTTCGCTGAGCGCTTTCAGCACGCCAGGCAGGTCGACTTTGCCCGCGCCATTCGGCAACTGGACAATCTCGGCGCCGCGCTCACGCAGCGCGTTCGCGCGGTCGGCATGACGCTGATCCAGATTGCCGCAGAAAATGAGCGTGGGTGCACCTGCCAGGATTTGCGCCTGCGGCGGCACGTCGAGCTGGCTGTCGATCAGCACGCGTTTCGGTTGGCGCGGCGTGTCGACCGCACGCACGGTCATGCGCGGATCGTCTTCCCTGACCGTGCCGATGCCCGTCAGAATTGCCGACGCGCGAGCGCGCCATGCGTGTCCATCTGCGCGCGCTGCTTCGCCGGTGATCCATTGGCTGATGCCGGAAGGCAAGCCCGTGCGGCCGTCGAGCGTGGCCGCCACCTTCATGCGCACCCACGGCCGGCCGCGCACCATGCGCGACACGAAGCCGATGTTCAGTTCGTGCGCCTCGT
Organism: Paraburkholderia sp. PREW-6R; assembly: GCF_039621805.1. NCBI lineage: Bacteria > Pseudomonadati > Pseudomonadota > Betaproteobacteria > Burkholderiales > Burkholderiaceae > Paraburkholderia > Paraburkholderia sp. PREW-6R. The sequence continues at coordinate 2,593,842 of NZ_CP155073.1, read as the reverse complement.
TGGCGAGCAGGCCGCAGCGCACCTCGATATCTGCATTGCGCAGCATGGCGAGACCACGTCCCGATACCTGCGGATTCGGGTCTTCCATTGCCGCGACCACGCGCGCGACCTGCGCTTCGATCAGCGCGTTCGCGCACGGCGGCGTGCGACCGAAGTGGCTGCACGGTTCGAGCGTCACGTAAGCCGTGGCGCCGCGCAGGTCGTGGCCGCGCGAGCGCGCGTCTTTCAATGCGCGAATTTCCGCGTGATCCTGGCCGGCCGGCTGCGTGAAGCCTTCGCCGATCACTTCGCCGTTCCGGACGAGCACGCAGCCCACACGCGGATTGGGGTCGGTCGTATACATCCCGCGCTTCGCCAGCGCGAGTGCACGTTCCATATGGACGAAGTCGGTTTGCGAGAACATCGGTGTCCGTGTGTGAAGCGTGGTCAGGCCGCGAGAGACGCGAAAGCGCCGCGCGCCGCGTCGATTGTTTCGTCGATGATCGCATCGTCATGCACGATCGACACGAAACCCGCCTCGTATGCGGACGGCGCGAAGTACACGCCGGCGTCGAGCATCTGGTGGAAGAACGCGTTAAAGCGCGGCACGTCGCTTTTCGTGACTTCGGCGAAGCTCGCCGGGATCGACTCGGTGAAGTAGAGGCCGAACATGCCGCCGAGCGAATCGGCCGAGAACGGCACTTTGGCTTCGCACGCGACGTTGACAAGGCCTTGTGCAAGACGGGTAGTGCGAGCGGCGAGCGTCTCGTAAAAGCCAGGCGCCTGGATCAGCTGCAGTGTCTTCAGGCCCGCGGCAACGGCGATCGGATTACCCGACAGCGTGCCTGCCTGGTAGACGCCGCCAAGCGGCGCAAGGTGGGCCATGATGTCGCGCCGGCCGCCGAACGCCGCCGCCGGCATGCCGCCGCCGATCACTTTGCCGAGGCAGGTCAGGTCCGGCGTGATGCCGTAGACCTCCTGCGCGCCGCCTAGTGCAACGCGAAAGCCGCACATGACTTCGTCGAAAATCAGCACGGAGCCATACTCCGTGCAAAGGCGGCGCAATGTTTGCAGAAACTCAGGCGTGGCGCGCACGAGGTTCATATTGCCCGCAACGGGTTCCACGATCACGGAGGCAATCTCGTTGCCGAAAGCCTTGAACGCTTCTTCGAGTGCTGCGACGTTGTTGTATTCGAGCACGGTGGTGTGCTTCGCGATATCCACCGGCACGCCAGCCGAAGTCGGATTGCCGAACGTCAGCAAACCCGAGCCCGCCTTGACCAGAAGGCTGTCCGCGTGACCGTGATAGCAGCCTTCGAATTTGACGATCCGGCTGCGGTTCGTAAAGCCGCGAGCGAGGCGCAGCGCGCTCATGGTTGCTTCGGTGCCGCTCGACACCATGCGAACCTGTTCGATAGAAGGAACCAGCTTGCAGATTTCCTCGGCAATTTCGACTTCTGATTCAGTCGGTGCGCCGAACGAAAACCCGTTGCCAAGCACGCGCTGGACGGCTTCGAGCACTTCCGGATGAACGTGGCCGAGAATCATCGGGCCCCACGAGCCGATGTAGTCGATGTAGCGCTGGCCGTCCGCGTCCCAGAAATACGGGCCCTGTGCGCGTTCGATGAAGCGTGGCGTGCCGCCGACCGAGCGGAAAGCGCGCACGGGTGAGTTCACGCCGCCGGGAATGGTGCGCTGCGCGCGGTCGAAGAGGGTCTGGTTGTTAGACATGGTGATGACTGGAATAGGGTTGCGCAGCGGCACGGCGTGCCGGCGGATCAAAGTCGGGCGTTCGACGCGGCGCTGGGATGGGTGGGGAAATTGTACCGGAGTCGGCGTGAACGGGCTTTGGGCGGATCAGCCCGCGCGCTTGCGACGCGGCCTGGTGATTGCGCCCGCTGCGCTTTCCATACGCTGCGTGGAAGCCGGCGAGCGAACAGCGCGTTTCGCGGCCGCCGCGGCGTGCGCGGTCACTTTGCTGGAGCGGGCCGGGCCGGCCGGAACGGCAGGCGTTGACGGTTTGCGAGCACCGGTCAGCTCACGCCAGCGTTTCTCCAGTGCGCCTTCGGCGATGGGTTTGATCACGGTGCCCGAGCTTTGCGCGTCCCAGGTCTGCACGGAAAACGGATGCACGCGCAGCGCATCACGTGCAATGACGACCTGCTGATGCGCATCGACCAGCCAGTCATACACGAAGTCGATGCACAGCCGATAGCCGCGTTTGGTCGCCGGGTCGGGCACTTCGTAGGGTGCGCGCGTCACGTAGCCCGAGCCAAAAATGCCCTTGGGTTCTTGCGCGACGCGATGCAAGAACACGCGGTCGCCCGGCACGATGCCGCGCGCGAATCCGCAGCCCCAGACGTCGGCGACCGCCACGCCGGTGGCGACGCGTTTCGCCACGTCGGGCAACTCTGGCCAAGGCCATTTCTTCGGGCTCCAGATCAGCAGGAAGGCGGTCATCGCAGGCGACAATGTGAAAGGGTTAGTGGCAGCGCGGGGCAGTCACGCCGTCACCGACATGCCGCGCGCTGGCATGGCGGCTGTCCGGTTCTTCAACTGGCAGCTTACCCGACCGATGCCCGTCGTGTCCCTGGTCTGGCTGCGTGGCGCGGAAGGTCGCAGGACGACCCGCGTATAGCGTGGTGACGACAGCAACGCGCGGCATGCAGCAATCGGCGGACACATGAGTTCCGTCAGCGACCCTCGGCTACCTGCGCCGGGCGGCGGCCGGCCACGCGCCCGTCGCCCGGGCCGCCCGCGCTTTGCCGGAGTGACCATCGCGTACAATCGGGCGTTCACGCATGCTCCCCGTTTCGACTTTTCCGCTGCCTCTGCTGGCGCGGTGCTCCATCTGGATTCCCATGTCTCACGTCACCAGCCGCCGGCCCGATGGCCGGCTGATCCTGTTGCTCGGTGCGCTCGCCGCATGCGGGCCGATTTCGATCGATATGTATCTGCCCAGCTTGCCGACCATTGCGCAGGCTTTCGCAATCAGTACTGGCGCCGCGCAGGCCACGCTGACGAGCTTCATGTTCGGCTTCTCGATCGGCATGCTGCTGTATGGTCCGCTGTCCGATACCTATGGACGCCGACCGGTTCTGCTTGGCGGCATCATCATGTATGCGCTGGCTAGCGTCGCGTGCGCGTTGTCGTTCTCGATCGGGACGCTGGTGACGTTCCGCTTCGTGCAGGCGCTCGGCGCGGGCGCCGCGTCGGTGCTCGCGCGTGCGATTGCGCGCGATGCGCATGGGCCGGCCGACGCGGCGCGCGTGTTGTCGATGCTCGCCATTGTCACGTCGATCGGGCCTTTGCTCGCACCGTTGATCGGCGGCCAGTTGTTGCTGCTGGGCGGATGGCGCGTGGTGTTTATCGTGCTGACGCTGTTTGGCGGCGTGTGCGCGGTCACCGCTTTCCTGAAGGTGCCGGAAACGTGGCCGCGCGAGAAGCGGGCGCAATCCGCGCTATTGCAGTCGTTCGGCGCGTATGGGAAGTTGCTGCGCGATCCGGTGGCATGGGGGCACATGTTGTGCGGCGGCATGGCGTTCGCGTCGATGTTCGCGTACATCACCGCAACGCCGTTCGTCTATATCGAATACTTTCATGTGCCGGCGCAGCACTATGGTTTTTTGTTCGCGCTGAATATCGTCGGCATCATGTTGGGTAACTTCATGAACACGCGTCTTGTCGGACGGCTCGGCTCATTGCCGATCATTTCGTTTGCCGCGAGCGTCAGTTGCATTGCGTCGTTATTTGTATGTCTCGTGTCGCTGACGGGGTGGGGCGGTTTGTGGTCGATCGTGTTAGGCCTGTTCTTTGTGGTGGGTGTGGTGGGTTTGCTATCCGCTAACTGCACGACGGACTTGATGCATCGTTATCCGGTCAATGCGGGCGCTGCGGCTGCGGTGTTCGGCGCAGTGCAACTGGCGCTCGGCGCCTTGTCGAGTCTGGCTGTTGGACTGTGGCAGGACGGCTCGCCCAAAGGAATGGGCATCGTCGTGGGCGCGGCAGGCTTGCTGTGTTATGTGGGCCGGATGCTGGTGATCAGATGGCATGGGAGCAAGGTGCCCGTCGCCGCGGTCTGAAGCGCGCGCTGCGGGCCTGTCGCCACAGGTGCTGCGCACACTGCGCCTGCGGTAAACACCTGGTGTTGCGCGCACGCGACCGTGCCGCGTAATTTGCATTGCTATGATGGGGTCACTGTTCCTCGGAGCGGCAACCATGGCGATCAGAGACTTGATGAACGGCGAACGGCAGCAGGCCGCTTTCGCTGAAGCGCAAAAGCTGGCTGACAGCGGCGCTTATCACGATTACACGGATATCGAGTATGTCTTGCGCTTCGATTATGGTCTGCCGGATGCGTCGGCGCTGCTCGACAGCCAGTTGATGCATCGCGACCTGAACCGCCGCTGCGCCGATGCGCGGGAGAGGCTGGAAGCAGTGGGGGTGTGAGAGCGAAGTGGTCTCTGGTTAGGGAAAGCTTCTGGATCTGTTGAAAGATCCCGATGATGAACGCAGCGAACCTGTCTGAGCTTCATTACAGGAAATATGCTGAGCAGAGTTCAGCATTCAGCCGATTGGCGGGAGGCCGCGACGGTAGAAGGCCTCCTTGACGGAGAAAACAAAAAACGGGCCGAGAGGCCCGTTTCCATTGAGTGTCTGGCGGAGGCGGTGAGATTCGAACTCACGGAAGGATCACTCCTTCGCCGGTTTTCAAGACCGGTGCCTTAAACCGCTCGGCCACACCTCCAAGCGCGAAATTGTAACCTGAAAAACGCCCGCTGCGGCGCGAGATCACTCCGCAATCACTGCGGATCTTTCAGAAACAGTCCTTGCAGATCATTCAGGAACGCCTGACCGAGCGGTGTGGGCGCGATCTTTTCATGATCTCGGGTGATGAGCTTGCGTCGCTCGGCTTCCTGCAACGCGGGTTCGATCGACGTCATCGAAAGTCCTGTGCGCTCGCTGAACCGGTGCACTGGAAAGCCTTCCACCAGTCGCAGCGCGTTAAGCATGAATTCGAAAGGCAGATCGCGCGGCCCAACCTCATGCTCTTCCTGCACCGCCGTGCCCGCTCGCGCCTGCTCGATGAAAGTAGTGGGATGCTTATAACGCGCCTGACGCAGCACGCGATTCGGAAAGGACAGCTTCGTGTGCGCGCCCGCACCGATTCCCAGGTAGTCGCCAAAACGCCAGTAGTTCAGATTGTGCCGGCTCTGCCGATGCGGCCGTGCATACGCCGACACCTCATAGTGCCCATATCCCGCTGCCGCCGTGCGTTCGTGAATCCAGTCCTGCATGTCGGCGGACGCGTCGTCGTCGGGCAAGGCAGGGGGGAATTTGGCGAACAGCGTGTTGGGTTCGAGCGTCAGGTGATAGAGCGAAAGATGCGGCGGCGCGAACGAAAGCGCCGTCTCCACGTCGGCCTGACACTCGGCAAGCGTTTGCTGCGGCAGCGCGAACATCAGGTCGAGATTGAAGTTCTCGAACGTGTTCGCGGCGACCTCGACCGCCCGGCGCGCCTGCGTCGAATCGTGAATCCGGCCGAGCGCTTTCAGATGCGCTTCGTTAAAACTCTGAATGCCCACTGACAACCGGTTAATGCCGCTCGCACGGAACTGCGCGAATTTCGCCGCTTCGAACGTGCCGGGATTGGCTTCAAGCGTGATCTCGGCGTCGGCGTCGAGCGGCAGCAGCGCGCGGATGTCCGACAGCATGCGATCGAGTCCCGCCGCCGAAAGCAGGCTGGGCGTTCCGCCGCCAATGAAGACGGTATGCACCTGGCGTCCCCACACGAGCGGCAGCGCCATTTCAAGATCGGCGCGCAACGCGTCGAGATAATCGTTCTCTGGGAATGCGTCGCCTTTCCACTCGTGCGAGTTGAAATCGCAGTACGGACACTTGCGCACGCACCACGGAAAGTGCACATAAAGGGACAACGGCGGCAGCGACGTCAGCCGGATACTGCCCGGTGACGTGAAAGCCTTGATGACGCCATTGCCGATATCAGCGGGCGTTGGTCTGATCGGAATCACGCTTCCTCCGACAAACGCGCTAGCAGTTGCCGCAACGCGATCGCGCGATGGCTGTTTGCGTTTTTCACGGACGGTTGGAGTTCGGCGGCCGTGGCGTTCAGCGACGGCAGATAGAAATATGGATCGTACCCAAAACCCTGTTCGCCACGCGGCGTATCGAGAATCTCGCCGTGCCAGCGGCCCTCGGCGATCAGCGGCTCGGGGTCGTCGGTGTGACGCACCAGGGCCAGCACGCAGAAGTAATACGCGCGACGGTCCGCTTCGTTTTGCAACTCGGAAACGAGGCGTGCGTTATTCGACGCGTCGCTTTTCTCGCCGCCCGCCAGTTGCGCGTAGCGCGCCGAATGGACGCCGGGCGCGCCACGCAACGCATGCACACACAGGCCGGAATCGTCGGCGAGTGCGGGCAGGCCGGTGAGCCTCGCCGCGTGCCGTGCCTTGGTCAACGCGTTTTCGACAAAGGTCGGATACGGTTCTTCCGCCTCGGGCACATTCAATTGCCCTTGTGGAATCAGTTCGATGCCGGCCGCGCCGAACAGCGCCGCGAACTCGCGCAGCTTGCCCGCGTTATTCGACGCCAGCACGACTTTCTTCAACGGCGAGCCCATTGCGCGCGCGCCGTTGTCCTGACTCAGTTCGCCCGACTTCACGTCACTCACCTTTGAGTTCGAGCGCCGCTTTCTGCTTCGCGATCAGTGTCTGGATGCCGTCGCTCGCGAGATCGAGCAGCGCGTTCATTTCATCGCGCGAGAACGGCACGCCTTCAGCCGTGCCCTGGACTTCGACAAAACCGCCCGCGCCCGTCATCACCACGTTCATGTCGGTGTCGCACTGCGAGTCTTCGTCGTAATCGAGGTCGAGCACCGGCAGGCCGTCGTACACGCCGACAGAAATCGCCGCCACGTAATCCGTAATCGGCGACGTTTCGATACGGCCCGCGGCCAGCAGTTTCGACACTGCGTCGTGCGCGGCCACGAATGCGCCGGTGATGCTCGCGGTGCGTGTGCCGCCGTCGGCCTGGATCACGTCGCAATCGATATGCAAGGTGCGCGCGCCGAGTTTCTCCAGATCGAAAACCGAGCGCAACGCGCGCCCGATCAGGCGCTGGATTTCCTGCGTGCGGCCCGTCTGTTTGCCGCGCGCGGCTTCGCGGTCGCTGCGGGTATGCGTGGCGCGCGGCAACATGCCGTATTCAGCCGTCAGCCAACCCTGGCCGCGGTCGCGCAAAAAGCCCGGCACGCTCTCGGCGATGCTCGCCGTGCAGATCACCTTGGTATCGCCGAATTCGACCAGCACCGAGCCCTCCGCGTGCTTCGTGTAATGGCGCGTGATGCGCACGTCGCGCAGCTGGTTCGCTTTGCGGCCGCTCGGGCGTTGGGTGTCGTGGGTCATGTTGGGATCGGTCAGGAAAAAGGCAGGAGGGAAACGGCGATTTTACAGCCGATCGAAGCGGGCATGCGCGGGGCTGCCAGCCGCCTTGACGCATGCTCGCTCGCAGGGTCGCAGCGGCAAAAATGGGATAATGGCGTTTCTCCGCCCCGCGTCTCGTACACGCCGGGCGATTCACCTCTTAGGCCCGCGCTCGACGCGTGGCCACAATCGCGAGAATGACGATGATCTACAGCATGACTGGCTATGCGAGCGCGACCCGCGAACTCGTCGCGGCCTCGGGCACGGGTGGCGTGAGCGTGTCGGTCGAACTGCGCACGGTGAACTCGCGCTTTCTCGATCTGAACTTCCGCATGCCCGAAGATGTGCGCGTGTGCGAACCCACGTTGCGCGAGATGCTGATGAACAAGCTCTCGCGTGGCAAGGTCGATATCCGTATCAACCTGCAGCGCAGCGAGCAGTCGGCCAACGCAGGATCGATCAGCAAGGAAGCGCTGACGCAGCTCGCGCTGCTCGAACGCACGGTGTTGTCCACGTTTCCGGAAGCGGGGCGTCTGCGCACCGGTGAAATTCTGCGCTGGCCGGGCGTGCTCGCCGAAACCGGCGTCGCGCCGGAAGTGCTGCGCGACGCGGTGCTCGCGTGCGGCAAGCAGGCCATTACCGATCTGATCGACGTGCGTGCCCGCGAAGGGGCGCAACTGGCCGCCATGCTGATCGCGAACGTCACCGAGATGGAAGCGATCGTCACCAGGATCACACCGCTCGTGCCGGAGCTGATCAGCAAGCATCAGCAGAAGATCGTCGAGCGTCTGCAGGAAGCGCTTGGCATCGCGGCACCCGATACGGCGGCCACGATCGTCTCGCGCGAGGAAATCAACGAACGGATTCGCCAGGAAGTGACGATGTACGGCATCCGTATCGACATCGCCGAAGAACTGTCGCGCCTTACGGCTCACCTGAACGAAACGCGTCACGTGATCCAGAAGGGCGGCAAGGTCGGCAAGCGTCTCGACTTCATGATGCAGGAACTGAATCGGGAAGCGAACACGCTCGGCTCGAAGGCGGCCGCGAAGGAACTGGCGGATTCGTCGATGACGCTGAAGCTGCTCATCGAACAGATGCGCGAGCAAGTACAAAATCTGGAATAAAGCGGGAGCAACACCAACATGACCGACCACAAACGCGAAGCCGGCGCACCGCGCAATCCGTACGCCGGAGCCTATCCGGGCAACCTGTTCATGGTTGTCGCGCCTTCGGGCGCGGGCAAGTCGACGCTCGTGAACGCACTGCTCGCGGGCGACGCCGCGATCCGTCTGTCGATCTCGTACACGACGCGCCCGCCGCGTCCGAAGGAACAGGACGGCGAGCACTACCACTTCACCACCGTCGACGATTTCATGGCGCGCCACGACGCGGGCGAGTTTCTCGAAAGCGCGGAAGTGCATGGCAACTACTACGGCACGTCGCGCGTGTGGATCGAGGAGCAGATGAAAAGCGGTCATGACGTGCTGCTCGAAATCGACTGGCAAGGCGCGCAACAGGTCAAGAAGCAGTTTCACAACGCGGTCGAAATCTTCATTCTGCCGCCGTCGCTCGAAGCGCTCGAAGAGCGCCTGAAAAAGCGCGGCCAGGACGAGCCGAACGTGATTACGCGGCGTCTGCTCGCAGCCGGCAGCGAGATGGCGCACGCGGCGGAAGCGGAGTACGTGGTGATCAACGAGAAGTTCGATCGCGCGCTTGGCGAATTGCAATGTCTCGTGGCCGCCACGCGTTCGCGCTTCGCTTCACAATACGCACGCCACACGAAGCTTTTCGTGCAGCTCGGCATTCATCTTCCGCACGCGTGAGCGCGGTGCTGTGTCGAGCACATAAGGTAGAATAAGCAACATACTGAGAAGGAACCCAACATGGCCCGCATTACCGTCGAAGACTGCCTCAAACAGATCCCGAACCGTTTCGAACTCGCGCTTGCCGCGACCTATCGTGCGCGTCAGCTCGCTCAAGGTCACACGCCGAAGATCGAAAGCCGCGACAAGCCTACGGTCGTCGCACTGCGTGAAATCGCAGCCGGTCAGGTAGGCGTCGAAATGCTGAAGAAGGTGCCGGTTTAACGCGCACTGTTTCTGATTTCGATTACTGTTTTTTGTTGTAGCTGTTTATCGCATTGCCATTCATCTGCCTGTCATACCGCACGCGAGATTTTTGGCAGCTTTATTCGCCGTGCTTGTCTGGCATACGTTCCCTCGGACACAAGCCGCATCTGGCGAAAAGATTTGCTTCACGCATTCGCAACAAGTCATAGCATTAACGTGCAGACCAGCGTCCAACCCCAACCGCTACGGAGGCGATCATGAGTGCTACCCCGCCCACCGCGACGGAAGTGGACCACGACGCTGACTCGCCCTCGTCGGCACGCAAGTACATCGATGCGGTCCTCGAACAGTCGTTTCGCCATCTGTTCGGGCCCACCGCCACGCCGGAGCAACCGCGCCGGCATGACGTCGTTTCCATCGCCAAGCTGACGTCCGTTTTGTCCGGTTATCTGCAGCCGGAAGAGATCAAGGACATCAAGGCGGCGTTTCATTTCAGCGACGAAGCCCACCTCGGCCAGTATCGGCAGAGCGGCGAGCCCTATATCACGCACCCAGTCGCCGTCGCCGAAATCTGCGCCGGCTGGAATCTGGACGCGCAGGCGATCATGGCGGCGCTGCTGCATGACGTGATGGAAGACCAGGGTGTGACCAAGGCCGAACTCGCCGAGCGGTTCGGCGCGAAGGTTGCGGAACTGGTCGACGGGCTGTCGAAACTCGACAAGATGGAGTTCCGCAATCGCGAAGAGGCGCAGGCGGAAAATTTCCGCAAGATGCTGCTCGCGATGGCGCGCGACGTCCGCGTGATTCTGGTGAAGCTCGCGGACCGGCTGCACAACATGCGCACGCTGGGCGCAGTGCCGCCGGAGAAGCGCCGCCGTGTTGCGCGCGAAACGCTCGATATCTACGCGCCGATTGCGCACCGCCTTGGCCTGAACAATACGTATCGCGAATTGCAGGACCTGAGCTTCGCGAACTTCAATCCGCACCGGTACGCCACGCTCGAAAAAGCCGTCAAGGCCGCGCGCGGCAACCGGCGCGAAGTCGTCGGCAAGATTCTGGAGTCGGTGCAGCGCGCTATTTCGGATGCGAAGCTCGATGCGGAGGTCACCGGCCGCGAAAAGACCATCTTCAGCATCTACAAGAAGATGCGCGACAAGCAACTGTCGTTTTCGCAGGTGCTCGACGTGTATGGGTTTCGCGTGGTGGTCGAGAGCGCGCTGGAGTGCTACACCTGCATCGGCGCGCTGCACGCGCTGTACAAGCCCGTGCCCGGCAAGTTCAAGGATTACATCGCCATTCCGAAGGTGAACGGCTATCAGTCGCTGCACACCACACTGGTCGGTCCGTTCGGCGCGCCGATCGAATTCCAGGTGCGCACGCGCAAGATGCACGAGATCGCGGAGGCGGGTGTCGCCGCGCACTGGCTGTACAAGAACGGCGGCGCGGATCTGAACGACGTGCAAAAGCGCGCACACCAATGGCTCAAATCGCTGCTCGACATTCAGAGTGAAGCCGGCGATTCGAGCGAATTCCTCGAGCACGTCAAGATCGACCTGTTCCCGGATGCGGTCTACGTGTTCACGCCGAAGTCGAAAATCATGGCGCTGCCGCGCGGCGCGACTGCGCTCGACTTCGCCTATTCGATTCACAGCGACTTAGGCAACCAGTGCGTCGCAGTCAAGATCAATAACGAGCTGTTGCCGTTGCGCACCGAGTTGAAGAGCGGCGATATCGTTGAAGTGATTACGGCACCGTACTCGAAGCCGAATCCGGCGTGGTTGGGGTTCGTGCGCACGGGCAAGGCGCGTTCGGCAATCCGCCATTACCTGAAGACAATGCGCCTGAATGAATCGGTGCAGCTTGGCGAGCGTCTGGTGGATCAGGCGCTGAAGGGTTATGGCCTGGCGCTGTCGGACGTCACGCCCGAAGCGTGGGAAAAGCTGGTGCAATGGACGGGCAACAAGAACCGTCAGGAGATTTTCGCGGACATTGGCCTTGGCCGGCGCGTGGCGGCGGTCATGGCCAAGCGCATCGAAGTGCTGATGAGCGGCCGCGACGCCGACGACGACGGCTCGCGTTCCGACAGCAACGCGCCGCATGCGCCGCCGGTGGTGATCACAGGCACCGAGGGCATGTCCGTGCAGCTGTCGGCCTGCTGCCGCCCGATTCCCGGTGACGACATCATGGGCTACATCGGCATCGGTCTCGGCATGGCGATCCACACCACGGATTGCCGGGTTGCGCAGCGCATCCACAGGCGCGATCCGGGCCGTTGGATCGACGTGGCTTGGGCGCCGCAGCCGGGGCGTCTGTTCGACGTCGCCGTGAAGGTGCTCGTGAAAAACACCAAGGGCGTGTTTGCACGCGTCGCAGCGGATATTACGTCGGCGGACGCAAACATCGTTCATATTGCAATGGACGAAGACCTGTCGCAGGAATCCACGATATTGCGCTTCGTGATTCAGGTCAGCGATCGGGTTCACCTTGCGAACGTGATGCGCCGCGTGCGCACGAATCCGGACGTCATGCGTATTGCGCGCGAGCGGCCGAGCGATGACGGGCATCATCGTCATGATGGTGGAATGCGGATCGACCGCGAGCGCGCAGACTACTAGGCGCGGCAGGCGCGCTGCGCGGCCTGCTTTTTGCGTCTCCCATCCGGTTCGTCTCTGTCTTCTGCATTGCCTCGTCTTGCTTCTGCCACGAATGGTCGGGCGCCGAGGCAGTCCGACCCGTTTAACACGGAGAATGCTCATGAAAGTAGCCGACCTCGAAGGCGTGGCGCTCGATTACTGGGTCGCCCGCAGCCTGCACGACTTCGTGCGCGAGATTTACTTCACCGACAGCGGCGAGACCGTCGCGATTCGCGGCAATGACCACGGACGTCCGTGGGACGGCCGCTTTACGCCGTCGTCCTCATGGGAAACCGCAGCGGTCGTGCTGGAGCGCGCACAGCGGTTCGAGGTGCGGGAGCCTGCTCATCGCGGCGCGGCGCACTGTGTGGCGGAATTCGAAGGCGGCAACGGCACGGTGGAAGGGCGTGGCGAGTCGCTGCGGGTCGCGCTGCTGCGGGCTTTCGTGGAGAGCCGCTTTGGCGATTCAGTGGAAGATATCTTGCGGCAATCGCAGTCGCTGATTGGCGCGCGCGCGCAAAGCATCGGAGAGGAAACGGTATTCAGTTCCTACGCAGACGTGCCGACGCCGGACGGCGAGATCGGCGATATTCAGGCGCAGCCGCGTTGAGCACGGCGGCCGAAATAGATGTCGACGTATAAATGTCGACGCATAAAGACAAAGGGCCTCCCGATTGGGAGGCCCTTGATAGGTGGTGCGGCTGGCAGGATTCGAACCCACGACCCCTTGGTTCGTAGCCAAGTACTCTATCCAACTGAGCTACAGCCGCACGCTAAACGGTGACGCTCGCCGCAATCAAGCAGCGGTGAATCTGCGTAGAACTTCAGGTAAAACGTAAGGGCCTTCCCAGAGGAAGGCCCTCGAATTAGTGGTGCGGCTGGCAGGATTCGAACCCACGACCCCTTGGTTCGTAGCCAAGTACTCTATCCAACTGAGCTACAGCCGCACGCAGAAACGAGATTATAGCAAAGGTTTCTAAAAAAGGAAGCGTCGAGGCGCGATTTCTCTCATTGCCCCGATCGTGTACCCTTGTCAGGCAGTCGTTGCTGCGGTTACTGGATCATCATGAACAAGGCCTTTGTCAAAGAGTCGAGCGAAGAGAACGACGACGACCTCGACGTCGCCCAGCCGGACATCCCCGCTGGAACCAAGAACTACATCACGCCCGCCGGCTACCGTCGCATGCGTGACGAATTGCTGCATTTGATCGACGTGGAGCGCCCGGAGGTGGTCAAGCTTGTCTCGTGGGCCGCTTCAAATGGCGACCGGTCGGAGAACGGCGACTACATCTACGGCAAACGACGGTTGCGGGAAATCGACCGGCGCATCCGCTTTCTGACCAAGCGGCTCGACCTTGCGGAGGTCGTGGATAGCAGCAAGCAGGAGAATATCGACCAGGTGTTCTTCGGCGCGACGGTGAAATATGCGGGCGAGGATGGTGCCGAGCATGTGGTAACGATCGTCGGCATTGACGAGGTCGATCTCGACGTAGGACACGTGAGCTGGATCTCGCCGGTCGCGCGTGCTCTGCTGAAGGCGAAAGTCGGCGATACGGTTACGCTATACACACCTGCCGGCCCGCAGCCGATCGACATTCTCGACGTCAAATATCCGCCGCCCGATAGCGGCGGCTGACATTGCTTCTTCATTTGCCTGGTCATTTGACGCCGGTCCCTCGGGCATCTGACAGCCGGCACATCCTGTTTCTCTCCCACACGCACATGAGCAGCGTGCAAAAAAAGGCGCCGCGAACGGCGCCTTTTTTCCTGCAACGCAGATCTGCTGCGTTTAGAAGCGGTGACGCAGACCTGCCGTCACAGCGACTTGCTTGTTGTTGCCCGAAGCGCCCAGACCATTGATGTCGGCATCGACAATCGCGTTCTGGTTGACTTGCTGGTATTCGCCTTGCAGATACACGTCGGTGCGCTTGGACAGCGCATACGCCGTTTGCAGGTTGAACTGGTTCCAGTGCGGACGCGTACCTGCCAGGCTTGCACGGGTGTACGTGTACGAACCGGCGATGCTCACTGCCGGCGTCAGTGCATAGCGAGCGTTCGCTTCGAAGTTCTGGAAGTGAGCGCTGTCGCTCGGAAAGCCGACGCCAGCCGATTGACCCGACGCGCCCGCGCCGATGCCGGCCAACGCGCCGAGGTTCGTCTGCGAGTACACGAGGCCGACCGTTGCCGGGCCAAACGCGTAGTTGGCGCCCGCGCCCCACGTTTGCTGGCGACCGGCGAAGAAGGTGTTGTCGCTGGACACTGCGCCGCCCGAATTGAACGCCGCCGCCGCGCCGAGCGCGCCGTTGCTATTCAGTTGAAGGTAAGCCGCCGCGACGTTCAGGCCGCCCCAGTTGTACGATGCGCCCGCGCTGTACGCACGGTTGTTGGCGAAGCCGTCAGCCTGGTTCGAGAAGCCGTACAACGCGCCGAACTTGAAGCCGCCGTAGTTCACGCTCTGGTACTTGACCGAGTTGTTGATACGGAAAGAGTTGTTCAGGTTGTCGTTGTCGAACGGGTGCGCGAACTGCGTGCCGCCATACTGCGTGCCGGTGAGTGCCAGCGGGCCAACATAGTCGACCATGCTGTCGTACTGGCGACCCAGTGTCACGGCGCCGAACTGATCGCTTGTCAAGCCGACAAAGGCCTGGCGGCCGAATTCGCGGCCGCCTTGCTTCAGCGTACCGTCATTGATGCCAAAACCGTTTTCCAACGTGAAAATGGCCTTCAGACCGCCGCCCAGATCTTCGGCACCGCGCAAGCCCCAACGGCTGCCGTTTATCGAACCGCTCGTTTCCTGCCAGTTGCTGTGGCCATGCTGATTATTGGTGTAGGTGATGCCGGCGTCGATCAAGCCGTACAGCGTGACGCTGCTTTGCGCGTGAGCAGCCGTTGCGAAAACGCCCGTGAGGGCAGCGACCATGAGTGTCTTTTTCATCTTGTAACTCCGAGAGCGAGAGCGGGCTGTGAGCCCGGGCTTAGGGAGACCTTCACGCGGGCGCTGCGAGAGGCGTAGTCCGCATGAAGCGCGCGGTCTTCCACGCGCGCTGGTTTCCGGTAGGCAGAGTGTAGATAGACGTCTCGGACAACGGGCATTCCGAAAACAGCAATAAAGTATTACGCGATCGGAAATGATATCGAAATACTGTCCAAGCCTTGTGGATAAAGGCTTTTCGCGGGACCGAGAAAATTGCGAAAGGGACTTCACATCAAACGCGTTGCGAGTTTGCGACACTGGCTGATGCGAAAAAACGACGTAAGAAAATTCTTAAAATGGATTGTTGTTAATCGCGAAATAGACGATTGTTAATTATGCAAATAATAGAAAGTGAATCAGCCGCTATACTGCAATTTCTGCTTTCCGAAGCAGACTTTTTCGTTGACGAAGAAGATCTCCAAACCTTTGTCGGCGCGACTCTCCAGTCGCGCTTTTTTTTTCGCCTGGCTTAGCCGCGGCTGTTGCCGCCCGCGGCGCGGCACTGTCTAGTGTGCCGATGCAGTTCGCTCAGCCTCATCCCAGCTGAATGCGGGAGAGACGCTCCAGTCTTCCATCACGTAGCGACGCGCGTCCATTGGCGATGACAGCAAGTTCTGCCAATGATCACCGTGCCACATCGGATCAAATTCGAAAACGGACGAAGCGGACGCAGAAGTTTCATCCCGATCAACCGATGTAGAGGCTCGGGTGAGCCAGGCGGCGAAGCGCCGCAATTCGCTGAACAGCATGGCGACCTCCTAAAACATGTTTCACGCTTTGCTTATTCCATGATCGTGCGCTAAATGCGCTGCAACAACTCGGACAAACACTTACTAATGACAGATTCAATTACACGAACAATTACTTAATGGGGAAATTTGTCCGCATTGGCTTTGTGAACCTTAATAAGTCAGTAAATTCGACGCTAGTGTTGTAAGTTATTTTATCGGCACGTCGAATTTCCCGATTCGAAGCGTCATTTATTGCGAACAGAAACGGTTAATTTGTATTACTTGCCGCCCCCGGGTGGCAATAGGCTACGAAGTGGGGACAGTCCATCAACTGTATCAGCAAACTCACACCCGGCTGCGTAGAGGGCTAAAAACAGGCGTCCCCAAGCCACGCAGCACGTGAGCCATCCAAGAAGTCTCCAATCCGAAACCAGTAGCCCTCTCCGGCCGGCGTTTCGCCATCCGATGCGGGTGCCGATCGCTCAACTGGTGCATACTTGCCGCAAAGCCACGCGTCTAAGTATCTTTGTCCATGTCTGAACTGCTTCTGCCAGAACCGGCTCTGAACGAGCCCATTGTCTTCGTCGACCTCGAAACCACGGGTGGATCGACCAGCGAGCACCGCATCACGGAAATCGGTGTCGTCGAAGTCGGGCCGGCAGGCGTGTCACGCTGGAGCAGTCTCGTCGATCCGCAGCAGCCCATTCCGTCGTTCATCCAGCAACTCACCGGCATCACAAACGCGATGGTTCAAGGCGCGCCGACCTTCGCCGACATCGCACCGGCTTTGCTGGAGCGCCTCAAGGGCAAACTGTTCGTTGCGCACAACGCGAGCTTCGACCGCGGCTTCCTGCGTGGCGAGTTCCGGCGAGCCGGCCTTGCATTCGATCCGGACGTGCTCTGCACCGTGCGACTTTCGCGCGCGCTTTTTCCGGCGGAAAAGCGTCATGGACTGGATGCGCTCGTCGAACGCCACGCGCTGGTGCCGTTCGACCGTCACCGCGCGCTCGCCGACGCCGATCTGATCTGGCAATTCTGGCAGCGCCTGCATGGCCTTGTCCCGCTCGACGTGCTCCGGGCGCAGATCGAGCGCACGACGCGCCGCTACCGCCTCGCGGGCGATATCACCGAGGACCTGCTCGATACCGCGCCGGCAGGCTGCGGCGTCTACGCGTTCTATGGTGAGGAAGACGTGCCGCTTTACGTCGGGCGCAGTGTCCGCGTACGTCAGCGGTTACGTGCGCATTTGAGCGGTGAGCGCCGTTCGTCGAAAGATATCCGGCTTGCCCAGCAGGTCAAACGTGTCGAGTGGCGCGCGACGGGCGGCGAGCTGGGCGCGATGCTCGCCGAGGCGCAGTGGATTGCAACGCTGCGTCCCGGTCACAATCGCGTGCCGCGCGTGTCGAAAAGCGATCCCGCAGATGCTCCGTGGCCATTCGACGGGCCGATTGTTTTTGAAGAGCGTGAAGAAGCGCTGCAGTCGCGCGCTTTTCATGTGGTCGACCGCTGGCGCTATATCGGCCACGCGGCGTCGTTGACGCAGGCAGCGCAATTGCATGCGTCGAGCGAAAAGTTGCCGTTCGAGTTGTCGACGTATCGCATCTTGCAGAGCCATCTCGCGCGGGGTTTGCGCGTGATGCCGCTGGGGTTGCCGACCGACGCGCTCACGCCAGTATCAAGCGTGGCCTGAGCGAAGCTGATCGCTGCGCGATACGCGCAGCGCAGTGAGTTTTCGCTCGCGGCCCCCGTTGTTGCCCGGCGACCGGCACGTCCTCGCCTATCAACTCGCATCAAAGCCGCCGGTTCGGTCAGCTCCGGGTCTAGCCGGTCGCCCCTACGCCACCCGTCTCGCACACATGACCCAGCGCATGCGTGAGCGCGGCCGAACGTGCCGAGTCGTAGCGAGTCAACGACTTCCAGTTCACAAGCGCTTGCGCGACGCGGGAAGGGCAATCGGGCGCCGCCCGCAACGGTTGTACTCTTGCAAGGCCGGCAATCAGGGATTGCGTCAGCTTGTCCAGTTGAGGCCGCGTGCTCGTCGCGAGATCGGGAGCCGGGCCTTGCGGCGGCTGCGCGCTGCGCCAGGTGGCAAAGAGCGCATTCTGAACATCCTTGCTGGCGTCGATCTGATCCTGGAAGAAAGCACGCGCGAACGTCGGATCCACATCGGCGGCCACGGCGCGCCTCCCGACATCGGCAAGCAGCGCATTTTCGCGCGGTGTATCGGTGATGGCCTGATGGTTAGCCCATTTCCAGCGCGCTACCGGTTCAGCAAGTGAGATTCGTTGCGAAGCCAATGCAATCAGATTGGTGAGCGCGGTGTCGTCGCCGTCGGCGAAAGCAGGGGCAGGAGCGACAGCGAGTGCGGCAAGCAGGGCGAGTGCGCAAGACGCGCCAATGCGAAGCAGGCAATTCATGGAGAGAGCGTGGCCGACTCGCCGAAGGAAAAACAGGAAGAATAAACGATGCGCTGCCCGCAGGGGGTTGATCAATGCAGGCACCACTCGGCCGGGAACCACGACGGGGCAAATTGCGATCGGCTATGCGCGTGCAAGCCGCTCGCGCCGACTGCAGATGGGGACGGATTCCGATTCGACCTGTGAAGGTTTCACAGGCGCGTGTGCTTCCGTCGCCGTCCGCATTGCACGGGCGTCAACGCTGCGCGATACCGCCGCCTCGCTTACTTCGAGTCGAACGACTTGCGTTGCTCATCGAAAAAGGCGCGGACATGCTCAGGCAGTTCAGCACCCAGAAATTCGACGCCAGCGGGTTCCGGATCCGGGGAAAAAACTTTATCCGGGGTCGGAATCTTCGGTGGTTTCGCATCCATGATCATTCTCCTTTACAAACCGATTATCGGTCTCTGCCCCGTTGTGCACCAGCACACGATGCATTTCACTTGTTTCCTGTTGCTTTAACGGCACACCGCAACATTTAAGGAGGTGTGCAAAAAGAACTTAACGATTTGCCACTAGGCGACTGTACGGCGGCTTAGTCGGCAAAAACCGGTTCCATTCGCCTGCTAACGCCGTAAGGCCTTACTGGTGGCGGGTGTGACGCTACTTACACGTTAACCTAAAAAATTGGTCTGCGTGTGTTGTTCAGCACATATATGGATGCTAATTGGTGCATTGCCGCATCGGAACGATTTTCTCGTGACCAATTCGGAAATTCTTTTTATTACCGAACGAGCGTTCACTGAAATACCCGCACAATTTGTAAACGATCAATTCCCGGGTTGAGTTGACAAAGCGCGAGTGGGTTATGGCGCTATTAAAAAAACTCAAAAGTGGATTTCTCCTTACCCAGCGTCGGCGACACCACCCAAAGTTGCCCTATCCAGCGCGATGCTGCGACCGCCAGCCCTTGCTGAGCCTCAACCCGCCAGCTTTGGACGAAGGTATTCGGCAGTCCGGCTTGCCGCGACCTGCGCCACGTCGGCAGGCGTTCCGCTTGCGACGACCGTGCCGCCGGCATCGCCCGCGCCGGGGCCGACGTCGATTACCCAGTCGCTTTGCGCGGCCACACGCATGTCATGTTCGACGACAACGACACTATTGCCTGCGTCCACCAGCCCCTGAAGCTGCACCATCAGACGATCGACGTCTGCGGGATGCAGCCCGGTGGTCGGCTCGTCGAGGATGTACAGCGTGTCGCCGCGTTGCGCGCGCTGCAGTTCGGTCGCGAGCTTGATACGCTGAGCCTCGCCGCCCGACAGTTCGGTGGCCGGCTGCCCGAGCCGCAAATAACCCAGCCCGATATCGCGCAGCACCTGGAGCGCGCGCATCACCGAAGGTTCGTCTGCAAAGAATGCGCAAGCGCCGTCCACCGTCAGATCGAGCACCTGCGCGATATTCTTGTCGCGCCACGTGACGTCCAGCGTTTGCGCGTTGTAGCGCGTACCGTGGCAGGTCGCGCAGGGCGCATACACGCTCGGCAGGAATAGCAATTCGACGCTGACAAAGCCTTCGCCTTCGCAAGTCGGACAGCGGCCTTGCGCCACGTTGAACGAAAAACGCCCCGCGCTATAGCGTCGCTTGCGCGCGAGCGGCGTGTCGGCGAACAGCTTGCGCACATGGTCGAAGAGGCCTGTGTAGGTGGCGAGGTTCGAGCGCGGCGTCCGCCCGATCGGTTTCTGATCGACGCGCACCAGCCGTCGCAGCGCATCCATGCCGCCGGCGATGTGGCCGGTCGCGGGCGCGCTGCTCGCGGCGAGGAGCGGATCCTGTTCGTCGTCGTCAGGATTGTCGATCGACTTGCCGAGGTAGCTCGCGACCAGTTCGGGCAGCGCCTGACTGACGAGACTGGATTTGCCGGAGCCCGACACGCCGGTCACGGTGGTCAGGCAGCCGAGCGGGAACGCCACGTTCAGTCCGCGCAGATTGTTGCGTGTGATATCGGCAAGTTTCAGCCAGCCGGCGGGTTCGCGCGGCGAACGGTCGAGCGGCGCAGGCGGCGCGAACAAATGTCGGCGAGTCTGTGACGCTTCGACTTTCGCCAGTCCGTCCGGCGGTCCGCTGTAGACGATATGGCCGCCCGCTTCGCCCGCCGCGGGCCCGACGTCGACGAGCCAGTCGGCGCGCCGCATCATCTGCAGATCATGTTCGACGACGAACAGCGAGTTGCCCGCCGCCTTCAGCCCTTGCAACGCGGTGAAGAGTGCTTCGCCGTCGGCGGGATGCAAACCGGCCGATGGTTCATCGAGCACATACACCACGCCGAATAATTGCGACGACAACTGCGTCGCGAGCCGCAAGCGCTGCAACTCGCCGGACGACAACGTCGGCGTGCTGCGCTCCAGCGCCAGATAGCCGAGGCCCAGGTCGATCAGTGTCGTGAGCCGCTCCAGCAACTCAGCTGCAATGCGCCGTGCCGCTACGCGTTTTTCTGCGGAGAGGTTCGGCGTGCGCCGCACATCGGGGGACGCCTTATGCGCTGAGCCGCCGGCGGCAACGCGCTTGTCGACCGCCTCACGCATGGCGCTTTTGCTCAACACCCCAGCGCCTTTCGTCGCCGGCGTGGCCGTGCTCGTGTCGGGCCACTCACCGCGCGCGATGGGTTCGAGAAGCGCAGCCAGGCTGGCGAGCGGCAACTGCGAGAACTCGCCGATATCGAGCCCCGCGAATTTGACCGACAGCGCTTCTTTCTTGAGCCGCTTGCCCTCGCACGTCGGACACGTACTGCCCACCATGAACTGGGAAACGCGCTTTTTCATCAGCGCACTTTGCGTGTTCGCGAAGGTATGCAGCACGTAGCGGCGCGCACCCGTGAACGTGCCCTGATAGCTCGGCTCGTCCTTGCGCTTGAGTGCGGCGCGCGTTTCCTTCGGCGTGAGACCCGCGTAGACCGGCACCGTGGGCTGCTCGTCGGTGAAGAGAATCCAGTCGCGATCCTTCTTCGGCAACTCGCGCCACGGCGTGTCCACGTCGTAGCCGAGTGTCACGAGGATGTCGCGCAGATTCTGACCATGCCACGCGGGCGGCCACGCGGCGATCGCGCGTTCGCGAATCGTCAGCGAGTCGTCGGGCACCATCGACTGCTCGGTCACTTCATACACGCGGCCCAGCCCGTGACACGTCGGACACGCGCCCTGCACCGTGTTTGGCGAGAAGTCCTCGGCGAACAGCATGGGCTGTTTCGGCGGATAGTCGCCGGTGCGCGAATACAGCATGCGTACGAGGCTCGACAGGGTAGTGACGCTGCCCACCGACGAGCGCGCGCTCGGCGTCCCCCGTTGCTGCTGCAACGCGACGGCGGGCGGCAGGCCTTCGATCGCGTCGACTTCGGGCACGCCGACCTGGTCGATCAACCGACGCGCATAAGGCGCGACCGATTCGAAGTAGCGGCGCTGCGCCTCTGCGTACAAGGTGCCAAATGCGAGCGACGATTTGCCCGATCCGGACACGCCAGTGAACACGACGAGCGCGTCGCGCGGGATATTCACATCGACATTTTTGAGATTGTGTTCGCGTGCGCCGCGTACGCGCACGAAGCCCGCGGAGGAGGGCGTATCGGAGTCGGCAGCGCCCGGGCGATGTGGCTTGTGAATGGCGTCCATGTTGGTCGAAGTGGAGACCCGCGGCGCGCGGGAGCGCCGGGCGTTCGTTCGCTTGGTTGCACGGAACATGCCCGCTGCGTTGCGCTCGCGACAAACCATCACGAGATGCGGAGAAGCGCGCTTCGGCAACGGTCACTGACCATGCTGGCTGCTGCCGACGTGCACGCGAGGCGCAATGTTTAATGTGTTTGCTGCGGCACGCGCCGAGCCAGACCAAACGGATGGCCGTCTAACTATTATGGAGAGTTTGCGATGAAATGCGAGGTGGATGGAATGGTCGGGCGGGCGCGCGTGAGTTTGCGCCGGGGGTGTCGTGCTTTTCGTGCGCGCCGCATGACGTGTTTTCATGTTTAGCGTCGATTGCGGAGCATGAAGGGACCGCACGGTAGCCCGCTGCAAAACAGAAACAAAAGCCAGAAACAAAAGCCAGAAACAAAGACCAGAGGTGAAAAGCGAAAAACAAAAAACAAAAAGCCCAGTCGCAAGGACTGGGCTTTTTGCTTGAATCTTGATGGTGCCGGAAAGAGGAATCGAACCCCCGACCTTCGCATTACGAATGCGCTGCTCTACCGTCTGAGCTATTCCGGCATCAGGAGAAACGAGATTATAGGGACTTCTTTATCGGCTTGGCAAGTCCTGCGAATCACTTTTTTGTTTCGAGATGGTAGCGGGTCACGCGGTCGACTTCGTTCTTCGAGCCGATGAACACCGCCACGCGCTCGTGCAACGCCTTCGGCTGAATATCGAGAATGCGCTTTTCGCCATTGGTTGCAGCGCCGCCTGCCTGTTCGACGATGAACGCCATCGGATTCGCTTCGTA
Source organism: Paraburkholderia sp. PREW-6R (assembly GCF_039621805.1). Lineage (NCBI taxonomy): Bacteria > Pseudomonadati > Pseudomonadota > Betaproteobacteria > Burkholderiales > Burkholderiaceae > Paraburkholderia > Paraburkholderia sp. PREW-6R. Next base: position 2,571,133 of record NZ_CP155073.1, on the reverse strand, counting down.
CATGAGCCGCAGTTTGCCTGGCTTGTCCGGCGTGCGTTTGTCGGCCGGATACATGAAAATGCCGCCGCGATTCAGGATACGGTGCACGTCCGCCACCATCGACGCGATCCAGCGCATGTTGAAGTCGGTCTGGCGCGGACCGTCCTTGCCGGCCTTCAGTTCACCGACGTATTGCTCGACCGGCGGATACCAGTGGCGCTCGTTCGACGCGTTGATCGCATACTCGCGCGTTTCGACCGGAATGCGCATATCGCTTTGCGTGAGCACCCACGAGCCCAGTTCGCGGTCGAGCGTGAAGCAGTTCACGCCATTGCCGGTGGTCAGCACGAGCACCGTTTGCGGACCATAGACCGCGTAGCCCGCCGCGACCTGCTGTGTGCCCGGCTGCAGGAAAGACTGCTCGGTGGGTTGCTGGCCGTCCGGGCAGCGCAGCACCGAAAAGATCGTGCCGATCGACACGTTCACGTCGATGTTCGACGAGCCGTCCAGCGGATCGAATACCAGCAGATATTCGCCCTTCGGGTAGTTGGCCGGAATCGGGAAGAACTGTTCCATTTCCTCCGATGCCATGCCCGCAAGGTTACCGCCCCATTCATTGGCTTCGAGCAGGATTTCGTTCGACAGGATGTCGAGCTTCTTCTGCACTTCGCCCTGGACATTCTCGCTGCCGGCCGTGCCGAGCGCATCGCCGAGCGCGCCTTTGCTGACGTGGTAGCTGATCGCCTTGCACGCGCGCGCGACGACTTCGATCAGAAGGCGCAAATCGGCCGGCAGATTGTTGGTTTCACGCTGCTGCTCGATCAGGTACTTCGTGAGAGTGGTACGACGTTGCAAAGCCATTGCTGTACTCCGGGAAGGCTTGAGGAATATCTCGATTTTAACCGCTCGTTGTGTCCGCTCTGTGCTTTTGTCTACAAACCCGCTATCAATGCCGTGCTGCTTGACGGCCGCGGTGAGTGTCGGGTTTGTGGCGCACATTGCCAGCCGAGGCCGTCTATCGCCGGATTCGAGCCGAATTGCGGGTGGACCATCCAGGCGCACGCCGGAGCATGTCGAGAGCGAAAAAAAGCCGGCATCACGTGCCGGCTTTTCCACGCATCAAACCGCGTCAAACAACGTCACGCGAGCGCTTTCTCTACGATTTCGCGCACGTCGCGCGACTTGACCTGCGAGGCCACCTTTTCCAGCGCCTCGCGCATGCGATCGCGCAACGCGGGCGTGAAGCGCCGCCACAGTTCCAGCGAGCGGGCGAGGCGGGCGGCCACCTGCGGGTTGATCGCATCCAGCGCAATCACCTGATCGGCCCAGAACGCATACCCCGAGCCGTCTTCAGCATGAAACTGCGCCGGATTGGCCGCGCAGAAGCTGAAGATCAGCGAGCGCGCGCGGTTTGGGTTCTTCAGGTTGAATGCCGGATGCGACATCAGCTTGCGCACGATTTCGATCACCGGACGCTGCGCACTGCCACGCTGCGTAGCCTGCAGCGCGAACCACTTGTCGATTACGAGCGGCTCTTTCTCGAAGCGCCGGTAGAAGTCGTCCAGCGCCTGCTGCGCCTCTGCGCTGCCGCCTTTTGCCGCCGACGCGTTCAGCAGCGCCGACAATGCCGCCGCACGGTCGGTCATATTGTTCGCGGCGTCGTATTGCGCCGACGCGAGCTTCACGGCTTCGGCCGGGTCGTCCAGTTCCGCGAGGTACGACAGCGCGAGATTTTTCAACGCGCGGTGGCCCGATGCCTCGGGCGTGGCCTCGTAGGCGCCCGGCGTGCGGTGCTGCTCGTAGACCTTGAGCCAGTCGTTCCTGAGCGCGTTTGCCAGACGCTTGCGCACGAACTGACGCGCCGCATGCACCGCGGCCGGATTCGATTCGGCCATCTGTTCGGCGAGATAGGCTTCCGAAGGCAGCATCAATGCGAGTTCGCGGAACGCCGGCGAAAGCGACTCGTCGGTCAGCACCCGCGCGAACGCGGCGACCACCGAATCGTCGAGTTGCAGCGGCACGCCGGTCGCGGCGCGGCCGGCCAGCGTCAGCAACTCGCGCGTGGCGAGCCGCTGACCGGCTTCCCAACGGTTGAACGGGTCACTGTCGTGCGCAAGCAGGAATGCGAGTTGATCCGCCGAGTAGTCGTACTCCACGATCACCGGCGCCGAGAAATTGCGCAGCAGCGAAGGCAGCGGTTCCTGCTCGACGTTGACGAACGTAAAGGTCTGCTCCTTCTGTGTAAATTCGAGCACGCGCGTGGTCGCGCTGCCGGCTTGCGCTTCGCCTTCGAGTTGCAGCGGCAGATCCTCGCCGTCCCGGCCGATCAGGCCGATTGCGAACGGAATCAGCAGCGGCCCCTTCTGCGTTTCACGCGCTGCCGGCGCGGCCTCGCCATAGCCTTGCGTGAGCGTAACGGTGTAGCGCTTCTGCGCGGCGTCGTAGTGGGTACGCACGGACACGCGCGGCGTGCCGGCCTGGCTATACCAGCGCTCGAATTGCGCGAGATCGCGGCCGTTCGCGTCGGCAAGCGCGTGACGGAAGTCGTCGCACGTCACGGCCTGGCCGTCGTGGCGCTTGAAGTACAGGTCCATGCCCTTGCGGAAGCCGTCGCGCCCGAATAGCGTCTGGTACATCCGCACGACTTCTGAGCCTTTCTCGTAGACCGTCATCGTGTAGAAGTTGTTGATCTCGACGTAGCTCTCGGGGCGCACCGGATGCGCCATCGGGCCCGCGTCTTCGGCGAACTGCATCTGACGCAGCACGCGCACGTCCTCGATCCGCTTGGTCGCGCGGGCGGCTTCGTCCGTTGCGCCACCGGCCATGTCGGCCGAGAACTCCTGATCGCGGAACACGGTCAGGCCTTCTTTCAGGCTGAGCTGAAACCAGTCGCGACAGGTGACGCGGTTGCCGGTCCAGTTATGGAAATACTCGTGTCCGACGACTGCCTCGATATTGGCGAAGTCGGTGTCCGTTGCCGTCTCGGGGTTCGCCAGCACGTACTTCGTGTTGAAGATGTTGAGCCCCTTGTTCTCCATCGCGCCCATGTTGAAGTCGCTCACGGCGACGATCATGAAGCGGTCCAGATCCAGTTCCAGCCCAAAGCGCTCCTCGTCCCAACGGATCGAATGGATCAGCGAGTCCATGGCGTGACGGGTCTTGTCCAGATCGTGCGGCTCGACCCACACCTGCAGCAGCTTGTCTTTGCCCGAGCCGCTCTTTATGCGTTCTTCGAGTGCGACCAGCTTGCCTGCGACCAGGGCGAACAGATAGCTCGGCTTGCGGAACGGGTCTTCCCAGCGTGCGAAGTGGCGGCCGTCCGGCAAGTCGCCTTCCTCGATCAGGTTGCCGTTCGACAGCAGCACCGGATAGTCGGCCTTGCTCGCGCGCAGCGTCACCGTGAAAGTGGCCATGACGTCGGGCCGGTCGAGGAAGTAGGTGATGCGGCGAAAGCCCTCGGCCTCGCACTGCGTGAAGAAATTGCCGCCCGACACATACAGCCCGGACAGCGTGGTATTCGCGGCGGGATTGCAGACGCTCGTGAGCGTGAGTTCGAAACTGTCCGGCACGTTATCGAGCAACAGGCCGTGCTCGTGCGCATGCGCGTTGGGAAACGGCTTGCCGTCGATTTCGGCGCCGACGAATTCGAGTTGCTCGCCCATCAGCGCAAGATGCGAGGCGCGCGACGCGTCCGGATTGCGGCGCACGCGCATCGTATTCTTGACGACCGTGCGTTCGGGGACGAGATCGAACTCCAGCGCGACGGTGTCGATCAGGAAAGCGGGCGGCGCGTAATCGGCGCGGCGTATCACATTGGGCGTTTCGGTATCGGCCATGGCGTTCTGTAGTGATGGAACTCGTGTCGGCGGGCGCGCTTCTGGCACGCGAGCCGGGCTTGTCGAGCCATTGTACAAAGCCTCGGCCGATCGTGCGGGTCGAACCTTTTACCGACCCGTCGGGTCAGCGTATGATCGGGCGCCGACGCGCGCAAAACCGGGGTGGGGCGGCCTTTGACCGCGCGCGATCCCGGCCGTCGACAGAGGCGGCAACCGGAAGCGCTTATCAAAAAGCATAATGGAAGACACAGGGAAGACTAAGAGGCAGACCATGAAACTCGACTGCATGACCCGCCGCGCCGCATGGCTGCTGGCCACGCTGACCGTGCTGCTGTCAGGCTGCACGACCTACGTGACGACGCAGGTGACAGCCTTCTCCGACTGGAGCGGCAACGACGCCACCCGAACCTACGCGTTCACCCGCGCGGCCAGCCAGCAGAACAATCTCGAACTCTCCACTTACGAGCGCATCGTGGCGAACGAGCTCGCCGCGCATGCGTTCCGCGAGGTCGAGTCGTCGCAGGCGCATTATCTGGTCGGGCTTGCTTACGGCATCCGTTCCGACATGGTGACGGTGTCCGAGCCGGTCTACTACAACCCCTGGCCGTCGCCTTACTGGGGCTGGGGCCGGCCGTTCGACCCGTGGGGTCCGTGGGGTCCGTTCCCGGCCGGTTACGTGAACCAGAGCTATCCGGTCTTCACGCACCTGCTAGGGGTGCGGATCACCGAGCGCGCCACCGGCAAGGAGGTCTATAACGTGACCGCGCGCAATTCGGGCGGCGAGTCGTCGCTGGTGCGGGCCATGCCGTATCTCGCGCGTAGCGCGCTGGCCGATTTCCCGCTGGGCAATGGCGTCGTGCATACCGTGAAGATTCCGCTCGACAAGGCGGGCGGCGCGCCGAACGAGGTGGCCGCGGCGGGCGCAGCGGTGCCCGCGCCCGCGTCGGATGCGAAGGTGGTGCAATAGTCGCTAGACGCCCACCCCGAAGAGGGCCATCGACCCGAGAATCACGAACATGACCGCGGCGATTCCGTGCACGATTTTCGTCGGCAGCTTATGGGCGAAGCGGTCGCCAAGCAGAATCGCCGGTACGTTCGCGATCATCATGCCGAGCGTCGTGCCGCCCACCACGCCGAAAAAATCGTGAAAGCGAGCGGCGAGCGCGACAGTCGCAATCTGCGTCTTGTCGCCCATCTCGGCGAGGAAAAATGTCACGACGGTCGCGCCGAACACGCCAAAATGCGTGCGGCTGGTGTTGGCTTCCTCGTCGTCGAGCTTGTCAGGCACGAGAATCCACAAGCCCATGCCGATGAACGACGCCGCCAGCGCCCAGCGCATGATGGTCGGCGTGAGCAGCGATCCGAGCCACGCACCGAGCGCGCCGGCGCAGGCGTGGTTCACGAGCGTGGCAGCGAGCACGCCGAGAATGATCGGAAGCGGTTTGCGATAGCGGGCGGCCAGAACGAGCGAGAGCAGTTGCGTTTTGTCGCCGATTTCAGCGAGCGCGACCGCTCCGGTCGAAATGAGAAAAGCGTGATCCACGTTGTGTTGATTCCCCGAGCCGGAATATGACGAGCGACGACCCACGACACGCCGGGCCCTGTTGCGGCGCGTGTGGATCATCGGTCTCGCCAGGCCAGAGGCTGCGGCTGCCATGGCCGTCACGGCCAGGTCTGTTGACAGGCGCCCTCGCGAATCGCAGGTTCGACGCACGCCAGGAAGGCGGTGCGGACGTGCGCACGAGGCGGCTACTCCCCAATGAGGGACGGAGTATAGCAGGGGCCGCTTTGCGCACAATCCCTATGTTCCGGGTTAAGACAGGTAAATGGAAAGCAAACCGAAAGTAATCAACCGATGGAACAGGCCGTCAATAACACAGGGAATCGCGCGTGCCTCCTGGGAAAGACGGCAATGACGGGTAATCACAACACCCGAATTCTCTCGAACTCCGTTGCGGCACCGCGCTGACGGCTGTTGTGCTCTTCGAAATATCGATTACAGATAGATACTTCTTTCAGGGCTGATTTAATTCAGAATATTAAGTATGATTCCGCCGACCATAACGAGGTCGGGGCGATCCACCAGCACAACTGGCACGTTCGCCTAAATAAATGCGGCGAGCCGCCGTTAAATCGCTGAACCCTCTATTACAAGACCGGGTTGCCGTCCGGTTGGAGATTGCCGGACCGCGCGGTGCGTACACGCTTTGACGGCGGTGTCCTCCGTCGCACGCTTCAGTCTCTCCTCGCTTCTACGCGCGAACACCGATATGCCCGATCTGCACTGGACCATTCCGGTCGCTCGCTGGTCTAGCTGGCCTGCTGCCGCATTCGCCGCACCCGACATTGGCTTCATCGAGCCGATCGTGCGACGTCGTCTGAGCACGCTGTCCAAGGTTGCGTTAAAGGTTGCGCACGATTGCGTCGCACAGAACGAGGCGCGCGTCGTGTTTGCGTCGCGCCACGGCGAACTGCGGCGCACCACCGACATTTTGCGCAGCATCAGCGCGGCCGAGCCGGTGTCGCCCACGGCGTTCAGTCTGTCCGTGCTGAATGCGATGACCGGCGTGTTCGGCATGGCGCGGGGCGACCGTTCGGCGGCGAGCGCAATCTCGGCGGGCGCGCAAACGCTCGGTTACGGTCTGCTGGAGGCGCATGCGCAGCACGCGTGCCAGCCGGCCGCGCCCGTGCTGCTGGTCTACGCGGACGAACCGGCCGACCCGGCCTACGGCACAATCGAAGACGAAGTGCAGGGCGGCGCGGTCGCTATTCTGATCGACAGCGTTCATGCCACGGGCGAGCTGGTATGCGCCGTATCGGACGCGCCGGAGCCGCTGCCGCTTACGCGCGACATTGGCGCAACAGCTGCAGCAGCATGCTTCCCGACCCAGAGCCAGGCGCTGCAACATTGCCTCGACACGGGCAAGCCGGCGCAATGGCGCGGCACGCAGGCCGCATGGCAATGGAGCTGGCATGACCGCGCGGCTTGACTATCTGTGGCGCTTCGGCGCAACCGGCATGGCCTTCGTGGTGTTCGGCGTGTGCGGTGTGCTGTTCTCGGGGCTGGTATTTCCGCTCGCGTGGCTGTGGCCGCACCGCGCAACGCGGCAACGTGCGGTAACGAGCGTCATTCACTGGTTTTTTCGCGCTCTCGTCGCGGTGCTCCAACGCATCGGCGTGATGGAAGTGGAAGCGTCGGGCGTCGAGCGGTTGCGCACGGGCGGCCCGGCGATCGTGGTGGCCAATCACCCCACGTATCTCGACGTGATGGTGCTGCTGTCGCTGACGCCGCACGCATGTTGCGTCGTGAAAAATGCGCATTGGAGCAATCCATGTTTCTGGGGCATCGTGCGCGCGGCGCATTACGTGAGCAATGCCGACCCCTCAGAGCTGGTCAAAGCCGGCGCGAATCAGCTTGCCGCCGGCTACACGATGATCATTTTTCCCGAAGGCACGCGTAGCCCCGCGCCGAACCGGCTGCACGCCTTTTCGCGCGGCTTTGCTCACATGGCACTGAAGGTCGGCGCGCCGATCGTTCCGGTGCTGATGGACTGCGATCCGCCCGCATTCACGAAGCAGATGCGCTGGTACGACGTGCCGGCGCGCGCCTTCCGCATGCGCGTGAACGTGCTCGAACCGCTCGATGTCGAGCCGCTCGCGCCGCACGACACGCTACCTGCTCTCGCGGCGCGCAGCGTGACGAGCGCCATTGAAGCCCACATTACCCAGCACCTGTTCGATTATGGATTCTTTAAAACTGGAAATTAAACAGCTTCTGATCGAAGCGCTCGATCTCGAAGACCTGAGCCCGGCCGATATCGACGACGACGCCCCGTTGTTCGATACCGACGGCATCGGTCTCGATTCGATCGATGCGCTCGAAATCGGCATCGTGCTGCGCAAGCAATACCAACTGACCATCGCGGCGAACGACGAGCGCACGCGCGAACATTTCCGCTCGATCAGCACGCTTGCGGCGCTGGTCGCGAGCCAGCGGGAAGCGGCGCACGCCGGAAACGAAACAGGTAACAAGGGGGATTAAATCGTGTCCGAGGCAGAGATCCTTGAGCGCATCCGCGCCATTTTCAAAGACAACTTCGCGATCGACGCAGAGCGCGTCACGCCGCAGGCGAATCTGTTCGAAGACCTCGATCTCGACAGCATCGACGCGGTCGACCTCGCGATCAAGCTGCAGGAGATGACGGGGCGCCGCATCAAGCCGGACGAGTTCAAGTCGGTGCGCACCGTCGGCGACGTGATCAACGCCGTCGAATCCCTGCTGGCCGCCCAAAGCTGATGCCGGCTGTGCGCTCGCCAACGCACATGACGGCGCAGCGCGCCGCCGCGACCTTGCCCGAGGCGCCTGGCAACCGGGTGAAGCCGGTGCTGCAGGTCCTGCTCAAGCTCGCGTACCCCGCGCTGATTCTTTGCGCGTGGCGCTGGGATACGCCGCGCTATATCGGCGGCATGCTGTTCGCGATTCTGTGGCTGCAGCGCTGGGCCGGCAGCGGGCCGGTGGCGACGTCGCTGCGCCGGCTTTCGTCGATCGACTGGGCGGTGGTCGGCTTGCTCAGTGGCGCGTCGGTCGCCATGGTGCTGACCAATAGCGAGTTGCTGCTGCATCTGTATCCGTCGCTCGTGAATCTCGGCTTGCTGATCGCGTTCGGCGCGACGCTCGTGCGCGGACCGTCGATGATCGAAAAATTCGCGCGGCTCGGCAATCCCGATCTGCCGCCGGCCGCGGTCACGCATACGCGGCGCGTGACGCAGATGTGGTGCGGGTTCTTCGTGCTGAACGGCACGTTTTCCGCCTATACCGCACTTTTCTGGAGCCGGCCGGCCTGGTCGCTGTACAACGGCGCGATTGCCTACGGGCTCATCGGCGTATTGCTCGTAGGCGAGGTGATCTGGCGTTATCTGGTGGTGCTGCCGCGTGCTGCGCGCTCGGAGGCCGCGTGATCGCATTGCATGATCTGCTGTCACCCGTTCAGGCCGACCTCGCACTGAGCGCGCCTGTTTGCCGCGACGGCGCCACGCTGCTCGATCGCGCGGCGTTCCGCGCGCGCGTGTCGGCCCTGACAGCGTTCGTGCAAAGGCACTCCGCCCAGCGTTATGCACTGTGTATCGACGACCCGTTCGACTTTGCCTGTGCGCTCTTCGCCGTGTTTGCATGCGGCAAGGAGCCGGTGATTCCATCGAACGCGACACCCGGCTATCTCGCCGATCTTGCCGACGCGTACGACGTCGTGCTGAACGACGCCGGTCTGCCGTCGCGCGTCGACGCCGCTCCGGCGATTCAACCCGGTCACCCGATCGATCCGCGCGCGCCGCTCACGCTCTATACCTCGGGCAGCAGCGGTCGTCCGAAGCCCATCCGCAAAACGCTTGCGCAATTCAATGCCGAAGTCCACACGCTCGAAAAACAGTGGGGCGGATTGATCGGCGACGCCACGGTGCTGGCGAGCGTGCCGCATCATCACATCTACGGTCTGCTGTTTCGCGTGCTGTGGCCGCTCGCGACGGGGCGCGCGTTCGATCGCGCGATCAGCATCGAACCTCTGCATCTGCAGGCGCAGCTTGCGCATGGCGGCCCGGCGGTCGTCGTGTCGACGCCCGCTCAACTGTCGCGCTGGCCGTCCTTGCCGGGCTTTGCCGCGTTGACGCCGCCGCCACGCGCGTTTTTCTCGTCGGGCGGCCCGCTTGCTCCGGACGCCGCGCAGGCCTATGCGGCAGCGTATGGCGCCGCGCCGCTGGAGATATATGGCAGCACGGAAACCGGCGGCATTGCGTGGCGTCGTCAGGATCATGGCGATGCGTGGCAGGCAGTGGCCGGCGTCGATGTCAGGCGCGATGAAGACGGTGCGCTGAACGTGCGCTCGCCGCATCTCGACCATGACGGCTGGCATCGCACCGACGACAGGATCGCCTTCGACGAACAGGGCCGTTTCCGCTTGCAAGGCCGGCTCGACCGCGTGCTGAAACTCGACGGCAAACGCGTGTCGCTCCCGGAACTGGAAGCACGCCTCGCGCTGCATCCGTATGTCGCGCAGGCCGCGATCGTGCCGCTTGCGGGCGTGTCGCGCGAACGTATCGGCGCGCTGGTAGCGCTAAGCGAAGCGGGCGGCGAGGCGCTGCGCGACGAGGGCCGCGTGCTGCTCGCAAAAACGCTGCGCCGTCATCTCGCCGATTATTTCGATGTCGTCGTGCTGCCGCGTCGCTGGCGCTTTCGCGCCGCGTTGCCCTTCGACGCGCGCGGCAAACTGCCGGTGTCGGCGGTGGCGGCGGCCTTCGAGCCGCGCGTGGAAGGCGTCGAAGTGCTTGCCGAAGCACGCAGCGGCGACACCCTCTACTGCGAGCTGCGCGTGCCGCCGTCGCTCGCGCATTTCGCCGGCCATTTTCCGGGACTGCCGATTCTGCCCGGCGTGGTGCAGGTCGACTGGGCGGTGCGGCTTGCCGCCGAACATGTGCCGGGGGTGCGCGCGGTGAGCTCGATCGATCGGCTCAAGTTCATGGCGCCGGTGTCGCCCGGCGCGGTGCTCGATCTCACGCTCGCTCACGACGCCGCGCGCCGTCGCGTGCAGTTCGCGTATCGTGCCAATGGCCACGAATGCGCGTCCGGCGTGATCACCTACCGGGAGCCCGCGTGATGCGCTTCGCACCTTGCATTGTCATTCCGATCTATAACCATCGGGACGCGATTGGCGCGACCGTCGCGCATCTTGCCGTGCACGGCCTGCCCATTTTCGTGATCGACGACGGCAGCGACGACGCGACCCAACAGGTGCTCGCCGCGCTCGCGCGGCAATACGGCGAGCAGCTCACGTTACGGCGTTTGCCCGTCAATGGCGGCAAGGGCGCGGCGGTCATGGCGGGACTGCGTGCGGTGCGCGATGCCGGCTATACGCACGCGTTGCAGATCGACGCCGACGGCCAGCACGACGCTACCGACGTGCCGCGCTTCGTCGCGGCGGCGCGAGCCGAACCGGGCGCGGTCATTCTGGGCCGCCCGGTGTACGACGAGAGCGTGCCGAAAGCGCGCCTGTATGGCCGTTATCTGACGCATGTGTGGGTGTGGATCGAAACGCTGTCGCTGACCATTCGCGATTCGATGTGCGGTTTCCGCCTCTATCCGCTCGCGCTCGCCTGCGAGCTGATCGACAGCGTACGGTTGCCGACCCGCATGGACTTCGATATCGAAATTCTGGTGCGGCTTTACTGGCGGCGCGCGGCGTTCCGCTCGATTCCCACGCGCGTGACTTACGCGGCGGACGGCGTATCGCACTTCGACGTGCTATGGGACAACGTGCGCATCAGCCGCAGTCATACGCGGCTCGTGTGCGGCATGCTGTGCCGTCTGCCGATGCTGCTCGCGCACAAGCTGATGCCGCGCCGTGGCGCGCTCAGCGAGCGCGCTGAACCGGACAATGCGCGGTCGCAGGATTGGTGGCGCATCGCCGAACGCGGCAGCCACCTCGGCATGTCGTTGCTCGCGTTGAGCTGCAAGCTGTTCGGGCGGCGCTTCACGGCGCTGTGGCTGCATCCGGTCGTCGCGTATTTTCTGCTGACGGGCCGCGCTGCGCGCGAGGCGTCGGGCAACTATTTCAGACATCTTGGTGAGACCGCGCCGCGCGCCGGTACGCGTTACCCCGATACGCCGCGTCCGGGTTGGCTCTCGGCGTATCGCCACATGCTGGCCTTTGCGCAGTCGGGCTTCGACAAGCTCGCCGCCTGGTCCGGCCGCGTGAATAACGCCGACATCCATTTCGACGACCCATCGGCATTCGAGGCATTGGTGGCGAGCGGCAAGGGTGCGCTCGTGATCGGCGCGCATCTCGGCAATCTGGAAATGACCCGCGCGCTCGCCACGCGAGGTGCTTACGCGAAGGTCACGGCCGTCGTCTATACCCAGCACGCGCGCCGGTTCAATAGCGTGCTCGCGTCGGCGAATAGCGAGTTCGCACGGCATCTGCTCGAAGTGAGCGACTTCGGTCCCGAGACCGCGATGATGATGCAGGAGCGCGTCGATGCCGGCGAGCTGCTCGTGATCGTCGGCGACCGGGTGCCCGCGCATGAAGCGGGGCGCACGACCCAGGCGCAATTCCTCGGCTCGAGCGCGCCATTCGCGCAAGGTCCGTACGTGCTGGCGCACGCGCTGGGCTGCCCCGTCTATCTTTTCTTCTGCCTGAAGGAGCGCGACGGCTACCGTCTGTATTTCGAGCCGTTCGCCGAGCGCATCCAGTTGCCGCGCCGCGAGCGGGCGCAGCATCTGTCTGCGTGGGCGCAGCGTTACGCGGTGCGGCTCGAACACTATTGCCGCAAGGCTCCGTACCAATGGTTCAATTTCTTCGATTTCTGGGCCAGCCCCAGACGAGGTGCCAATGGCCGAACATGACCTGAGCGACGCGCGCGATGGCCTGCGCGCGCTCACCGCGCGTATCGCCGCAGGCGATCCGATGCGCGACTAACGTGGAGGACTGTCGGCATGACCGGTGCACGAAAACTGCTGAGCGCGAGCGCCGAGGTCGAGGTGCCGTTCCACGACGTCGACGCGATGAACATATGCTGGCACGGGCACTACCTGAAGTACTTCGAAATCGGCCGCGCGGCGCTGCTGCGCGCGTTCGATTACGACTACCGTGAGATGCAGGCGTCGGGCTATCTGTGGCCGATCGTCGAGGCGCACCTGAAATACGTGCGTCCGGCCACTTACGGTCAGAAAATCGAGATCCGCACGCAACTGCTCGAACATGAAAACCGCCTGAAAATAGGCTACGAAATCGCAGACTGCGCCACCGGCACGCGTCTGACCAAGGGCTATACGATCCAGGTCGCGGTGGACGCCGCCACGCAGGAATTGCAGTTCGTTTCGCCGCCGGTCGTATTCGACAAGCTGGAGCGTGTATGGGGACAATGAAATGGCGCGGGGTGCTTTCCGCCACCGTGCTTGCGCTCGGCCTCGTGCTGCCACCGGCTTTGACGGCCGCAGCCACGGGTACGTCCGCGCAATCCGCGTCGGCTTCCGGCAATGCGGCGCTGGTCTCGCAGATCGCCGCGCATCTCGCACAAGCCAGGGGCGTGCGCGCGCAATTCACGCAGACGCAAACGCTCGCCGCCATGAAGCAGCCGCTCGTCAGCACGGGCTCACTGCTGTTCTTCCGTGAGCGCGGCGTGATCTGGCAAGTCGATACGCCGTATAAGGCGACCTATGTCATCACCGATGCGGGCGTCGCCGAAGTCGACGCCAATGGCCAACGCGTGAGCACACATCGTGCGCAGGGCGCACGCGGCGTCGCGCAAGTCTCGAAGATGATGCGCGCGATGCTCGGCGGCGATCTGTCCGCGCTGTACTCACAGTTCGACGTGCAAGCCGAAGGCAGCGCCGCCCACTGGCGCCTGCAACTGACGCCGAACCAGCCGCAGATCGCGCAATCCATCAAAGGCTTGCAGATGAGCGGCGGCGACGCGCTGCAAAGCTTGCGCATCTCGCTTGCGAACGGCGATGTCACGCAACTCGACTTCGCGAACAGCACGCCGGTCAACGATCCGACGCCCGCGGAGCGCGGCATGCTTGGAGCCCCGTGATGTACGTGGCGCAACAGCGGTCCGTGACGTACGCGTGGGGCATGCGCGCCGCGTGGCTCCTGCTCGCGCTCGTGGCGGCGTCGTACTGCGCGTGGCGTTTCATGGGACCGTCGCCGCTGCAGACCAATCTGCTTGCACTGCTGCCCGCCACGGAAGCCGACCCGGTCGCCGAACAAGCGGTGAATCGTCTGGCGAGCGCGTTGGGCGATCGCACGGTGTTTCTCGTCACGAGCCATCACGACGCGCACGCGAAAGCCGCGGCAAAGCAGCTCGGTGCGTCGTTGCAAAAGAGCGGGGCGTTCGGCTCCGTGACGGCCGAGTTGCCGCCGTTCGACCTGTCGCAGATCGCCGCGTCGTACATGCCGTACCGCTTCGGCTTGCTCACACCTGCGGATCGGATCGCGCTGGTGAGCGGCACGTCCGGCACGGCCGGCACGGCGCTGCATGATGCGCTCGCACAGCGGATTTACAGTCCGCTGCACGGTGCGCTGAGCACGTCGCTCGCCGACGATCCGTTTGGCTGGCTCGAACACTGGCTCGGCAATCTGCCGCTCGCCACGTCGAATCTCGAACTCGAGGACAACATGCTGGTGTCGCACCGTGGCAGCGCGACGAGCGTGCTGGTCGTCGCGACGCTGCCAGGGTCAGCCTACGAATCGAAGACACAGCACGCGGTGCTCGCGGCGCTTGCCGAGGGTGAGCGCGCGTTGAAGCGGGATTTTCCGGACGTGTCGGTCGCAAGAACCGGCGCTGTTTTTTACGCCGAATCGGCGCGCAGTGCGTCCGAACGCGAAGTGCATCTGATCGGCGTCGCGTCGCTGTGCGGCATTGCATTGCTGATGATGTGGGTGTTCCGCTCGCCGCGTCTGCTGCTGCTTGGATTCGTGTCGACCGCGCTCGGTATTGTGTGCGCGCTCGCGGTCACGCTGCGGGTGTTCGGCCAGCTGCATTTGCTCACACTCGTGTTCGGCGCCAGCCTGATCGGCGAAGCGGTCGATTATTCGATTCAATACTTCGTCGTGTATCTCGGCGCAGACGAGGACTGGGATGCGCAACGCGGCGCGCGCGCGGTGCGTCCCGCGCTGACGGTCGCGCTGGCGACCAGTCTGCTCGGTTACGCGATTCTCACTTGGGTGCCGTTTCCCGCGCTCAAACAGATCGCGTGTTTCGCGATGGCGGGCATCGTCACGGCGTTTGCGTCGGTCGTGTGGCTGCTGCCCGCGTTGCTCACGCGCGCGCCCATGCGCACACCACGACGCCTGTTCACCGGTGCAGCGCGCGTGCTGGCCGTGTGGCGTCGAACGATCGGCGGCAAACGGGCGTGGATCGTTGCCGCGTTGCTGTTGATCGCGGCGGTGCCAGGCTGGCTGCGTCTGACGAGCGACGACGACATTCATCTGCTGATCCAGCGCGATCCCGCTCTGGTTGCGCAGGAGGACAAGGTGCGCGATGCGGTCGGCGTGGATAACAGCGCGCAGTTTTTCGTGGTGCGCGGCGAGACGGCGGAGCAGGTGCTGCAACGCGCCGAAACGCTGGATCAGAAACTGGACGCGCTGAACGACACCGCCGCCAAAGTGGGGAGTTACCGGTCGATCGCGCAATTCGTACCGTCGGCGAAACGGCAACGCGAAGACCGCGCGCTGCTCGCCGGGCATGTGTTCAACGATCCCGCCGCGGTGCGCGCCACGTTGTTGCAGGCCGGTTTCAAGGATGAAGTCGCCGACGCGTGGCTCGCGGCCTTTGCCAAACCGCAGGCAACGCTCACTGTCGACACGTGGCTTGCCGCGCCGTGGTCGCAGCCCTACCGGCACCTGTGGCTCGGCGATGTGAAAGCAGACGCCGCCGACAGCCACGCGTACGCAACCGTCGTGATTCCTCAAGGCGTGACCCCGCAAAACGAACCCGCGCTGATGGCTGCCGCGAAGGACGTGCCGGGCGCGATTTTCGTCGATAAGGCGGCGAGCGTGTCGAAACTGTTCGGCGCCTATCGTGTCGACAGCGGCTGGTGGCTCGGCGGCGCATTGGCGTCGGTGCTGCTGCTGCTGATGGTCCGATACGGCGCGAAGCGGGCCAGTCTGCAGGAAAAGGTGCGCGGCGGCGTGGCGACGACGCTGCCGGTGCTGCTCGCCGTCGGCGTCACGCTTGCGGTGTTCGGCTACGCACGCGTGCCGCTCAATCTGTTCAACTGGCTCGCGCTCATGCTCGTACTGGGCGTGGGCGCAAACTATGCCGTTTTCCTGCGCGAAGGCTCTGCACGCGCGGACGCGGATCTCGGCGCGGTGTGGACCGGCGTGCTGCTGTCGGCGGCCACTACGCTGCTGTCGTTCGGCATGCTCGCCATGAGCGCGATGCCCGCGTTAAAGAGCTTCGGCGCGACGCTCGCACTCGGCATTGCGGTGTCGGTGCTGCTCGCGCCGATCGGCATGCCTTCGGAATCAAGGAGGGTGGCATGAAGTCGCCATCGGTTTTTTTGCACGCGCTCGGCATGATCAATGCGATGGGCGGCGACCTCGATGCGATCGTGCCCGCGCTCGCCGACGCGCACTCGCCTGGCATGAGAACCACACGGACCGGCATCGGTGAGGCGTTCGTCGGCAGCGTGCTCACGCCGCTCGATCTGGCGCCGGCCGCTGAACTGTCGCGCTACGATTGCCGCAACAACCGGCTGCTGCTGGCCGCATTGAAACAGATCGCGCCGGACATCGAAGCGGCACGCGCGCGTTACGGCGCGCATCGCATTGGCATCGTGCTGGGCACGAGCACATCGGGCATCGAAGCGGCCGAGGCCGCGTTCGTCTATCAGGCGCAGGCCGGCAGTCTGCCGGCGAATTTCAATTATCGGCAGATGGAAATCGGCACCGCCGCGCCGTTCGCCGCCGCCGCGCTCGGCGTGCACGGCCCGGCGTACACGCTTTCAACCGCGTGCACGTCGAGCGCGAAGGCGTTTGCGTCCGCGCGACGTCTGCTGCAATTGCAACTGTGCGACGCCGTGGTGGTGGGCGGCGTCGATTCGCTGTGCGAGTTGACCATGCAGGGATTTGCGTCGCTCGAATCGACCAGCGCCGTGCGCAGCAATCCAATGAGCCGAAACCGCTGCGGCATCAATGTCGGCGAAGGTGCGGCCGTGTTCCTGATGAGTCGCGACGAAGCGGCGGTGCGGCTGGCGGGCGTCGGTGAATCGAGCGACGCGCATCATATTTCTTCGCCCGATCCGCAGGGTGTCGGCGGTGAACTGGCGTTGCGCGCCGCACTCGCCGACGCGGGCGTCGAGCCGTCTGCGATCGGCTATGTGAATCTGCATGCCACCGCTACGCGCAAGAACGACGAAATGGAAGCCGGTCTGATGGCGCGCGTGTTCCCGAACGGCGTGCCGACGAGCGGCACCAAACCGCTGACGGGTCACCAGCTCGGTGCCGCGGGCGCGACCGAACTCGGCTTTGCATGGCTGACGCTCGCGCGCGACGGCGTGCCGTTGCCGCGCCATGTGTGGGACGGCGAGGCCGATCCCGCGCTGCCGCCGCTCGATCTCGTGGAAGGCGCGCGGTTCCTGGCGCGCCACGCAGGTGTGGGCACGGGTTCACGGCATGTGATGAGCAACTCGTTCGCATTCGGCGGCAGTAACGTCAGTCTCGTGCTGGCCGGGTGATGCGCGCATGAGCCCGACTCCAACCATCGAGCAACTGATTGCGCAGCCGATCGAAGCGATCATTCCGCATCGCGGCACCATGCTGCTGATCGACGCAGTGACTTCGTTCGGCGCAGAAGCGCTGACCGCCAGCGCAACCGTGCAAGCTGACGCGTGGTATGCCGACGCTGACGGCGCGATGCCCGCGTGGATCGGCATCGAACTGATGGCGCAGGCGATTGCCGCGCATGTTGCGCTGCTGGCCATGCGGGGCGGCGGCTGTGCGCGGCCCGGCGTGCTGCTCGGCTCGCGCAGCTACAAGGCGTTGCAACCCGCGCTCGCAAGCGGCGGCGCGCCGCTGCTGATTCGCGCGACGGAGCTGCTGCGCAGCGAGGCGGGCCACGGCGCGTACGAATGCACGATCCATCGCGAAGACGTGTGCTGCGCGCAAGCCGTCATCAAGGTTTTTCAACCACCCGATTTTCAGTCATTCATCGAAGGGAGCTTCAGTTCATGAGCCGGCGTGTTCTCGTGACGGGCGCAAGCCGCGGCATTGGCCGGGCAATTGCGTACAAATTGGCCGCCGACGGTTTTGCCGTCTCGGTGCATTGCCGCAGCGGACGCAGTGAAGCCGACGCGGTGGCGACCGGCATCGCCGCGCAAGGCGGCATGGCGCGCGTGCTGCAATTCGATGTGCGCGAGCGCGCCACATGCCGCGACGTGCTCGAAGCCGACGTCGCCGCGAACGGCCCTTACTACGGGATCGTTTGCAGTGCAGGCGTGACGCGCGACGCCGCATTTCCCGCGCTCACCGAAGAAGACTGGGACATCGTGATCGAAACCGGTCTCGACTCGTTCTACAACGTCGTCCATCCGCTGACCATGCCGATGGTGCGCGCACGCAAGGGCGGCCGCATCGTCACGATCGCGTCCGTCTCGGGCGTGATGGGCAATCGCGGCCAGGTCAACTACAGTGCGGCGAAGGCCGGCCTGATCGGCGCAACCAAGGCGCTCGCCGTGGAACTGGCGACGCGCAACATCACCGTCAACTGCGTGGCGCCGGGTCTGATCGAAACCGGCATGCTCGAGGACGTGCCGCTCGAGCACGTGTTGAAGACGGTGCCGATGAACCGCGTCGGCCAGCCTGCCGAGGTGGCGTCCGTGGTGAGCTTCCTGATGTCGGATGCGGCCTCGTACGTCACGCGTCAGGTGATCGGCGTCAATGGCGGGATGGTCTGATGAAGCGCGTCGTCATAACCGGGATGGGCGGCGTGACCGCGCTCGGCGATAGCTGGGATGCGATCGAAACGCGTCTGAGAAGCGGTGTGAACGCCGTGCGGCGCATGCCCGAATGGGACTACTTCGAAGCGCTGCACACGCGGCTTGCGTGTCCGTTGCCGGACTTCACGCTGCCTGCGCACTATCCGCGCAAGAAGACCCGTTCGATGGGGCCCGTCTCCATGTATTCGGTGCGCGCGAGCGAACTTGCGCTCGCCGACGCCGGCCTCGCCGATAACGAGCTGATCAGCGACGGCCGCATGGGCGTCGCCTACGGTTCGTCGTCGGGCTCGGTCGAGCCAATCCGCGCATTCGGCACGATGCTGCAGACCGGCTCGATGAGCGACGTGACGTCCAACAGCTACGTGCAGATGATGCCGCACACGGCGGCCGTCAACGTGAGTCTTTTCTGGGACCTGAAAGGGCGGATCATTCCGACGTCGTGCGCGTGCGCATCGGGCAGTCAGGCGATCGGCTACGCATACGAGGCGATCCAGAGCGGCAAGCAGGCGCTGATGCTCGCGGGCGGCGCTGAAGAACTGTCGGGCCCGGCGGTGGCCGTGTTCGACACGCTCTACGCAACCAGCACGCGCAACGAGCAGCCGCATCTCACGCCGCGTCCGTTCGATGTGGCGCGCGACGGCCTCGTGGTCGGCGAAGGCGCGGCCACGCTGGTACTCGAAGAATACGAACACGCGCGGGCGCGCGGCGCGACAATCCACGCGGAGATCGTCGGTTTCGGCTGCAATTCGGATGGCTCGCACATGACGCAACCGACCGCCGACACGATGGCGCGCGCCATGCAGTTCGCGCTTGCCGACGCCGGGCTGCCGCCGTCGGCGATCGACTATGTGAACGCGCACGGCACGTCCACGGATCGCGGCGACATTGCCGAAAGCCATGCGACCGCGCAGACATTCGGCGCGCGTATGCCGATCAGTTCGCTCAAGAGCTATGTCGGCCACACGCTCGGCGCGTGCGGCGCGCTCGAAGCGTGGTGGACCATCGAGATGATGAAGCGCAACTGGTATGCGCCGACCCTGAACCTCGAGAACGTCGACCCGGCTTGCGCGCCGCTCGACTATATCGTCGGCAGCGGGCGCGAGATCGATGCCGAACATGTGATGAGCAATAACTTCGCGTTCGGCGGCATCAACACGTCGCTGATTTTCAGGCGCGTTCGATGAGCGCGGCGTTGCAACGCGTGGTCGTGACGGGCATGGGCATCGTGTCGTGTATCGGCAATACGCTCGACGACGTGGCCGCCGCGTTGCGCGCGGGCGACTCGCGAATCGAGCGGGTCGACGCGTGGCGCGAACGCGGTTTTGCGTCGCAGGTGGCGGGCGTCGCCTCCGTTGCGCACGAGCCGCCGTTCGAGCGCAAGCTGGAGCGCTTCATGGGCGACACTGCGCGCTTCGCGTGCCATGCCGCCCGCAAGGCGATCGATGACGCCGCGCTCGACGTCGCGGCACTGCGCTCGCCGCGCGCGGGCGTGGTGATTGGCTCGGGCGTCGGCGCCCTCGCGACTTACGACGCGGCGATGACGATCGCGACCTTGCGCGGCGTCGAAAAAGTCCCGCCGTACACGGTGCCGCATGCGATGAGCAGCACGGCGTCGGCGAATGTCGCGCAGGTGTTCGGGATCGAAGGCGTCAGCTATTCGCCGTCGTCGGCGTGCACGACTTCGGCGCTCGCACTCGGCCAGGCGATGCAACTGATCCAGACCGGCCGTCAGGACATCGTGCTGGCCGGCGGCAGCGAAGCGCTGCACGACAACATGACGCTGATGTTCGACGCAATGGGTGCGCTGTCCCGGCGCTTCAACGACACGCCGTCTACCGCGTCGCGGCCCTACGACACCGAGCGCGACGGTTTCGTGATCGCGTCGGGCGCGGGTGTGCTGGTGCTCGAATCGCTCGACCACGCGTTGGCGCGCGGCGCGCGAATTTATGCCGAACTGACCGGTTTCGGCGACGCCACCGACAACGCAGGCATGGTGGCACCGCGCGCCGCCGGGATCGCGCGGGCCATGCGGCGCGCAGTCGAGGAGGCGGGCAAGTGTCCCGATTATGTGAATACGCACGCGCCATCCACGCCGGCCGGCGATATCGAGGAGGTGCGCGCATTGCGCGACGTCTTCGGCGCTTCGTCCGACGGGGACGTGCCGCCGTTCTCGTCGACCAAAGGCATGACCGGGCACTCGCTTGGCGCATCCGGCGCGCACGAGGCGATCTACACGCTATTGATGATGCGCGATGGTTTCATCGCGGGAACGGCGAGCGGGGCGAGCGAGCTTCGTGAAGCGTCGCTGGAGCCCGAACTGGACGGTCTGCCGATCGTGCGAACGACCTGCGACGCGCATCTGCGCACGGCGATGTCGGTCTCGTTCGGCTTTGGCGGCAGTTGCGCGAGCCTGATGTTCGAAGCGTGGCAGGGCCGCTGAAAGAGCGGTGAATCGAAAAAATCCAAGGGAGATAACCATGACCAGATCAGCTGTACTGGGCATCGCCGCGCTTATCGCGCTCACTCAGGCGGGCTGCGCGACGCAGGTGCAGTCGTTGCCGCTCGCGGCGGCCGGCGGACAGTCGCGCGGTGACGTGCAAGTCTATTTTGGCGAGCAGGATCATCCGGTGGTGAAGAGCCAGTTGGGCGCCGTGTCGTACTCGGTACGGGTTGCGCGCAAGACATCGAGTCCCGAACAGGCGTGCCACGAGGCGCTCACCGAAGCCGTGAAGAAGCTGCGCGCCGCGGCGAACGAGCGCCAGGCAAAT
The DNA here is from genome assembly GCF_039621805.1 of Paraburkholderia sp. PREW-6R. NCBI lineage: Bacteria > Pseudomonadati > Pseudomonadota > Betaproteobacteria > Burkholderiales > Burkholderiaceae > Paraburkholderia > Paraburkholderia sp. PREW-6R. Next base: position 2,550,062 of record NZ_CP155073.1, on the reverse strand, counting down.
GCCGTGATCGATGTAACCACGCGTTTTCACAGCACGGAGACCCACTCGTCGACCGATTTCACGTGCGGCGTGAGTCCGAGTGCGGCGGCCATTGCGGTGAGCGGGCAGCTCGTGGTGCTGGAGTCGAACTAGATCGCGAGCAGGCTTGAGATGCGCCGAGCAGGAAAAGGGCGTCACGCAGTAGAAGGATAAAAGCGCGCCATGCGTGCGCTTTTATTGGCTGGTGTGATCAGTGCCGCGTTAATGGGCCTTGACCGCCGCGACATTGACCAGCGTTTCGCGGCGCCTGCCGGGCTGCGGGCGGGACAGGCCGATGCGTTCGAGCAGGCCGAAATCTTTCGCGCGGCTCCACCACAGATACGGTAGCGAAACGTTGCGCTCGCTGAAAGTGAAACCGCCGCGACGAATCATGTCGAGGTAGCCGTCCGCGCTTTTCTGCACATGCATCGGGTGACGGAACAGCAGGCGGATGACCCACGATTTGATGTACGCGTCGGTGGATTCGGCGAACAGCAGCACGCCGCCAGGCTTGAGCACGCGGCGGAACTCGGCGAGCGCGCGCTCCTGCTCGACGAGATGATGAAACGTTTGGTGGCAGAACACGATGTCGGCGCTGGCGTCGGGCAGCGGCAGATCCGCGCAGTCGCCGTGCAGCAGTTCGATATCGGCGAGTCCGTTGCGGCACGCGTTCGCGGCCTGCGCGGCGAGCGCCAGAGAGGGCGCGTGGTAGTCGATACCGACAATGCGGCGCGGGTTGAACGCTTGCGCGAGCAGGCGAAACGACATACCTTGCCCGCAGCCGACGTCGACGATCACGGGCGCGGCGGGCAGCGGCGTGTCGATCAGGCGCTTCAGGTCGCCGATCGCCACGCGCAGCACGTGATGCTCCCAGGTATGGGTGCGCAGGAACCAGTTTCCAAATGCCGTTTCAGGCACGAAGGGCACGCTGGATATTTCGGATTGCGACACGCTCGGCTCCCTCGCGAGTGGGGTGTTCTTTTCGTTCCCCAACGGAAAAACCGTGGGACGTCTTAACGGAACATAAGAATGCAGCGTTACGCAGCAGCGGGCAAGCAAATCATTGAGGCACATTTGAGTTCAGTTTCGTCAAAGCGCCTGAGCGTGGATGTCGCGATCATCGGCGCCGGTCCGGCCGGCGCGGTCGCGGCGGCATTGCTGCGCAAAGCCGGTCGTTCGGTCGTGGTGCTGGAGCGGCAGCACTTTCCACGTTTTTCCATAGGCGAGAGCCTGTTGCCGCAAAGCATGGCTTATCTGGAGGAAGCGGGCATGCTGCAGGCGGTGGTCGAGGCCGGCTTCCAGTTCAAGAACGGCGCGCAATTTGTTTATCGCGACCAGTCGTCCGCATTCGATTTCCGCGACAAACATTCGCCCGGGTGGGGCACGACCTATCAGGTCGAACGCGCCGTGTTCGACGATATCCTGATTCGCCGTGCGGCCGCGCAGGGCGCCGACGTGCGTTTCGGGCATGCCGTGCGCGCATTGCGCACGGCTTCTGCGAATCACCCGGACGCGCTGCCGCTCGTCGACGTGATCGATGAAGCGGACCACGCGTATCAGATCGAAGCGCGCTTTGTGTTCGACGCGAGCGGCTTTGGCCGCGTGCTGCCGCGTCTGCTGAATCTCGAAGCACCCACACGCATGCCTATGCGTGCCGCGATCTTCTCTCATGTGCAGGACGGGATTCCGGCAGGCACGACGGACCGCGACAAGATCTGCGTCGCGACGCATCCGGAGCGCCGCGACGTGTGGTTCTGGATGATTCCGCTGGCGGGCGGCCGCTCGTCGGTGGGTTGTGTCGCCGAGGCGAGTTTTCTGGACGTACCCGACGCGCAGCGCGAAGCAAAACTGCGCGGTTTGATCCGGCAGGAGCCGACGCTTAACCGCCTCATCGGCAACGCGCCATTTCTGATGCCGGTGCGGCATATCGGCGGCTATGCGGCAAACGTCGAGCATTTGCACGGACCGGGTTACGCACTGCTCGGCAACGCCGGCGAATTTCTCGATCCGGTGTTTTCGTCCGGCGTGACGATCGCGCTGCGTTCGGCGCATCTGGCCGTGCAGACGCTGAACCGGCAACTCGAGGGTGAGCGTGTGGACTGGTCGGCGGAATACGACATGCCGCTGCGCAAGGGCATCGACACATTCCGCGCGTTCGTGGAGCGCTGGTATTCCGGCGAGTTGCAGGACATCATCCATTACCCGGAGCAGACGCCGTCGATTCGGCGCATGATCAGTTCAGTGCTGGCGGGCTATGCATGGGATGACACGAATCCGTATGTCGCGGACCCGGTGCGCCGCCTGAACGCGTTGCACGAGGTGTGCATGCAGCGTTGAGCAGAACGGCTGGGTGCAGCTTGTCAATGAAAACGGCGCTTCCTTGCGAAAGGAAGCGCCGTTTGTCTTCGAGCTTTGTCCAGCTTTTTCCCGAGCCTTATCGAGCCGCCTTGAGCCTGACCAAACCTGGTCAACCCATATCGAGCCGCACAAGTCAGCGCACGACTGCGGCCACGCCGCCGTTACGCGACACTCAAGCCGCAATCTTCGCCGCGCGTGCCTCGGGCTGACGCACATCGTCACGGCGATGCACGCGCTTGCCGGCCGCATATGTTTCATAGATCGCGCGGTCGTCGCCGAGCAGCGCGAACGCGAACAGCAGTTCCTCCAGCGTTTCGGTGCGCGTGGTGCGGCGTGCGAGCAACGGCGTGGCTTGCGGATCGAGCACGATGAAATCCGCTTCCGACTTCGGCTTCAAGGTTCCGACCTTGTCCGCGAGATCGAGCGCTTCGGCGGCGCCGGCGGTGGCGAGATAGAACATGCGCGTGGCGCTCAGGTGATGCCCGGTCAGACGCGCCACCTTGTGTGCCTCGTTCATGGTCTGCAGCATCGAGAACGACGTGCCGCCGCCCACGTCGGTGGCGAGGGCGACTGGCATGCCGGATTCGTCGGCCTTGTCGAAGTCGAACAGGCCGCTGCCGAGAAAGAGGTTGGAGGTCGGGCAATGTGACGCCACCGTGCCGGTCTGCGCCATGCGCTTGCGGTCTTCCTCGTCGAGGTGGATGCAATGGCCGTACACCGCGCGCCGGCGCAACAGGCCGTAGTGATCGTAAATGTCCAGATAGCTGCGGTGGCCGGGGAAAAGATCGGCAACCCACTTCACTTCGTCGTGATTCTCCGCCACGTGGCTCTGGATGAAGATATCCGGATGCTGGCCGGCCAGCACGCCGCACGCTTCGAGCTGCGCTTCTGTCGAAGTGGGCGCGAATCGCGGAGTGAGCGCGTACATTTGGCGGCCCCGGTTATGCCAGCGGCCGATCAGCTCGGCGCTGTCGTCGTAACCGGACTGCGCGGTGTCGCGCAGGAACTCGGGGCAATTGCGATCCATCAGCACCTTGCCCGCCACCATGCGCAGGTTGCGCGCTTCGCTTGCCGTGAACAGCGCGTCGGCCGATTCCTTGTGGACCGTGCAATACACAAGCGCGGTGGTCGTGCCGCAGGCGAGCAGTTCGTCGACGAAAAAGTTCGCCGTGTCGCGCGCATAGGCCGGATCGGTGAAGCGGCGCTCGGTCGGAAACGTGTACGTCTCGAGCCACGGCAACAGGCCCGGCGCCGGCGACGCGATCATGTCGGTCTGCGGATAGTGAATGTGCGTGTCGATGAAGCCCGGCACGATCAGCTTGTCGCGCATCTCCTGCACCTGGGTGCCGGGCGCGAGCTGCGACGCGAGCGCCGCATACGCGCCCGCCGCGACGACGTGGCCGTCTTCGACGATCAGCAGGCCGTCTTCGTCGAAGACCGCCGCGTTGGACGATTGCGCGGGATCGCCGTTGAAGGTAAGCAGTTGTGCGCGAAAAGCCGTTTGAGTCATGGGAAAAACCGTCTCCGGATAGGGGGAGCTGAACAGCGCGGACAGCGGCCCGATGTGGATGCCCGAACTCCGGGCAAGCGTGCCGCCGCCGGCTGCGCTACACCGGCCCGTCAGTGCGGGCCGTTTTGTTGCCAGTACGCGTCGAGCTTCGCGATCAGTTCACTGCGCTGCCCGGGCGTAACGAACGACGCTTCGAAGCTGTTGCGGATGATCGTGTAGACCTCGGCATCGTTGAGCTTCAACGCGTCGATGGTGGCGAAATAGTTGGCGTTCACGTAGCCGCCGAAGTACGCCGGGTCATCGGAATTCACCGTGACGGCGACGCCGCGATCGAGCAGGTCCTTCAGCGTATGTTGGGTCAGGTCGTCGAACACGCAGAGCTTCAGGTTCGACAGCGGGCACACGGTCAACGCGACGCGCGCGTCCGCGAGACGTGTGACGAGCGCCGGATCTTCGATGCTGCGCACGCCGTGGTCGACGCGATCCACTTTCAGCAGATCGAGCGCTTCGTAGATATACGACGGCGGTCCTTCTTCGCCTGCGTGCGCAACGAGCTTCAGCCCGAGCGCGCGGGCCTTCGCGAACACCCGCTCGAACTTGGACGGCGGATGCCCGCGTTCCGATGAGTCGAGGCCGACGCCGATCAGCCGATGCCGGTATTGCTCAAAGAGCGGCAGCGCTTCTTCGAACGTGGCGAGCGCGTCTTCTTCCGACAGATGGCGCAGGAAGCACAGAATCAGCCTGCTCGTCATGCCGCGCTTTTCGGCGTCGGCAAGCGCACGTTCGATGCCGGCCACGACGGTCGCGATCGGCACGCCGCGTTCGGTGTGCGTCTGCGGATCGAAGAAGATCTCGCTGTGGATCACGTTGTCGGCCAGACAGCGCTCGACGTACGCCATCGTCATGTCGTAAAAGTCCTGCTCGTGCAGCAGCACGCTCGCACCCGCGTAGTAGATGTCGAGGAACGATTGCAGGTCGGTGAACGCGTATGCGGCGCGCAGCGCGTCGATCGAGTCATACGCGAGCTTCACGCCGTTGCGCTCGGCCAGCGCGAAAATCAGTTCGGGTTCCAGCGAACCTTCAATGTGAATATGCAGTTCGGCCTTCGGCGCGCGCGCCGTTTTATCGATCAGGGACGTAGCGGTTGTTGTATTCATGGTCGGTCAGGAGTTCATTGGAGTCGCTGTGCGCCGGATGCGATGCGCTGAAGCGACGCGCCGGGTTCAGGTGGTCGTCGGCGCTGCGTGATGCAACGTCGCGTTGGCTTCGACCGCCTGCAACACCTGCGCGGCCGCTGAGATCGCGATGATCTCCGGCGACTTGTCGACGATTCCGTCCACGCCGAGCGGACATTTCATCCGCGCAATCTGGAGCGGATCGATGCCGCGCGCGGCGAGCCGGTGTTCGAACTGCTTGCGCTTGCTGTGCGAGCCGATCATGCCGAAGAACGCGAAATCGCCGCGCCGCAAAATGCGCTCGGCCAGTTCGAGGTCGAGCGTATGGTTGTGCGTCATCACGATGAAGTACGTGTGCGGCAAGGCTTCGTCGATCGCTTCGTCGGGAGCGTCGTTCGGATCGATCTTCACGTTCGGCGCGTGCAGCGTTTCGAGCGGAGGAAACTGCGCGTCGCGTTCGTCGACCCAGCGGACCGTGCAGGGCAGCGTGGCAAGCACGCGAACCAGCGCCGCGCCCACATGGCCCGCGCCGAACAGCACGACCGAAAAGTCGCCAGGCGCAATGGTTTCGGTGAGCAGCGCGCCGCTGTCGTCGAAGCCGGCGCCGTCCCACAGCAGGCAGTCGGTGGCGTCCACGCCCGGTTCGGGGTCGGACAGCATCACCGCATCCGGTGCGGGACCGAATGATACGCTACGCACCGTCGACTGGCCGGCGGCCACGCGCTTGGCGAGCGTCGTGATCCAGCCGAGATCGCCGACATCCAGCCGCTCGAACGCGAGTATCACCGCGCCGCCGCAGCACTGCCCCAGACTCGGGCCGAGCGCGAAACGCTCGAGGCGCCGCATATGCGGGGAGCGCATGCCGTCGCGCAACACCTGGCGCGCAGTCTCGATCGCTTTCCATTCCAGATGACCGCCGCCGATCGTGTGCCGGGTCGAATCGCGCGTGACGATCATCTTGGTGCCGGCTTCGCGGGGCGCCGAACCTTCGACGCGCGCGACCGTCACCAGCACGGCGGCGTCGCCGTGCGCGAGCAGGTGTTGCAGGTCAGGTAGCCAGGCTTGCATCCGGCGTTCTCCATACGGGGCCGCGCGGGGTCTCCGTGCGGCCGGTTGAGTGTGGCGTGACGCGTTTTTGTCGTGTCATGCCGCGGTTGTTGTTTCTATCAGCGTTGTCAGGCAGTCGTCGCGGTGGTTGCCGGCTCGGCGGCGGCTTGTTCGTCTGTCAACGTTGTCCGCAGGGCATCCAGTGCATCCAGAATTGCTTCGGGCGTGGCCGGCGCACGCAGTGGCGGCGCGCGATCCGCGTGCGGCACCGCGGCGGCGATCGCGTCGCGAATCGCAAGGAACACCGAGAACGGCAGCAGCAACGGCGGCTCGCCAACCGCCTTCGAACGGAATACGGTGGGCTCGGCGTTCTGATTCTGATAGAGATTCACGTAGAACGCGCCGGGCGTGTCGCTGACCGCCGGAATCTTGTACGTGGACGGCGCGTGCGTCATCAGCCGCCCATCGCGGTTCCACCAAAGTTCCTCGGTGGTGAGCCAGCCCATGCCCTGGATAAAGCCGCCTTCCACCTGGCCGATGTCGATAGCCGGATTGATCGACTGCCCGGCGTCGTGCAGCACGTCGGCGCGCACCAGTTTCCATTCGCCAGTCAGCGTGTCGATCACGACCTCCGACACCGCCGCGCCATACGCGAAGTAATAGAACGGATGTCCGGTCAGCGTTTTTGCGTCCCAATGCACTTTGGGCGTGGTGTAAAACCCATCCGACCACAGTTGCACGCGCGCCAGATAGGCCGCGCCCACGAGCTGTTCGAAGGGCATCGCGCCGCCGTTCGCCACCACTTCGCCATTGACGAAGCGCACGTCGTCCGCCGTGCCGCCAAGCTGCTTCGCCGCGAGTTCGGCAAGCCGCACGCGAATGGTCTGCGCAGCGGCTTCGGCGGCTTTGCCGTTCAGATCGCTGCCGGTGGACGCAGCGGTCGCGGACGTATTGGCGATCTTGGACGTATCGGTTGCCGTCACGCGAACCCGCGACAACGGCAAGCCGAACGCGTTCGCGACCACCTGCGCGACTTTCGTATTGAGCCCTTGGCCCATCTCAGTGCCGCCGTGATTGACGAGCACGGAGCCGTCCTTGTACACATGCACCAACGCGCCGGCCTGATTCAGAAACGGCACGTTGAACGAGATGCCGAACTTCACCGGCGAGAACGCGAGGCCGCGCTTGAGCACCGGGCTCGTCGCGTTGAAGGCGGCGATGGCCTCCCGCCGCGCGCGGTAGTCGCTGGTACCGAGCAGTTCGTCGGTGAGCGGCGCGATGATGTTGTCCTCGACGCGCTGACCGTACGGCGTCGTATCGCGCTCGCCGATGCCGTAGTAGTTGGCGATGCGCACGTCGAGTGGATCGCGATCCAGTTGGCGCGCGATGCTGTCCATCAGCACTTCCATCACGAGCGCGCCTTGCGGGCCGCCAAAGCCGCGAAACGCCGTGTTCGATTGCGTGTTGGTCTTGCAGCACAACGCGACGATATCGACGTCGGACAGGTAGTACGCGTTGTCGAAGTGGCAGACCGCGCGTGTTGCGACCGCGCCCGAGAGGTCCGCCGAATAGCCTGCGCGTAACGCGATTTCGACGCGCGCGCCGAGAATGCGGCCGTTCTCGTCGAAGCCGGCTTCGTATTCGTAGATCGCATCGTGGCGCTTGCCGGTAATCATGAAATCGTCGTCGCGATCGGCGCGCAGCTTGACCGGACGGCGCAACAGTTTCGCCGCGAGCGCCGCGACGCACGCGAACAGCGCCGACTGCGATTCCTTGCCGCCGAACCCGCCACCCATGCGACGGCATTCGCACACCACGTTATGCGCGGGCCAGTCGAGCATATGCGAGACGACCTGCTGCATTTCGCTGGGATGCTGTGTCGAACTGTAGACGAGCATGCCGTCCATTTCCTTCGGCACGGCGTAGGCAATCTGACCTTCGAGATAAAACTGTTCCTGGCCGCCCACTTCGAACGTGCCGGTGAGTGTGTGCGGCGCGCCGGCGATCTTCGCGTCGGGCTCGCCGCGCTTCAGATGCAATGGCGGCAGCACGAAGCTCTTCGCCGCTTTGGCTTCGGCGGGCGTGAGGATCGCTTCGAGCGGCTCGTAACGGATCACGTCGTCGCTTCTGGCGAGCGCTGCCGCGCGTCGCGCGAGTTCGTGGCTCTCGGCGATCACGGCGAAAACCGGTTGACCGAGGTACAGCACTTCGTCGACGGCGAGAATCGGATCGTCGTGCAGCACCGGGCCGCAATTGTTTTCACCGGGGATGTCGTCGGCGGTGAGCACGGCGATCACGCCCGGCGCTTTGCGCACCGCGTCGAGGTCGATCGAGACGATCCGCGCGTGCGCGTGGCGCGACAGGCCGAGCGCCGCATGCAACGTGCCTTGAAGTTCCGGCACGTCGTCGGTGTAGGTGGCTTCGCCGCTGACGTGCAGCGCGGCGGATTCGTGCGGCAGCGACACGCCGATCGCGGCGTCGTTGTCTTGCGGGCCGACGGAGGATTCGAGCGGGTCGGCTGCGCGGTGGACGAAAGCATCGGTCCGGTTCATGACGACGACTCCTGGGTGACGGCGGCGTCCGGCGAGCCGGCTTCGAACGCGAATGCGTTCACGTCGAAGAGGGTGAGCGGCGCGTGGTCACGCGTTTCGAGATGAAAGCGCCACAGCACGTTGCGCGCCACCTTCAACCGATATGCGCTCGAAGCGCGCATATCCGTGAGCGGCTGGTAATCGGCGACCAGCGCGTTCATTGCCTGCCGCGCGGTGTCTTCGGTCCATGTTGCGCCGGTCAGCGCCGCTTCGGTCTGCGCGGCGCGCTTCGGTGTGGCAGCCATGCCGCCGAACGCAACGCGCGCCGTCCTGATCGTGCCGTCGTCGCCGATATACAGCGCGAAAGCCGCGCATACCGCCGAAATGTCCTGATCGTAGCGCTTCGATACCTTGTACGTGCGAAACCGCAGGTTGCCTGCCGGACGCGGCACGCGCAGCGCGGCGACGAATTCGCCCGCCGCGAGCGCCGTTTTCTGATAGCCGAGGTAGAACGCGTCGAGCGGCAACGTGCGCGTTCTGGCGCCGTGACGCAGCACGACTTCTGCGCCGAGCGCAAGGAGCGCAGGCATCGAGTCGCCGATCGGCGAACCGTTCGCGACGTTGCCGCCGAGCGTGCCGGCGTTGCGGATCGGCAGCGATGCAAAGCGCGTCCACAGTTCGGCGAGTTCGGGATAGTCGGCGGCGAGGGCGGCGTAGGCGTCCTCCAGTGTGACGGCCGCGCCGATCGTGAGCGTCTGCGCGTCACGCGCGATGGTCTTCAGTTCGGCGACGTTGCCGATATACAGGATGTCGCCGAGATCGCGGAACTGCTTGGTGACCCACAGGCCGACGTCGGTGCTGCCTGCCAGGAGACGCGCTTGCGCAAGCTCGGCGCGCAGTCTGGCGAATGCGTCGAGCGTGACGGGCGCGTAAAACGTGGGCGAGCCGAACGCGGTGCCACGCGTGTCGGGCGCGCGGTATTCAAAGGTGTCGCCGCGTTGCAGCGGACGCAGTGTTTCGACGATGGCGGTGCGATCCAGCGCTACTCGCGGATAGTGCGAGTAGTCGAACATCTTCTGCGAGGCGTCGACGATGGGCCGATAGCCGGTGCAGCGGCACAGGTTGCCGGACAGCGCGGCGTTGATTTCATCACGGGTGGGCAGGCCGGCGGCGGCCGGCTGATTTTCATACAACGCCCACATCGACATGACGAATCCGGGCGTGCAGAAACCGCATTGCGAGCCATGACAATCCACCATTGCCTGCTGAACGGGATGCAGCGCGCCGTTCGTGGCGCGCAGGTCTTCGACCGTGAAAAGCGCTTTGCCGTCGAGCGTCGGCAGGAACTGGATGCATGCATTGACGGCTTTCAGCGCGAGCCCGCCGTGCGCATCCAGCTCGCCGATCACGACGGTGCACGCGCCGCAATCGCCTTCTGCGCAGCCTTCCTTGGTGCCCGTGCAATGCAGATCCTCACGCAGGTGCTGAAGCACGGTGCGCGATGCCGGGACGTCCGACACTTCACGGACGGAACCCTGATGATAGAAACGGATGGTGTGCGATGTCATGGCGAATCCAGAAGACAGTGCGGACCGGGCGCGCGTTACGCAGGGGTCGTGCCGGAACCGGCCTCGCGCACGTAGATCGCCATCCAGTTCCGAAGATAGCACTCCCTCGTCGCGAAAATATTTCCCGCGTCGCATGAAGCCTATTCGAAAGCGGTCATGCAAACAGTACGATCCGCGCGACGGCGGGAAGTTGCGCGCCCGGCGGGAGTGCCTGAATTGGGCGGCCCCAGGTGGGGCGTCGCCAGGCGAAAAGGTGGGATATGACGGAAGAAAGCCGAACTTAGCGTCGGATCAGGCGAACCGACGCCGGTTCCGCACGAGACTCAGCGCAAGCGGAATGAACGCGATCACGAAGGCGACCAGAGACCACTGCGGCAATGTCAGGCCGAGAATCGGCGGATAAGCCGTTTCGCACAATCCGGCCACCTTGAACACGCCCGGAAGCCAATGCGCGGGCGGCAGGCTGTCCACCACGGGCTGAAGCGCGTCGAAGCCGCAGCTGAAGCCGGGGTTGGCCTGCACGTAGACGTGGCGCGCCGCCGTCACGATGCCGGCGAGCGCCGACAACGCAGCCAGCACTTCCAGCAACCGCACGCCGCGCCAGCTGTTAAAGCGCGCGCCGAGGAACGCGAAAATCGCGATCAGCAGGAAGAAATACCGCTGAATGATGCACAGCGGGCAAGGATCCTCGTGCAGCCCGTATTGCAGATAGAGCGCGCCGGCCACGAGGGCGACGCAGATCAGGCCAAGCAGGACCAGCAGGGAGCGCTCGCGGCGCAGCATTGCATTGTCGTTATTCATGGATCGTGTGGCGGTCGGGAGACGGGAGTGCGGTGCCCGCGATTCTAGCGCGAACCCTTGCCCCCGGCGCACTGACGCTTATACGCGCTGATCTGGCTCTTTGTCCGCAGGCCGGATCGCGTCGATCGCACGTTGCTGCGCCCGCCCGAATCTCAGCGAATCGCGTTCAGCACCGCTTCCGCGCCGCGGCCGATCGCGAGCAGCGCGTCGTCGGCGTGCGGCGCGCCTGCCAGCATCAGACCGACTGGCGCGTCGCCGCGCAAATGGCATGGCAACGACAACGCGCAGGTGTCGAGGAAATTGAACACGCTCGGATTGCGCAGAATCAGCGCGTTCGTGCGGCCGAACGCGTCGTCGTCGTGAACCAGATCGGCGACGCGCGGCGGTACGACCGGCACGGTCGGCGCCACCACCGCGTCAAAACGCTGCCACAGCGTGCGCGCGGCTTCGTCGAGCATCGCCTCGCGCTCCGCGAGCAGATCCAGATAGTCGACGGCTGTGGCCGGCTGGCCTTTCATGATCCGCACCAGCACGCGCGGATCGTATTGATCACGATGTTTTTCCAGCAGCGGCCGATGCCACGCATACGCTTCGATTGGCGAGAAGCCGAAGCGGTTGATTTGCGGCAGACGGTCGAGCGGCGCGAAGCGCACTTCGCTGACAATGGCGCCGGCTGCTTCCAGATGTTTGAGCGCCGTGTCGATGGCCGCGGCCACCGCGGGCTCGACGCCGTCGGTCACGAAATTCGTCAGCACGCCGAGGCGCACGCCTTCGAGCGGCCGGGCGGCCGGAATGCGCGGTTCGAGCCCGGCGAGCATCCGGTCGACCAGTGCGCAGCACGCCACCGAAACGCCGATCGGCCCGAATGAGTCGAGCGTCGACGACAGCGGCACGCCGCCTTGCTTCGGAATGCGCGACGCGGTCGGCTTGAAGCCGGTCAGGCCGCAAAGCGCCGCCGGAATGCGGATCGAGCCGCCTGTGTCGGTGCCGAGCGCGACGGCCGCCATCCCGTCCGCGACCGACGCCGCCGCGCCCGACGACGAGCCGCCCGAAATCCGTTCATCGCCTTCGACGCCGCGCCGGTATGGCGAGAGCGGGTGCCCGTAATGCGGGTTCAGGCCGAGCCCGGAAAAAGCGAACTCGCTCATATTGGTGCGCCCGACGATCACCGCGCCGGCCCGCTTCAGGCGCGCAACGGTGACGGCGTCCGCTTTCGCGGCGGGCGCGTCGGAGAGGACCACCGAGCCCGCGCGAGTCTGCTGGCCTTCGATATCGAACAGGTCTTTCACCGACACCGGAATCCCGGCGAGCGGCGACAGGATGGTGCCGGCCGCGCGCAGACGGTCGTGCGCGTCGGCGGCGGCGCGGGCGTTGTCGGCGTCGACGTGCATGAAGGCGACGGCGCCCTGACCGGTCGGATCCGCAATCCGCCCGAGTGCGGTTTCAACGAGCGCGCGGCTCGTGGTGCGGCCGGCCGCGAGATCGGCGGCGAGTTGGGCAAGCGGCGGAAAGGGCGTGAAGTCGTTGGCCATTGTGTCGGTAAAAATGTTGGGGGCGGGTTTGCGTTCAGATGCAGCCGGTTTCGCAGTCAGTTTTCATCTGTTATCGCGCCCCTCTCGCCGATGCGGTTTGCGATGCAGGCCGCGGTCACGGGAAGCGGCATCGTTTAAATCCGGTTGAAGAGGGTCGAGCGGAACGCCTCGATATGCTTCTGCACCGATTGCCGGGCGCCTTCGGCGTCGCGTTCGCGCAGCAGGCGGAACAGTTCGAGATGTTCTTCGTGCACGTCTTCCAGGTGGTGCGGTTCCGAAAGCGAAATGAACCAGAAGCGCAGCGAGCGCTCGTGCAGTCCGCGCAGAATATCGGCAAGCACGGCGTTGCGCGACGCGGCGGAGATCGCCAGATGAAACTCGCGGTCGATATCCATCATGCCCTCGATATCGTGCGCGGCAACACATACCGACGAGCGGTCCAGCAACGCCTGCATCGCGTCGTAGTCGTGCTGCTGCGCGTGACGGGCGGCAAGCTCGACGCAATAGCTTTCATTCACGAGCCGCACGTCGATGATCGCCAGCACGTCTTCGAGCGACACCGGCCGGACCATGATGCCCTTGCGCGGCATGATGGTCAGCATGCCTTCGTGCACGAGCCGGTGCAGCGCCTGGTGCACCGGCGTGCGGCCGATGCCCGTCAGCGCCATCAGTTCCGCCTCGTTGAGGACTTCGCTTGGCCGCAAGCGCAGGGTGATGATCTCGCGCTTGACGAACGCATACGCCTGTTCGGCGAGGCTCGCGGAAGCCGTCGTGCGGGTGGACTTCGAAGGACGGTCAGTCTGCAAAAGCGTCATGGAGAAAAGATGCGGACAATGTCGTCCCCATTGTAGAGCAAGGTTTTGCCGTAACCGGACGGCAAGCGCGGCAAGCGCGGCGAGCGCGGCCAGTGCGGCCAGTGCGGCCAGTGCGGCCAGTGCGGCCAGTGCGGCCAGTGCGGCCACGGCCGGCAAGGCCGGCCGTGCCGGCGGCATGTCGGGCGTCGCCGCCGCGCCTGCGCGTCACGCTTCGACGCCGCCCGGCGCAGGCGCTGCCGCATGCTGAACCTTCACGCGCGGCATCATCAGCGTGACCAGACCGCCGACGATCAACGCGCCCGCAATCAGCACGAGACCGAACGTCACGCTATGCGTCGCATCCTTCACGATGCCGAGCACGTAAGGGCTCACGTAGCCTGCGAGGTTCGCAATCGAATTGATCACCGCAATGCCGGCGACCGCAGCCGTGCCTTGCAGGAATGTCGTCGACATCGACCAGAAGATGCCGAAGCCCGCGAGAATCCCGATGTAGGCGATCGACAGGCCAGTCACGGCGAGCGGAATCGAGTTTGTCACGGACGCGCTGCCGAGCAGCCCGGCCGCGCCGATGAAGCAGCACACCGCGTAGTGCCAGCGCCGTTCGCCCGTCACGTCCGACGAACGCCCGATCAGGATCATGCCGATTCCCGCTGCCAGATAAGGAATCGCGGTCACGAAGCCGTTGGTGACCAGATTGGTCACGCCAAGATCCTTGACGATCTGCGGCAGCCAGAACGAAAAGCCCGCGTTGCCGGTGACGAGGCAAAAATAGATCAGCGTGAGCAGCCAGAAGCGGCCCGAGCGCAGCGCGACCGCGAGGCTGTGCTCCGCGCCGGCCGCGGCCGCCGCGCTGTTTTCCCGCGAAATGCGGCCGAGAATCACGCGCTTTTCGTCGTTGGTGAGCCAGCCGGCTTCGGCCGGCGAGTTGCGCAGTACGGCAAGCGCCCAGAAGCCGGCGAGGATCGACGGAATGCCTTCGATCAGGAACATCCACTGCCAGCCGCGCAGGCCGTGCGTCTCGTGCAGCGCGGACATCAGGAAGCCCGACAGCGGCGCGCCGACAATGCCCGCGACCGGAATCGCCGCCATGAACACGGCGACCATCCGCGCGCGCCGATCCGATGGAAACCAGAAGGTCAGATACAACACGACGCCCGGCACCAGACCCGCCTCGGCCACGCCCAGGAAGAAGCGCAGCACGTAGAACATGGTTTCGGAGTGCACGAACATCATCAGGCACGACAGCAGGCCCCACAGCATCGTGATCCGGGCGATCGTCGCGCGCGCGCCGAACTTTTTGAGCAGCAGATTGCTGGGCACTTCGAACACGAAATAGCCGAAGAAAAAGATCCCCGCGCCCAGTCCGTAGGCGGCGTTCGAAAGCCCGAGGTCGCCGGTGAACTGCAGCTTCGCGTAACCGATGTTGACGCGGTCCAGATACGACAGCACGTAGACGAGAAACAGGAAGGGCATGATGCGCCACGTGATCTTGCGCAACGCGGCGGCTTCGAGCGAGGCGTCGGAGGACGCGTCGGCGTCAGCGGATAGCGAAGGGATGCTCATGAATGCCTCATTCGACGATAGGAAGCGCGCGCACGCGATACGCGTGGCGCAGCGTGCGGTTCAGCACGGGGTCGTGCAATTCGAGTTCGAGCGCGTCGCCATCTGCCATGCCGGCAATGCCGCCCTGCACGGCGAGCGTGCCGCAGAACATGGCTGCGTCTGGCGCGAGCGGCGCGCGCGCCAGCAGGTCGGCCGCCGGCAGCAGCGAGGCGACGCTGCCTTGCTGATAGACGCGTCGCTCGCCATGTGGGACGGCGTAGGCGCGCAATTCCAGCTGATCCCAATGGCCGGCTACGTCATCGAAACGCCAGGCGTCGCGCGCTACCGGCTTTGGGCAAATCTGTTTCGACACCGTGACGCCGTACGCCTCGACTTCACGATCGGTGTGGTCCGAGCCGACCGTGACGAGCAGGCCCGTCGGCGCATTCACCAGCACGCATTCGGCTTCGCCGCTCGACTTCACGCCGATCACGTCCACCTGCCCGGCCTGCGTGAGCAGTTCCGAGCCAAGACGATAGAAGCAGGGCGTCGTCGACGGGCGCTTCACGCCCAGTTCGGCAAGCTCGGCAATGTGATGCTCGATCGCGGCCTGGTCGCGGCCGGCCCAACCGGCGATTGTCAAATGGTTCAGGTCGACGCGCTCGGCGTAACTGTTGCCTGACCGGTCCAGGACATTGAAGGACAACTGCTGCATCGCTCGACTCCGAAAAAAATATGCGTCAAATATTATTGTGATATTTCACACACGTCGAGCGTTTCAAAATTATTGCGGCTTCCGGGCGTTGCAGCGGTCGACGGTCATCATTCCGGTTCGGAGCGCAGTGCCCGGAGCGGGGTGCCGACTGCGTTACACTCGGCCTTTCTGGATTACTTTTTGTAAGGAAAAAATTCATGCACCACGGCATCGGCTTCATTCAGGATCTGGCGGTCGTGATGGCGCTCGCCGGCGTCGTCACCGTGCTGTTCCATCGCCTGAAGCAGCCGGTGGTGTTGGGCTATATCGCGGCGGGCGTGATCATCGGGCCTTACACGCCGCCGTTCCAGCTGATTCACGACGAGCAGACCATTCAGACGCTCGGCGAGCTGGGCGTCGTCTTCCTGATGTTTTCGCTCGGGCTGGAGTTCAGTCTGCGCAAGCTGTTCGAGGTCGGCGCGACGGCCATTGTCGCGGCGCTGTCCGAGATCGTGCTGATGCTGTGGCTGGGTTATGAGATTGGCAGCGCGTTCGGCTGGAGTTCGATGGACTCGCTGTTCCTCGGCGCGATTCTGGCGATCTCGTCGACGACGATCATCGTCAAGGCGCTCTCCGAACTGGGGCTTAAGCGTGAGCGCTTCGCGCAACTGGTGTTCGGAATTCTGATCGTCGAGGACATTCTCGCCATCGCCATGCTGGTATTGCTGTCCGGCATTGCGCAGACCGGGCAGTTGAGCGCGGGCGTCGCGATGGTCACGCTCGGCAAACTGCTGCTCTTCATGACGGTGTCGCTGGTGGTGGGCGTGCTGGTCGTGCCGCGCGCGCTCAATTACGTCGCGCGTGCGAAGAGCGACGAAATGCTTCTCGTGTCCGTGCTCGGTTTCTGCTTCGGCTTCTGTCTGCTGGTCGTGAAGCTCGACTACAGCACTGCGCTCGGCGCGTTTCTGATTGGCGCAATCATGGCGGAATCGCGTCACCTGCATCGGATCGAACATCTGATCGCGCCGCTGCGCGACGCGTTTTCCGCCATCTTCTTCGTGACCATCGGCTTGATGCTGAATCCGGCCGTGCTGGTGGATTACGCGTGGCCAATCGCGGTCATCACGGCGGCGGTGATCGTCGGCAAGATCGTCTCCTGCGGGCTCGGTACTTTCCTCGCGGGCAAGGACGGGCGCACGGCGGTGCGGGTCGGCATGACGGTTTCGCAGATCGGCGAGTTCTCGTTCATCATCGCGTCGCTCGGCCTCACGCTGAAAGTGACCAGCGCGTTTCTCTATCCGATTGCCGTGGCCGTCTCGGCGCTGACCACGCTCTTCACGCCGTATCTGATCCGCGCCGCCGATCCTCTGACGCAGCGCCTGAGCCGCGCGATGCCGCGCACGCTCGCCAATGTATTCGGAATGTACGGGCAATGGCTGCGCAGCCTGACCACGGGCAGCGACGAGCCGACACTTTTCAGCATGACGCGTCGGATCATTCTGCAAATCGCGGTCAATCTGGCGCTCGTGGCGGCGATCTTTCTGATCGTGTCGTACAGCGCGCCCTTTGCCAGCAACCTGCTCGCGCATTGGCTCGAATCGGAGCCGATGCGGCGCGTGGTGCTCTGGAGTCTTGCGCTGCTGGTGTCGCTGCCGTTTCTCGTCGCCGTCTATCGCAAAACCAAGTCGCTCGCATTGCTGCTCGCCGAAGTGGGCGTGGACCCGGCCACGGCGGGACGCTTCACGAGCGCGATCCGCTATGCGATTTCCGATCTCGTGCCGGTGGTGTCGATGGTCGGTGTCTTCCTGCTGGTCGCCGCGTTATCGGGCGGCATCTTGCCGCCAGCGGGGCTGCTCGCCGCCGTGCTGATCTGCGCGGCGCTGCTGCTCGCGCTGGCATGGCGCTGGTGCGTGAAGATTCATGCGGCCATGCAGATCGCGTTGCGTGAAACTTTCGACGAACAGCCCGATCCTTAAGTCAGATGGGCCTTTGGCCTGAGCCGCAACAATGTGAGCAATTGTGTGCGAGTTTGCGGGGGTCGGCTCGCTAGCGGATAATCAGGGCATATTCATTCGTTCGCGTGGAAGGCGCCTGTCTGACTGTCATGAGCGAAAACAAACCTGATAACGCCGGTACGCCCGGCTCCTCACCGTCGCCTACGGCGTCGCCAGCATCGCCCGGTACAAGTCCAGGTGCAACGTCTGGCGCAACGCCGGGCGCATCGCCGGGTGTATCACCTGGCATTGGCATGCCGCCCGAACCGGCGGCGTCGCTGCCCCTCTCGCACGAAGACGCGATCCAGTCGCCGATCAAAGACACAGTAACGCCCGCCGCCGAAGAAGCCGCCATCAGGTCGTCGACCGATGAGCTCGATAGCGCGTCGACCGTCACGCCCGAAGATCCGCACAGCGCCCGTCAACGCGACGCGGCCGAGGCGCGCAGTTCGGCGGCAGCGTCCACGGCGAAACAGGAAGCGGCTGTGCACGAGCGTGAAGCGCGGTATGCCACGCGGCATCCGGTGCGGCCTGCGGCGACGGTGTCCGGCAGCGAACGCAGTGCCGGTGACCTGGCGCACTCCGCCGAAGATGCCGAGGTGATCGAAGATGCAAAGGCATCCACCACGCGCCCGGTTGGCTCGCCGCCGCCGGGCTTCGGCGCGGCGCCCGACTTTACCGCCTCCAACCCGCCCCCGCCGAATGCGCTGCCGCCGTCGCCGCCTCGTTACCTGAAGCAGAACGACTCTGCCTGGACCGTGTTCGGCCGCATCGTGGCGGCGCGTGCACGGCAGATTTTCGACCGGGCGGGTCAACGGATCACGCAGCGCACGCTACGCATTGGCGTGTCGGCGCGGATCTTCCATCCGGAACCCGGCGCGAAAGGGCTGCGCGGTAAAACGCTGCAATATCTGGAAGAGTCGATCGCACATTGGGTGATGTCGCGCGATGTGCTCGTCTTCATGATTCCGACGGTGGGGCATCAAGGGATGCTGCATCCCAGCAACATCCGGTTGCGCGACTATGCGAAACATCTCGACGGCTTGCTGCTGCAAGGCGGCGCGGACGTCTCGCCGCAGTCGTATGCGGAGCAGGCGACCAGTCACGAGTGGCCGGGCGACCGCGTGCGCGATATGTACGAACTGGAGTTGCTGCACGAATTCATCGAGTCTGGCAAGCCGGTGCTCGGTGTGTGCCGCGGCTGCCAGCTGATCAACGTGGCGTTTGGCGGCACGCTTTATCAGGATATCGCCACCGATGTGCCTACTGCGGGCGCGCATGTCAACGAGAACTACGATCAGCATCGGCACGGCATACATTTTCCGGATGGCTCGACGCTCACCAACATGTTTCCTGGGCGGCGCGACGCGATCGTGAACTCGATTCACCATCAGGCCGTCAAGACATTGGGACGCGATCTCAATATCGAGGCGGTGTCGGCATCGGACGGCATTATCGAGGCCGTGCGCTATCGCCGGGCGCCGTTCGTCATGGGCGTGCAGTGGCACCCGGAGTTTCATCGCGCGGGCGGTCCCGAATTGCTGGACTGCACGCCGTTGCTCGATACGTTTCTGCGCGTCGCACGCGAAACGCGGTTCTGATTAGCGACGTACCAGGTTCCACGCTCATGCGTTGATCACGCTTGACGTGGAACTTCGGCCGATGGCAGCGGCGAGTGCCCGTCTCGCTCCGGCGCCAACGCCGCCGCTGCTATCTCCAATCTATAACGTATTGTCTCGGCCGGATTCAGTCAATTCCGATGTCGCTCGACTTGCGCGCCAGCGAGCTTGAATCGTCGCCCGTTGCGCTCTATCTCAAATCGTTTATTTCCAATTGATGAGCTGATCGAACTAAATTATTCGACGCTGTTTTATCTCGATTTAAAGTGCGTTTCCGCTCGGTCTGAATGCTTCGCTTAATGCGTGATCCGCGCGATAATCTGCGGCTGATCTGGTATTGCATGGAGCATGCACTATGAAGTACCCCTTAATAGTACGGCGTGCCATGCTGCTCGCGACTTCATGTGCGCTGTTGCAGCAGAGCGGTCTCGTGCTGTCGGCGCAGGCGCAAGACTTCCCGCCCACGGCCGGCACGCGGCCGTCGCTCAACACGTTGACGCCGCAGCCCGTGGCCGCGGCGCTGCGCGCTGCGGCGTCGGAGTCACCGGCTCAAGCGGGCAATGCAAGCAACGCCACGAATTCCGCCAACGCCGCGGATGCCGCCAACGCGCAAGGCAATGTTGCCGAACTGATGCAACTGATTCAAGACGGGCGATTGAGCGAATTGCGCACCACCTATAACGGCAGCTACGGTGCAAGTCTGTTTTTTTATCCGCAACAGATGGCGTACTACATCGCGCTCTTCCAGGATAAACATTTCTGGCGCGTCATCAGGTCCGAGGACGCGGCACGCGCTGAAGCGATTTATGCGGGCTTTGTCCAGCAAACGGTGCAACTGTCGGATGTCGAAATTCGTCGCACGCAATTGCAGGCTCAGAAGGCTTATATCGAAGAGGTGATCGCGCTGTCTGAAGATCGCGCGAGACGTCTGCAGGCCGATCTGAATGTGGCGCGTGCGCAGGAGGCAAAGGTGAGCGACTATCAACGGCAGACACAAAGCGAAGCGGTCGCGTTGCATGTCGAGAAAGACAGGGCGCAAGCACAGTTGCGTCAGGTCGAAAATCAGGTAATGCAGTTGCAAAGGCAAACGGAGTCCGGCTTGCCACCGCAGAAATAAGCGAGTGGGAGTGACAAGCGGCAACGTCCGGCCGGTCGAAAGACAGGCCGGACGTTTTTTGTTTCAGCGTTTTGTCGCTGCGGATCCGCTTATCTCGCGAACTGATCGGGGACTTCGGTCACGCGACGTTGAGACAGGCGAGTCGACCACTCGGTCGCACTGGTAACCGGTGCCGTGGCAGCGCCGGCGGGACGCGGCAGCGTTGCAATGTGGCCGACAGGCGTGGCAGCGGATAATGTCACTGCGTTGTATTCGGCGACGCCCAGCCTTGATGGCGCGAGCGGTGAGTAAGATCCCGCGATTGACGGATGGGGAGCTTCATGCGGCACGCGCGAAGCAGGTGTGCTGCGCGACAGCGTGTCTGCCGCTGCAGAATGACGGGGCGCAGGCTTGCCATTGAAGTTCGCGTGGTGCGCGCGCCGGGCATGCTGGTGAGTCTTCGTTGACGGCCGCGTGGCTGCGGGTCGAGCGCGCTGGATGTCATGCGAAGGTTCAGGCGAAGCCGCACTTGCGATGGTGACCGCCGCAGCCGCCGGAACTGGATCAGTCGCACGGCGAGACGGCGTTGCCATCTCGCGCGTTGCAGCCGACGCGCTTGCCACTTCTGCAACTTTCGCCATGCCCGATCCATTCGCCACGTTGGCTTGACGGTCTGCATGACGATGCGGCAAATGCCCGGCGGCGATCCATGCGAGCACGGCCGCACCGCTGAGTGCGCAAAAGCCGCCTGCAACGCCCGCCCACGCCGGTGACCCTCGCAATGTGCCACTGCCAGCCGCCGGCGAAGCGAGTCTTTCGGCGGACATCTCAGTCACGGGCATCGGCGCAGCGACAGGATGGGGCGATTCGAAGGCCACTGCTTCCCGTATGACGGTCTCCGGTGGTTCACCCGCGCTTGGCGGCAACCATCGGCACAGCGAGCGAATCGCCTGATCACTCAGACAGAACGTGCGCAACAGCGCTGCATACAGCGCCTTCAGTTCGACCCGAACGCTGTAAGCCGGCGGCAGCAGCGACCAGTCGTGGCCGAAAGGCGCCGGCAATTGGGCAAGCGGACGCAGACGCGGCAGCGCCAGCGAGCCTTGAATCAGAGTGAGGGGAATAGTGGACATCGGTTTGTTTCAGCGCCTCGTGATAAGCCGATGGGCGGCGCGTGGGTTCACGACCCAGGTCTCGCGCGAGAAACGCCTTGAGCGAACGCGGCATGTCCAGCCTGAAACACAGGACGACGCCCGGATCGGACACGCGCGGCAGGGCGTTGCATCAACGAAGCCATCGGAGTGCCGACGATGATGCTTGTGCGCGCTTAGGCTAGCGATCGGACGGTTCCGAATTTGGCACTCGATCCGCCTGAAACTACGTCAGGCAGCGGGAATACGTAGACGCCCGACGTCGATGCTAGCGATCGAGCCGGTACACATAGCGCAATGCGGTGATATCGACGCCGCCCATGTGGTCCGGTTCGGCGCCGACAAACTGCCAGCCTTGCCGCTCGTAAAAGCCAATGGCCGGCGTGTTGCCCTCGAGCACGTAGAGATACATCTGCGTTTCGCCCTGCTCGCGTGCCCAGTCCTGCGCGGCGCGCATGAGCAGCTTGCCGGCGCCGATACCCTGATAGCCCGGCAGCGCATGCAGGTTATCGAGCAACACGCCCCACGCGGATTCCGGCTGACGCTCGACACACATGAACCCGATCGGCTCGTCCGCCAGTTCCGCGATGACCACCATGCGGCGCTCTTGCCCCGGAGCGCGCAGGCGCGCTTCCCAATACGCAGCGCGTTCGCCGGCCACCTCGCCATCGAGAAACGAGTCGGGCAGCAGGCCGCGATACGTGGCCTGCCAACTGGCGCTATGAATGGAAGCGATGAGTGCGGCGTCCGCGAACGTTGCAGGGCGCAGCGACAGGGTGCGGGTGGTTTGCATCGGGATAGGGATCCACAGTAGTGCCTGAGCGCAAATTGACCCCGCGGGGTTCGAACGATTCCCGCTGTAATGAAACTGTATGCATTACGCAGTACCGCCTTGAGCGGTAACATTACGTGCACTGCCTTTGCCTGTTCTACAACGTTTACCCGGATATCTCGCCAACGCATTCAGCATGAAAATGCAGCGCCCCCGGCGCGTTGTTCCGCCCGCGGGATCCGCCGGGCCAGCGCAGTGGATCGTATCAACTGCCCGGTCGCTGCGGCTCGCGCGGCGACGGGCTTATCAGAGAATGTCATGTCAACAGCGACACACGCTACGTCTTCTTCGGAAGAATCCAAGGTCAAGACAGTCTTCCGCGTAGTGAGCGGTAACTTTCTTGAGATGTACGACTTCATGGTCTACGGCTATTACGCGTCGGCGATCGCCAAGACCTATTTCCCGGGTGGCAGCGAGTTCGCCTCGCTGATGCTGTCGCTTTCCGTGTTCGGCGCAGGTTTCCTGATGCGTCCGCTCGGCGCGATCGTGCTCGGCGCGTACATCGACCATCATGGCCGGCGCAAAGGCCTGATTCTCACGCTTGGCCTGATGGCGCTCGGCACACTGACAGTCGCCGCGATTCCGGGGTACGCGACGATCGGCGTGCTCGCACCGGTACTCGTTTTATTCGGACGCCTGCTGCAAGGTTTCTCTGCGGGGGTGGAGCTGGGTGGCGTGTCGGTCTATCTGTCCGAGATCGCCACGAAGGGCAACAAAGGTTTTTATTGCGCATGGCAGTCGGGTAGTCAGCAGGTGGCCGTGGTGTTCGCCGCGCTGATCGGTGTGGTGTTGAACAAGGCGCTGCCGGCCGACCAGATGGGTGCGTGGGGCTGGCGCGTGCCGTTTCTGATTGGCTGCCTGATCGTGCCGTTCCTGTTCCTGATCCGCCGTTCGCTGAAGGAAACCGAGGAGTTCAAGGCGCGCAAGCATCGCCCGGCCATGAGCGAAATCATGAAGACGATGGCCGCAAACTGGGGCATCGTGCTCGGCGGTATGGGCATGGTCATCATGACCACCGTGTCGTTCTACATGATCACCGCCTATACGCCGACCTTCGGCAAGGAAGTGCTCAAGCTCTCGTCGATCGATACGCTGGTCGTGACCGTGTGTATCGGCCTGTCGAACCTCGTCTGGCTGCCGCTCGCCGGTGCGCTGTCGGACCGGATCGGCCGCCGCCCGGTGTTGCTGGCGTTCACGATCCTGACCATCGTCACCGCGTATCCGGCGCTGCAGTGGCTGGTCGCCGAGCCGTCGTTCGCGCGTCTCCTGGTGGTCGAACTGTGGCTGTCGTTCCTGTATGGCTGCTACAACGGCGCGATGGTCGTGGCGCTTACCGAAGTCATGCCGGTCGAGGTGCGAACCGCCGGCTTCTCACTTGCCTATAGCCTCGCGACGACGATCGGCGGTTTTACCCCGGCGATCTCGACGCTGCTGATCCACAGCACTGGCAACAAGGCCGCGCCCGGCCTGTTCCTCGGTCTGGCGGCAATCTGCGGGCTGATCGCGACGCTGGTGCTGTACCGCACGCGGGAAGCGCGGGATCAGTACCGGACCGCGTGACGGCGCTTCGTTCAGGTCATTGAAAAGCCCCGCGTTCGTGAGAACGCGGGCGCGCGCGAGCGGGCTTTTTATTTCAACCGGACGACCGCGCTGCTGTCAGCCCCGCCCCTGACTCTTGCGTACTTCCTGCACGACGGTTTCGACCACGTCGTTCCACCCGCCGGGCTGGCGCTGCCGCACGAGCGTTGCGCCCGGATACCACGGGCTGCGTGCGTCGACGGTGAACCAGCGCCAGTCCGCCGCGAACGGCAGCATCAGCCATAGCGGCTTGCGCAGCGCGCCGGCCAGGTGCGCAATGGACGTATCGATCGACACCACCGCGTCGAGCCGTTCGATGATCGCGGCCGTGTCCGCGAAATCGCCGATCCTGCTGTCGAATCGATGAATCGACGCCGCGCGCGGATGGGCGTCGAGCGCCGCGCGTTCGTCAGCGCTTAAGGCAGGTTGCAGCACGATCCAGTCGATGCCTTCGATTGCGAACAACGGGTCGAGCGCGGCGAGCGGCATCGAGCGTGTTTCGTTCTGCTGGATGCGGCCCGACCACGCAACACCGATCTTGCGTTTCGCCTGACCGCCGAGCGAGCCGCGCCATTTCCGGCCGTAGGCTGGCGGTACGCTCAGATAAGGGGTACGCGCGGGAATCGTGTCGACAGACGTGCCAAGCACGAGCGGCAGGCTCACCAGTGGACAGTGCAGATCGGCGGCAGGGCGCGGCGCGCCTTGTGCGATCAGCGTCACGCGCCAGCTTTGGGCGGCCGGCGCGAGCAGCGGCAGCAATTGCGGTTGCACTTCGAGCACGACACGCGCAGCGCGTTGTGCGGCGATCGGCACGAAACGCACGAATTGCAATGTATCGCCGAAACCCTGTTCGGCATGGACCAGCAGCGTGCGCTGTTCGATCGGCTCGCCATGCCAGCGCGGCAATGTCTGAATCACGGGCTGCGCGATGGTTTGCAGCCGCCACTCATACTCCGGCAGGCCGCGGGCGAAGTCGCGCAGCGCGAGCCATGTGAGCGCGCGGTTCATGTGCGCGGAGGCGAGATCGGGGCGCAGACGCAACGCCTGATCGAACGCGCGAATGGCGGCGGTATGCGCGCCGAGCGCCTGGTGCGCATTGCCGAGGCTCAGCCACGCCAGCGCGAACTGCGGGTCGAGCCCAACCGCGCGTTCAAGATACGGCAGCGCCTGCGCATGACGTCCTGATGCGGCAAGCGCGTTACCCAGTCCGAAAATGGCCGGCGGCAGATTCGGCTGCAAGGCGAGCGCCGCCTGGAACGACGCGACCGCTTCCGCGTGGCGGCCGGTGGCGTCGAACGTGTTGCCGAGATTGAAGTGCGCGGCGACAAAGCGCGGCTGCGCGGCGAGCGCCGCCTGAAAGCATGCAATGGCCTCGTCCGGGCGATCGAGCGCATTCAGCGACATGCCCATGTTGTTCAACGCGCCCGCATGACCCGGCCGCAATTCGAGCGCGCGCCGGAACGACGCGATGGCCTCCGCGTGCCGCCCGAGCGCATGACGCGCGTTACCGAGATTGTTGTGCGACGACGCGTCGTTCGGTTGCAGACGCACCGATCGCTCGAAGGCGTCGGCGGCGTCTTCGTGGCGGCCGAGCGCGGCATACGCATTGCCGAGGTTGTAGTGCGCCATCGGAAACGACGGCGCGATCGTCAACGCGTTGCGGAACTGTTCGATCGCGTCGTCGATCTTGCCGAGCGCTCTCAATGCGTTGCCGAGGTTCAGTTGCAGCGCGGCATCTTCCGGGCGCAGCTTGACCGCGCGCCGCACGAGGTCGGCGGCTTCGGCATGCTGGCCCTGCTGGTGGCGCAAGACGCCCAGCAGGTGCAGCGCGTCGACGTGCACGGGGTTGCCGTCGAGCGTCGCGCGGTAGCCGCGTTCGGCGTCGTCGAGGCGGCCGTCACGATGCGCCGCGAACGCGCGGTCAAATACGGGTTGCATGACGGGAAGTGACATTCGGGGTATGACGGAGGCCGCATTTTCCCACACTCACCTTACGTCGCTGCGAATTGACCGGTCGCCTGAACATCTATAACATGTGAATACTTGTTCATATGTTATAGATGTTGTGTTCGGCCATGCCTTCATCCGTCACATTCGACTCCGCTGACTCTCGCTCGCAGGACACAATCGTGCTGCTGGCCGATGTGTTCCGCCTGCTTGGCGATCCCACGCGCCTGCGGATCGTGCTGACCTGTCTGGATGAACGTCGCGCGGTCGGTGCGATTGCGCAAACGCTCGCACTGTCGCCTTCGCTGGTGAGTCATCATCTGCGGCTGTTGCGCGCGGCGCGCATCGTGCGTGCGGAACGGCAGGGCAAGCAGGTGTTCTATCTTGCCGCCGACCGTCATATCAGCGCGATGCTTGCCGGGATGCTCGAACATGTGGCCGAACCGGCAGGTGAATTTCCTTTGGATCCGTCATGAACTCATACTTTGACCCGAAGCGGGCCGCCGAAGGACCCGAGGACGATCGCAAGCCCGCGTCCGCCGCAAGCGCCGGCGCAGCGCACGATCATGCCGCCAATGCGCTGGGCGGCCAGGGGCACGGCCACGCCGCTCACGGCGGCTATGACCACAGCCATACAGACCACGGCCACGCAGACCACGCTCACGCAGACCACGGCCACACAGCCCGCACCCACGACGATCCTACACACAGCCACGCCGGCCACTCCCACGCCGGCCACTCCCACGCCGGCCACGCTCACCACCACGCGCCTGTCGCCGGCCACGGCCGCGCGTTCGCGCTCGCCGTCGCGCTCAACATCGCGATCGTCGTCATTCAGGCCATTTACGGCGTCATCGCGCATTCCACGGCGCTTCTTGCCGACGCCGGCCACAATCTGTCCGACGTCCTCGGTCTGCTGCTCGCGTGGGGCGCGACGTGGCTGGCCACGCGTCGTCCGTCCGCGCGCTACACGTTCGGCTACGGCAGTTCGTCGATTCTCGCGTCGCTCGTGAATGCGGGTTTGCTGTTGTTCGCCTGCGGCGTGATCGTGACCGAAGCGATCGGGCGGCTGATGAACCCGGCGCCGGTCGCGGGTCTCGCGGTGTTCGTCGTGGCCACCGTCGGCGTGGTCGTCAACGGATTCTCCGCGTGGCTTTTCATGCGCGGCCAGAAGGAAGATCTGAATATTCGCGGCGCGTTTCTGCACATGGCGGCGGATGCCGGTATTTCGGCCGCTGTCGCGATCAGCGGCCTCGTGATCCTCTACACCAACTGGACGTGGCTCGACCCGGTGATGAGTCTGGTGGTCGTTGCGGTCGTCGTGTATGGCACGTGGGGCCTGCTGCGCGACTCGGTGCGGCTCGCGCTCGATGCCGTGCCGCCCGGCGTCGATCTGAAAACGATCCATGCCTATCTCTCGGGCCAGCCCGGCGTCGTCAACGTGCATGATCTGCACGTGTGGGCGCTCTCCACCACGGGCAATGCGATGAGCGCCCATCTCGTGATGCCCGCCGGCCATCCGGGCGACGAAGCGCTCGATCTGATTGTCGTCACGCTGCGCGAGCGCTATTCGATGCAGCACGCAACGCTGCAAGTC
This sequence comes from Paraburkholderia sp. PREW-6R, assembly GCF_039621805.1. Lineage (NCBI taxonomy): Bacteria > Pseudomonadati > Pseudomonadota > Betaproteobacteria > Burkholderiales > Burkholderiaceae > Paraburkholderia > Paraburkholderia sp. PREW-6R. The sequence continues at coordinate 2,522,657 of NZ_CP155073.1, read as the reverse complement.
GACCTCGGCACGACGCGGCATCGCTGCGCAATGGAAACGTTGCACACGCACTGAGTCGTGACATCGAGCGCGGACAAAGAATGCCCCGAGCGAGTCACTCGGGCGAATCGTCACGGCGAGTCGCCACAGCAAATCACGACAGCAAATCACGACAGCGAGTCACGACGGCGAGCCGCGCGTTAGCAGCCGTGCCGGCAACACGGCGCCAAAGCCGCGTGCAACCCCGCACACCGCCGTGAATGATGCAGCGCACCGTGCCCCGGGCGACCGGCGGCGTACACTAGAGCGCATTGCTGTCTCCGGAGTTTCGCATGGACGCTGCCGCATATGACGCGTCGTCGGTGCTGATCGTCGGGGCGGGCCCAACGGGGCTTGCCGCCGCAATGAGTCTGGCGCGCGCACGCATTCCCGTGCGTCTGATCGACAAGGCGATGCAGCCCGCCCCGTATTCGCGGGCCATCGGCATTCAGGCGCGGACGCTCGAACTGCTCGAACAACACCGGCTGGTCGAACCATTTCTCGAGCTGGGTCATCGCGCGCGCATCGCGAATCTGGTTTCCAACGGCATGCGTCTCGCGCAGCTCGATTTCGATCCGCTGCATACGCGCTATCCGTACCTGCTGTTCCTCGACCAATCCATCACTGAACGCCTGCTGACCGAGCATCTCGCGACGCTGGGCGTGACGGTCGAGCGCGGCGTCGAACTGACGTCGTTCTCGCAGGGCGCGGCCAGTGTTCAGGCGACGCTCAGGCGCGCGGACGGCCATACCGAATCCGCCCGGCCGTCGTACATGATCGCAGCCGACGGCGCGCATAGCATGATCCGTCATCGCCTCGGCATGAGCTTCGCGGGCCGCACGTTCGAGCAGACTTTCCTGCTGGCCGACCTGCATGCGGAAACCGACTGGCCCGACGACGAGTTCCACATATTCGCGTCGGGCGAAGGTCTTGTCGCACTGTTTCCGTTGGGTCACGGGCGGCATCGGCTGATTGCGGATCAAGCGGTCGAGTCCGCTGCCGCGCCCGCCACGCTGACGCCCGCCGTGCTCGGCGAACCGCCGCTGAACCAGGTGCCGCCGCCGTCGCTCGATCAATGCAGGACGCTGATCGGGCGCCGCGTGCACGAACGCGTCGACGTATCGGACCTCGCGTGGTCGTCGTACTTTCATGTGAATAGCCGGATGGTGGAGCGCTTGCGCGTCGGCCGCATTTTCTTTGCCGGCGATGCGGCGCACGTGCATAGTCCTGCCGGCGCGCAAGGTATGAACACCGGCATCCAGGAAGCATTCAACCTCGGCTGGAAACTGGCGCGCGTGATCAACGGCGCGGCGCCGGACAGGTTGCTCGATACCTATCATCTGGAGCGTCATCCGATCGAGCGGGAGGTGCTGCGGCAAACCGGGTTCATGACACAGATGGCCGAAGCCGACCACGGTCCGCTCAAGCTGCTGCGCGAACGTGTGATGCCCGTACTTGCCGCGCTCGGTCCGCTGCGCGATGCCGCGCGCCTGACGATCAGCGAGTTGTCGGTCCAGTACCGGCGCAGTCCGCTTACGCTCGAACGTGTGCTCGACGGCGGCCCGCGTGCCGGCGAGCGCGCGCCCGACGCGCTGGTGCACGTGGTGGACGGTCCGCTTGGCCGCGCGCCGGGCGTCGGCTGCATTTTCGATCTGCATGATCCGGCGTTCTTCTCGCTATTTCTGCTCGTCCCGCCGCTTCCCGTCGACGGCACGCCGCTCGACCCCGCGGCCACACACCGCGTGGCACCCGAGACGGAGCTGGACCGCCTGACTGGCGAGGTCGAGCGCCTGCTGCCGGGCGCGGTGCGCATCTGGCGCATCACCGACACGACGGGCGAGGGCGGCCCGTCGCTCGCGGAGTCGTATGGACGCACCCGGCCCTCGTTCTATCTCGTGCGGCCGGACGGCTACATCAGCGCGCGGGGACGCACCGGCTCCGATCTGCATGGTCTGCTGCGGCACTGTGAAGCGTGGTTCGCGGTGGGCGGCGAGATACGGGAGCAGGCGGCACTGTGACATGTGCGCAGCGTGCGGCAGTGCGCTGCAGTTTGCCGCCGCTTGCGTAAGCGCGTCGCACTCAAACGGCAGTCGGCGCGGCCGGCGTCAACAGTTCACGGTGCCTGACGAGCGCTTGCCTGACGAAGTCGGACATGGCGGCGCCGTCCGAATCCGTCTGGTCGAGCGAGGCCAGCAGCGCGCGCCGCATGCGCGGTTCCCAGAAACGTTTGATATGGTCGGCGACGCCCGCGAGCGCCTCCTCGCGATCCGGCATCGAATCGAAGAATTCGCCGATCCGGTTCGCCATGTCGATCAGATTGTGGGAGTCCATCGCTCGCCTCACTTGCCCGACGTCGCATTGGCCAGCTCGCGCTGCTTCAGCAGGTCGAGTTGCTCGGTGTTGAATCGGGAGTAGTCACGCTGCCATTGGGACGGTTGCTCGACCGGCAGCACCTGAACGGCAGTGACCTTGTATTCCGGACAGTTGGTCGCCCAGTCCGAGCTGTCGGTGGTGATCACGTTCGCGCCGGATTCGGGGAAATGGAACGTCGTGTACACGACGCCCGGCTGCATCCGCTCGGTGACCTTCGCGCGCAGCACGGTGTGCCCCGCGCGCGATTCGATGCCGACCCAGTCGTCGCTGTGGATGCCGCGTTCCTGCGCGTCGTATGGATGGATTTCCAGCCGGTCTTCGTCGTGCCAGCGCGAGTTCTCGGTGCGGCGGGTTTGCGCGCCCACGTTGTACTGCGACAGGATGCGGCCCGTGGTGAGCAGCAGCGGAAACCTGCGCGTGACCTTTTCCGGCGACGCGACGAACTTCGTGATCACGAACCTGCCCTTGCCGCGCGCGAACGTGCCGACATGCATGGTCGGCGTGCCTTGCGGCGCGTGCTCGTTGCACGGCCACTGGATGCTGCCGAGCTCATCGAGCTTTGCGTACGACACGCCGTTAAAACTCGGCGTGAGTCGCGCGATCTCGTCCATGATCTGCGACGGATGTGCGTAGTCCATCTGATACCCCAACGCCCGCGCGAGCATCACGGTCACCTCCCAGTCGGCGTAACCGGGCACGGGCGGCATGACCTTGCGCACTCGGGAGATGCGCCGTTCGGCATTAGTGAAGGTGCCGTCCTTTTCGAGGAAAGACGAACCCGGCAGCAGCACGTGCGCATACTTCGCGGTCTCGTTCAGGAAAATGTCCTGCACGACAATGCATTCCATCGACGACAACGCCGCCGACACGTGATGCGTATTCGGGTCCGACTGCACGATGTCTTCGCCCTGGCAGTACAAACCTTTGAAGGTGCCGTGCAGCGCCGCGTCGAACATGTTGGGAATGCGCAAGCCCGGCTCGGGTTGCAGTGTCACGTTCCACGCCTGCTCGAACAGCGTGCGCGTGACCGTGTCGCTGATATGGCGATAGCCCGGCAGTTCGTGCGGGAACGAGCCCATGTCGCACGAGCCTTGCACGTTGTTCTGACCGCGCAGCGGATTGACCCCCACACCCTCGCGGCCGACGTTGCCCGTCGCCATCGCGAGGTTCGCAATGCCCATCACCGCCGTCGAGCCTTGCGCGTGTTCGGTGACGCCGAGCCCGTAGTAGATCGCGGCGTTGCCGCCGGTCGCATAGATGCGCGCGGCTTCGCGCAGGCTTTGCGCCGGGACGCCGGTCAGCGCCTGGGTTGCCTCCGGCGCATTCTCCGGCAGCGCGACGAAATCGCGCCACTGCCCGAACGCGCGGTCTTCGCAGCGCTCGGCAATGAATGCATCGTTCAGCAGGCCTTCGGTGACGATCACGTGAGCCAGCGCGTTGATCACAGCCACGTTCGTGCCGGGCCGCAATTGAAGGTGATGCGACGCTTTCACGTGCGGCGTGTCGACGATGTCGATGCGCCGCGGGTCCACCACGATCAGCTTCGCGCCTTCCCGGACCCGGCGTTTCAGCCGTGAGCCGAACACCGGGTGACCGTCGGTCGGATTGGCGCCGATCACCATGATCACATCGGCTTTGTCGACCGAGGCAAAGGTCTGCGTGCCCGCCGATTCGCCGAGCGTGGCCTTCAGGCCATAGCCGGTCGGCGAGTGGCATACGCGTGCGCAGGTATCGACGTTGTTGTTGCCGAACGCGGCGCGCACGAGCTTCTGCACGAGATAGGTCTCCTCGTTCGTGCAGCGCGACGACGTGATGCCGCCGATCGAATCACGCCCGTGTTTCGCCTGGATACGGCGGAATTCCGAGGCCGCGTAACTGAGCGCTTCTTCCCAGCTCACTTCGCGCCACGGATCGGTGATCTTCGCGCGGATCATCGGCTTCGTGATGCGGTCCTTGTGCGTCGCGTAGCCCCACGCGAAGCGACCCTTCACGCACGCGTGCCCTTCGTTCGCCTCGCCGTTCCTGTGCGGCACCATCCGCACGACCTGGCTGCCCTTCATCTCCGCCTTGAACGAGCAGCCGACCCCGCAGTACGCACACGTCGTCACGACCGAATGTTCGGCCTGGCCGAGCAGGACGACGGTCTTTTCCTGCAACGTCGCGGTCGGGCACGCGGCCACGCATGCGCCGCACGACACGCATTCCGATTCCATGAACGGCTGGTTCTCGCTTGCCGCCACGCGCGATTCGAAACCGCGCCCGGCAATCGTCAGCGCGAACGTGCCCTGGGTTTCTTCGCACGCTCGCACGCAGCGATTGCAGACGATGCACTTCGACGGGTCGTAGGTGAAATAGGGATTGGACTCGTCCTTTCTGTCCTTCAGATGGTTGGCGCCTTCGAATCCATAGCGCACTTCGCGCAGGCCCGTGACGCCCGCCATGTCCTGCAACTCGCAGTCGCCGTTCGCGAGGCACGTGAGGCAATCGAGCGGGTGATCGGAGATGTACAGCTCCATCACGTTACGGCGCAGCGACTGCAGACGATCGGTCTGCGTGCGCACTTTCATACCGGCTTCGACGGGCGTCGTGCACGACGCCGGATAGCCGCGTTTGCCCTCGATTTCGACGAGGCACAGACGGCACGAGCCGAACGGTTCGAGCGAATCGGTCGCGCAGAGCTTCGGCACGTTCACGCCGGCTTCGATCGCGGCGCGCATCACGGACGTGCCGGCCGCGACGGTCACGGGCTGGCCGTCGATCTCCAGCGTGATGTCGGTATCGGCGTGGCGCTGCGGCGTGCCATAGTCGGTATCGTCGAAGAACGAGGGCTTGCTGCGCTGCTGCGCCTGCGCCTGAGATTTGCACGCGCATTGACCTGAACCGCAGCCGCCGGCAGGCGTGTGGATGGTGTCGGACATGGTGGGCTCCGTGGGTCAGGCGGCGGCCGCTTTGGGCGCGTCGGCGAGACCGAAGTCTTCGGGAAAGTGCTCGAGCGCGGACAGCACGGGAAACGGCGTCATGCCGCCCATCGCGCACAGCGAGCCGGACACCATCGTGTCGCACAGATCGCGCAGCAGTTGCACCTGTCGCGCGGACGTGTCGCCGTTGCGAATCCGCGCAATCACTTCGACGCCGCGCGTCGAGCCGATCCGGCAAGGCGTGCATTTGCCGCACGACTCCAGCGCGCAGAAGTGCATCGCGTATTGCGCGAGTTCAGCGAGGTTGGATGTGTCGTCGTGCACGACGAGGCCGCCGTGGCCGACCACCGCACCGACTGCCGCGTACGCTTCGTAATCCATCGGAATGTCCCACTGGCTTTCCGGCAGATACGTGCCGAGCGGGCCGCCTACCTGCACCGCGCGCGCGGGCCGGCCGCTCGCGGTGCCGCCGCCGAAGTCGTCGAGCAATTCGCGCAGCGTCACGCCGAATGCGAGTTCCACGAGGCCGCCTTGCTTCACATTGCCCGCGAGCTGGAACGGCAGCGTGCCGCGCGAGCGTCCCATGCCGAAGTCTTTGTAATACGCTGCGCCGCGCGCAAAGATGACCGGCACGGTGGCGAGGGTGATGACGTTGTTGATGACGGTGGGCTGACCGTGCAGGCCGACGAGCGCGGGAACCGGTGGCTTCGCGCGAACTATCCCGCGCTTGCCTTCGAGCGATTCGAGCAGCGCCGTTTCTTCACCGCACACATAGGCGCCTGCGCCTTTCGCGACGAAGAGGTCGAAGCGCTGCGCGGTTGAACCGAGCACGCTGTCACCGAGCCAGCCGGCGGCGCGTGCTTTGGCGATGGCCGCTTCGAGCGTGGCGATCGAATGCGGATATTCGCTGCGCACATAGATATGGCCGATCGTCGCGCCGGTCACGACGCCCGCGATGATCATCCCTTCGATCAGCATGAACGGGTCGCTTTCCATCACGAGACGGTCGGAGAACGTGCCGGAATCGCCTTCATCCGCGTTGCAGACGATGTACTTCTGCGCCGCCTTTGCGCCACGCATGGTGCGCCATTTGATGCCGGCCGGGAACGCGGCGCCGCCCCGTCCGCGCAGACCGGATTCGATCAGCGCTTCGCAGGCGGCGTCGCCGTCGGTGAGAAGCGCCTGCTTGAGCCCTTCGAGGCCGCCGTGAGCCACGTAGTCTTCGATGGAAAGCGGATCGGTGAGGCCGATGCGCGCAAAAGTGAGCCGCTGCTGTTTCTTCAGATACGTTATCTCGTCGACCACGCCCACGTTGCGCGGATGCGCGCCGCCATCGGTAAAGCCCGCATCGAATAGCGTCGCGACGTCGCCGGTTTCGACATTCGCATAGCCGACGCGACCGTTGGCCGTCGCGACTTCGACAAGCGGTTCGAGCCACAGAAGCCCGCGCGAGCCATTGCGGACCAGATCGATGTCGATGCCGCGACGCGCGGCTTCGGCCTGGATCTCTCGTGCCAGTTCGTCAGCGCCGAGCGCCAGCGCCGACGAGTCGCGCGGGACATAGATGCGCGTCATGCCGTCACCTCCACGCGCTTACTGGCCGCGGCGAAGATCGCGTCGAATTTTTCCGGCGTGACCCGCGCGTGCAGGGTGCCGTTGATCGTCAGTGCAGGTGACAGCGCGCACTGGCCGAGGCAATACACCGACGCCAGTTCGACTGTCGCGCCGGATTCATGGTCCACGTCGAAGCGGCAGCCGGTTCTGTTCTCGATATGGCGTGCGAGCGCCTCGGTGCCCATGCTGCGGCAGGCTTCCGCGCGGCACAGTTGTACGGTGACCGCTGCCGTGGGTTGCGTGCGGAAGTGGTGGTAGTACGTGATGACGCCGTGCACTTCCGCACGGGACAGATTCAAGGTTTGCGCGAGCGGCGCGACAGCTGCGGGCGGCACGTAGCCGAGTTCGTCCTGGATCGCGTGCAGGATAGCCAGCAGCGACACGCCCGGCCGCGCGTGACGTTGCACGAGCCGATCAGGCGCAAAGGCGATGGAATTGTCCAATGTGGGTCGCTCCTCCAAAGTCATATATGCACTTGTTATTCATAATGCGTGCACTTATGCTTCGTTTGTTCGATATGATTAGCCGAACAATAGGCGCGTCAATCGGCGCGTGCAATAGGAAAAAATCGAGCATATATGATTAGGGTCGAGTGTCGGGCGCAGCTGGTGGTGACAGATGCGCAGGGTCGGGAGGCAAGCCTGTCGGACGTCGTGGCGCTGCTTGCGCTGGTGGATGAATCCGGCAGCATTGCGCAGGCTGCTGCGCTTAAGGGTTTGTCCTACCGTCATACGTGGGGGTTGCTGCGGGGCATCGAAGAACATCTGGGCGGTCCGCTGATCGCCAAAGAACGCGGGCGCGGTTCGGTGTTGTCGGAACTCGGCCAGGCAGTGTTGAGAGCGCAGCGCTTATGCGGCGAGCGACTCGACGGCAACATGCGCGCACTGGCGAGTGAGGTCGCAAGCGATCTGAACCGCTGGCTTGCGCCGCCCGGCGACGACGTGCGTATTCATGCGTCGCACGGTTACGCAGTGGCCGCGCTCGTCACCGCTCTGGTTGCGAACGACTTGCCGGTCGACATCAAGTATCGCGACAGCGCAGACGCGGTCAGCGCGCTCGCACGCGGCGAATGCGATCTCGCGGGTTTCCATTTGCCGCTCGGTGAATTTCGCGCGGCTTGTGCGGACACTTATCGGCGCTGGCTCGATCCGCAGCGTCACGTACTCGTGCATCTCACGCGGCGCAAGCAAGGGCTTTTTCTTCGCAAGGGCAATCCGCGCGGCATTGGCGGCCTCGGTGATCTGGCGCGCGACGACGTCCGCTTCGTGAACCGTCAGCCTGGGTCGGGCACACGTATGCTGCTGGACCTTGCGCTACGCAAAGTCGGCGTCGATCCGGATCGCGTCAATGGTTATGCGTCGACCGAGCTCACGCATTCGGCGATCGCGGCGTTCGTGGCGAGCGGCATGGCCGACGTTGGTTTCGGCGTTGAACCCGCCGCGCACCACTTCGGGCTCGACTTCATTCCCGTGGTCGACGAGGATTATTACTTCGCGTGCGAGCGGGCGCGCCTCGAACGCACGCCGCTCGAGGCGGTGATTGCGTTGCTGCGTGGCGACGGGTTTCGCCGCAGCGTCGATCAGCTGGAAGGCTACGACCCGCGCGACTGCGGCACGGTGGTCGATCTCGACATGGGACTTGGCGAGACGGTGGCGTAAGCGCTGGTAAACATCACCGCGCGGATCGCGCTGCACTTGGCGTCCGTTTGGGATACTCTTCAAGCTTCCGCTTCCGCCTTAACCGCGCCAGTCGCGCCGAATCGATATGAAAGTTCTTCTTCAAGCCTGTGCCGCCGCTGCGGCGGCTGGTGTGCTTTGCGCTACCGTGTCAGTTGCCTTTGCCCAGAATTCGCCGGGTGTGCCGGGCGGAATCCTGCAGGACCAGTTCCGGCTCGCCGAGCATCCGCAAATGCCGTTTGCCGCGTCCGCGCCTTCAGACAAATACCAGCACGGCAAGAAATCGTCCATGCGCAAGCGTGGCGATATGGGCGATCCGAATGGCTGCAACCTGCAATGCCCGCAGGACGAATGATGGTGGGAGAGGGCGGCCGTTTCGGCGCCCTGATTGTGTAGAGGCTTGACCCGTCAGTGCGACGATGGATCATGCAGACGCCGGCTTCGTGCCGGCGTTGTCATTTCTGACGGTGGACTGCAGCGCCGCGAAGTTCGGTTCACGGCTTCGCCGTGTGCCAGACGTCCTTGAACCCGTCGCCTTTCGTATCGCCTGCCTGTTTATCTTGCGCATACCGATACAGCGGATGGCCCTTGTAAGCCCACTGCTGCTTGCCATCGGCGGTCGGGATCAGCGTCCAGTCGCCGGAGGGCTTGTCACCCGACGCGGCCACGGCGGCCGGCCAGTATTTCATGCAGCCGCCGGTGCATGCGCTGACGCCGGGCGTGGTGTCCTTGTCGAACGTATAGAGCGACATGCCGTCGGCCGTGACGAAGCGGCCGTTATCCACTTTGGGCGCCTCGGCAAAGGCGGCTTGTTGTACCGCAAGCAACGTGAGCGTGGAGAGGCAGAAGAGTGTTTTGCGCATGATGTGGGCTCCTGATCAGAGGGTCTGTTCGCCGAGTCCGCCGCGCGGTCGGGCGCGGCTGACAAACGTCGGACGGTGGGACGGCTGGTTGATTCGGCTACTTCTTCGCTTGTTCGCTTTGCCTGTTCGCTTGCCTGTGCATTTTTGCCTGTTTGTTCTGCCTGTTCGCTTGCCTGTGCGTGTCACTTGTTTGTCGCGCGCTTTTCGTTCGGCTGCCCGTCTCGCTCGTTGTCTTCACTTACTTCGAGTTCAACGGATCGAGGCCGGTTCCGGCGATGTCCGCGGCCGCTGCGGGGGACGCGAGAAACTGCAGCAACTGGCGCGCTTCCTGTGGATGCTGCGACGCGACCGGAATGCCCGCCGCATAGCGCGTCACCGATTGCAGAGGCTCCGGAATCTTGCCGACGAAATCGACACCCGCCACCGGCAATAGCTCGCTGACCTGCTGGAAGCCCAGTTGATAATCCCCTTTGGCCACGACGGAAGCGACCGGAATCTTGGGAATCATCGTCGCCTTCGGCTTGAGTTGCGCCTCGATGCCCATGCGCTTGAACAGTTCGTTCTGAATATAGACACCGCTCGCGCTATCCGAGTAGGCAACGGATCTGGCGTCCAGCAGGGTCTTTTTGAAAGCGTCCACGCTGCTGATGTCGGGTTTCGGCGCGCCTGCGCGGACCACCATTCCAATGCGCGAATCCGCCAGTTCGACACGAGAATCCGGCCTCACCTTGCCTTCGGCAATCAGCTTGTCGAGCGCGTAGCCGACCATGATGACGACGTCGGCCGGTTCGTTGCGCTCGAGGCGTTTGGGGATGGCTTCAGCCGCGTTGCCCATGGACGGGCCATAGGCGATCTCGAGCGTGTTGCCTGAACTGGCTTCGTACTTCGGCGCCAGCAGCTTGTAAGCGGCCGTGAAGCCGCCGGAGTTCATGACATGCAGATCGACCGCCTGAGCTGCCGGGCAGACGATGGCGCTCGCGCAAAAGACGCTGACAGTGGCGAGCCTGGCGAGTTGGGTTTTGAGCATCGGGAACGTGGGTGCGTTGAGATGATGTGTAGTGGCGCGGCGCAGCGCGTTGCTGTCTGATTGGCGCGCATTGGAGCGGTTGCGCCTCGTTTGCGTTCTGTGTTTGCGTTCGTCCTGCATCTTCGACCAGGTCGTACGGTTTGGAACTACGTAGATACCCCATTACGACGTGCTTGAGACCGGCACTGTCATCGAGTCGAGCGGACAACAAAAAACCCGCAAGCAGACGGGCCGCTTACGGGTTCTCGGTGACGCATGAAGATGCTGCCTCTGAATCTACAGCGTGATACGGTGTTCTGGTGGAGGCGGCGGGAATCGAACCCGCGTCCAGAAGCACTCTACGACCAGTTCTACATGTTTAGTTCTGTCTTTTGATTTAACCGCAGCGACGCGGACGAACACGCTGCGCTACGGCGATTCACTAGTTTTTCGACCCGGACGTCGTGACTCCGTCAA